>NZ_AYVK01000026.1:0-195363 GCF_000503155.1 Mesorhizobium sp. LSJC285A00
CCGACCGTTGCGCCGACATTGGCGCCCTTGCTGCCGCCGACCGAGACGCCGACGCCAAGCCCGCCGCCACTGCCGCCGACCGAGACGCCCACCCCACCGCTGCCGCCGATGCCTACACTGAGCCCGCCCGCGCCAGCCGGAAAGCACAAAGCCACGGCAACAGCGCCACCGGCCAAGGCCTTTGTTAAACTTTTAAAGAAATCCATAATGACGCTCCCCGTGTTGGTTGCCTGTACGCAGGTTGAACAGCATCCGTTACCAATATGATTACGCGAGTGTAGCGTTTTTAGTTTCTGCGAGAATAGGTAGTATTGGAAATCGTTGTTATGGCTGCTTGCGGCGATCGGAATATATATTTTGGAATTGGCGGAAAAAATCGAGGATTTGCGGTTAGACTCGGAACCTTAGACAGGCAGGACGAGTGCTCGCATGCGGGAATTTGCCGGGCGCATGCCTCAGGCCGTCTTGCGAAGCCGCTTCCCTAGGCTGCGGTGGAGAATGGACCCTCGAGAATGGGCTCGTGCTGGGGAAAGGGGACGACCCAAGAAACCCGCGACGATCTCCACCGATGTCGGGCGCGTTGTGCGTCACATCGTTCCGCTGCTCGCAGTCGACGGCGTCAGCGCTACCCTTGCGGGCATACCTTCGCCCCGTTTGGCGTTTCTGCCCTTTGGATCGGATGCCGATCGTCCGCTGGCGTTTCGAATCTCTTCAACTTACGCCGAGTTTCGCAAATCCACTTTCATCCCGGCTAACGTTCGAAGGGTTCGCCAAGCGAGGCGACACCGTTCAGCCTGAGCAAGCGGCGGTCCGCCGAGATGACACCGAGCACGACGATCGTAACGAGATAGGGAAGGCTGGAAAGCAGTTGCGATGGCAAGTCCAGACCGGTCGCCTGGGCGGCGAGGCTCATCAGCGAAACCGCGCCGAAGAGGCAGGCACCCAGGAAGATGCGGCCAGCGAGCCACGTACCAAAGACAACGAGTGCGATCGCGATCCAGCCACGTCCGGCAATCATACCGTCCGCCCAAAGGGGCGTGTACACCGCCGCCGCATAGGCGCCGGCAAAACCCGCCATCATGCCACCAAAAGCTATGGCCGCGATACGGATAGCGATAACCGGATAGCCGATGGCATGGGCTGCCTTGGGATTCTCGCCGATTGCCCTCACGACAAGGCCGACTCTCGTATAGGCAAACATCGCCCAGATCGCAAACGTCACGGCAAGGGAAAGCCATACGACGACGTCCTGGACAAGCAGCCTGCCGACTACCGGGATTTCCGAGAGGCCGGGAAAGGCAAGTTTCGGGAGCCCCTTGACCGTCAAGCTCTCGTAGCTTTTGCCGAACAGCGCCGAAAGGCCCTGGCCGAGAATGCCGATCGCAAGGCCTGTCGCGACCTGGTTTGCCCGGAATCCGAGTGCCAGCACTGCAAAGACGAGGGACAGGACGGCGCTACCGAGGCCGGCGGCAACGAACCCCAGCAGGTGTCCACCGCCGTGGTAGACGACGATGAACGCGAGCACCGCGCCGAGGGCCATCAGGCCCTCTACGCCGAGGTTAAGAACGCCGGTGCGCTCGACCACCAACTCGCCGAGTGCGGCAAGGAGAAAGGGGGTTGCCGCTGCGAGCATGCCCGAAATAATGAACTCGACGGCGTTCATGGCTGGCTCAGGTGATGGGGGCGGCGCCACTCGATGCGGTAGCGCACGAAGGCCACAGCGCCGAGATAGGCGAGCAGCAAGCTGCCTTGGAAGACGCGGACGGCGGCGATCGGCAGGTTTGCCGACACCATCGCATTGTCGCCGCCGATATAGAGGACAGCCATAAAGAGCGCGGAAAAGATGATGCCGACTGGATGCAAGCCGCCGAGATAGGCGACAATGATGGCCGCATAACCGTAGCCGGTCGAGATCGAGCGCTGCAGCTGGCCGAGCGGACCCGCGACTTCCGCCGCGCCTGCCAGTCCCGCCGCCAAGCCACCGATCAGAAGCGATAGCCAAATCGCACGCCCTTCGCTGAAGCCGGCGTAACCGGCCGCGCGCGGGGCAAGGCCGCCGACCTTGAGCTTATACCCCATGAAGCTCCGCTGCATGAAAACCCAGGCCACCAGCGAGAGCGCAAGTGTGATGAGCAGCGAGACGTTGACGCGGGTACCGGTGATCAGGGTCGGCACCATCGCGTCGTTCTGAAACATGACGGATTGTGGGAAATTGAAGCCGGCCGGGTCCTTCCATGGGCCGAGCAGCAGGTAGTTGAGGACTTGCGCCGCAACGAGGCTCAGCATTAGGGAGACCAGGATCTCGTTCGCATTGAGCCTGACGCGCCAGAAGGCGGTGATAGATGCCCAAAGCGCACCGCCGAGGGCACCGAGAAGCAGCATCAGCGGCCAGATCCACTGCCCGGTCGCCTGCGGAAACCAGACGGGGATCGCCGAGGCGAAAATAGCGCCCAGGATAAACTGGCCCTCCGCGCCGATGTTGAACACTTTTGCGCGGAAACCGATCGCCAGCCCCTGAGCAATGAGGAGAAGAGGCCCCGCCTTCAGCAGCACCTCCGCGAACGATGCCCAGGAGAGGAACGGCTCGAGAAGCATCGCGTACAGGACGGCCGCCGGATCTCGGCCTATCAGCACATAAAGGCCCAGATTGAGGATGATCGCCATGCCAAGCGCGACAGCCGGGGCCAGCATGGCCGCGACGAGCGAGGCATGCTCCCGGCGGACGAGCGCGGGGAGGAACGGCGCGGCCCAAACGCTCATGCAGGAACCTTCTCTGGCGAGGCATGTGCTCCGATCATGTATCTGCCGATGTCTTCGGGGCGCGTGTCCCGCGTGACCAGAGGCGGACTCAGCATTCCATGATGGAGCACCTGGATGAAATCGCAGAGTTCGAAAAGTTCCTCGAGTTCCTCGGAAATTACGAGGATCGCCACGCCCAGGTTGCGCAACGCGATGAGCCGCCTTCTGATGGCGGATGCAGCGCCAATGTCTACACCCCAGGTCGGCTGCGCCACGAAAAGCAGTTTTGGCGACAGCATCATCTCGCGACCGACGATGAATTTCTGCAAGTTGCCGCCGGACAGCGAGCCCGCTTCGGCATCCGGGCCGGAGGCGCGGACGTCGTACCGACGGATGCATTCGCTGGTGAAAGCCGTCGCTCCGGCGCTGTTGATGAGGCCGCGCCTCACGAGATCGAAAGGATGGGCGGTAAGAACGGTGTTGAGCACGAGCGACATTTCAGGGACCGCGCCGCGTCCCAGCCGGTCTTCGGGCACGAAGGCGAAGCCAAATCTCCTGCGCGCGGCCGCATCGAGTGCGCCTACGTCGCGGCCCATCATGTAAATCCGGTCGCGTTGTTCCTTCAGCAGCATCGCTTCGCCCGAGATAAGCGCGGCAAGCTCGCCTTGGCCATTGCCCGATATTCCGGCTATGCCAAGAATCTCGCCTGATCGTACCGTGAGGCTGATGCCGGAGAGCGGCGTGGCAAAGGGGTCGTCCGGCGTGTAGTCCATGCCGATTATTTCCAGCCGCTTCTCCCCCTCGGGCATGGCCAACGCGGGCATCACCTCGGGCATGTCGCGGCCGATCATCATCCGGGCGAGGTCGTGCGCATCATAGTCGCGCGGGTCGACGGTGCCGATAACGCGCCCTCCACGCAAGACCGTCGCCTGGTCACAGATCGTGCGAATTTCCTCCAGTTTGTGGGAGATGAACAGGATGGACACGCCGCGGTCGCGAAGGCGCCTGAGCGTGTCGAACAGCTTCTTCACCGCCTGCGGCGGCAAGACCGAGGTCGGCTCGTCGAGAATGAGCAGCTTCGGGTCCGTCATCAGGCAGCGGATGATCTCCACCCGCTGCCGTTCGCCGACCGAGAGCGCGTGCACATCGGCGAGAGGATCTACTTCAAGGCCGAAATCCTGGCCGAGGCTGCGGATGCGCCCCGCCAGCTCCGCCTTGCCGCCGGGGACGACGAGCTGGATGTTCTCGACGACAGTCAGCGTCTCGAACAGCGAGAAATGCTGAAAGACCATGCCGATGCCCCTGCGCCGTGCCTCAGCCGGCGAGGCAAGGCGCAGAGGCTCTCCGTTCCAGACGACGGTGCCTTCGTCCGGCTGTTCAACGCCATAGATGAGCTTCATCAGCGTCGATTTGCCCGCCCCATTCTCCCCGAGAATCGCATGGATCGATTGGGGCGCCACGTCCAGATCGATGGCTTGGTTGGCCCGGATCTGGCCGTAGCTCTTCGAGATGCCGCGGAGCGACAGAAGGGGCGGGGTCATGACTTACTTCGGCAGTGGTGTGGTGACACCCTTGACGTGCCAGTCCATCGCGACGATCTCGGGATCCGCTATCGTCGCACCGGCGGCGGCGGCTTCGCTGCCGTCGGCCTTGGTGATTGGACCTGTGAAGGGCGAGAAGCTGCCGTCGGCGATCTTCGCCGCCACTTCCTTGATCTTCGTCATCGTGTCGGCTGGGATATCTGAGTTCCAGTCCACGACCTCCACCACCTTTTCGGCGACGCCGAGGAAGGTGTTGGCGCCCTTGAAAGTTCCGGCGAGATGGGCATCCACGGAAGCCTTGAAGAAGGGCGACCAGTCCGTCGCGATGCAGCCGAGATATTTCTTCGGCGCATATTTCTTCATCGACGAATTGAGGTTGAACGCATAGACGCCAGCCTCCTCGCAGGCCGAGATCACGGAGGGTGTGTCCTGCGCGTTCGAGAAGATCACGTCGCAGTTCTGTGCCATCAGCGCCTTGGCGGCTTCCTGTTCCTTGGCCGGGTCGAACCAGGAGTTCACCCAAACGACCGATACCTCGATATCGGGATTTACGGTCTGTGCGCCGAGCGTGAATGCGTTGATCGAGGTGATCAGCTCCGGAATGGCGAAGGCCGAGACGGAGCCGACCTTGCCGGTCTTGGAAAGAGCTGCGGCGGCTATGCCGAGCAGGTAAGTGCCCTGGAAATACTTCGCCGCGAAGGGCGAGAAATTCGGCGCGGTCTGGAAGCCGGAGGCATGCAGCACGGTGACCGCAGGATCGCGGCGGGCGATCTGTAATGCACCATTCTGGTAGCCGAATGAGCCGGCGATCAGGAACTTGTTGCCGTCGGCGACGGTCTTGTTCATGATCCGGTCGGCGTCCGGCCCTTCGGCGATGTTCTCGATGACGGTGATCTTCACCTTGTCGCCGTACGCGGCCTTGACCGGCTCGAGGCCGGCGGCGAGCGCATGGCCCCAGCCGACATCGCCGACCGGCGACGGGAGCACGAGCGTGATACCGAGCGGCTCGTCGGCCGCAAAGGCGGGACGGCTGCCAAGCGCGCCGGCAAGCCCTGTCGCGGCAAGGCCCTTCATCAGAGTTCTGCGGGTCAGATAGTTCAGCATGTCAGTTCCCCTGTCTTAAGTTGTTAGAATTCCACCGCGGCAAAGGCGGCTTCCGCGTCCGCAGCAAGCCGGGCCTCGTTCAGCCCGGTAAACGCACCCTTCTCCCAGACGATGCGGCCGTTGATCATGGTCATGTCGGTGGGCATGCCGATACCGACCTTGGCGATCAGGCTCAATGGATCGTGGCGCGTGCCGACATAATCCATGCGGCGCGTGTCGATCGCGAAGAGGTCGGCGGCCATGCCGGGCGACAGTCGGCCGATGTCATTGCGGCCCAGAAGCGCGGCCCCGCCCGTTGTCGCATAGCCGAGGAAATCGACCGGCGCAGGCACGGGATGAGCGCGCGTCGAGGCCGCCAGGCATTGCAGCATGTAGGCGGAATGGATGCAGTGCATGAGGTTGGAATTGTCGTTCGAGGCAGCACCGTCGCAGCCGAGACCGACGCGCAGGCCAAAGGCGGACATGGCGGGAATATCAGTCACCTCCGCGCCCACCAGATAGACCGGCTCCGGGCAATGCGAGACACCGGTGCCGCTCGCCGCCATCAGCCGCAGTTCGTCATGCGTCAGCTCCCAGCAATGGGCATAGAAAGTGTCTCGGCCGGCAAATCCGAGGTCCTCGAGATAGTCCACCGTACGCATGCCATGGCGGGCCTCGATGATCGGGCTTTCGCCCTCGCCGACATGGGTGTGCATCCGCACCCCGCGATCACGCGCCAGCGAAACCGATTCCACGAAGGTCTCGCGGTAGCAGTTGACCGGCTGGCAGGGAGCGACCACGACCTGACGCATGCTGAAGGGACTGGTGTCGTGATAAGTGTCGATGAGGCGTGCGCAGTCGGCAATGAATTCGTCCGTGGTCTCCAGCATCTCGTCTGGAATGGTCGAGCCTTCCGATTTTGGCAGCGTGTTGCCGCCGCGGCCGGCGTGGAAACGCATGCCGAGAAGGTCGGCCGCTTCGAACTGCCGGTCGATGAGCCGTTTTCCGGCATGGAGCGGAAAATTGTACTGGTGGTCGAAGGCCGTCGTGCAACCGTGCTTTATCAACTCTGCCATCGCCGTGATCGAGGCGTGGTAGAAACAATCCTCGTTGAGCCGGGAGAAGATCGGATAGATCCGGTCGAGCCATTCGATGACCGACAGCTTCGTCCAGTCGAGGTCGGCACGGTTGCGCACAAAGCACTGAAAGAAGTGATGGTGCGTGTTGACGAGGCCGGGATAGACGAACCAGCCGTCGGCGTCCTGCACGATAGTACCGGCCGGCAACTCGCTTCTGTGCAGGCCTTGCCCGATTGCCTCGATCTGCGGGCCATTCGTCAGCATATCGACATTGCGCCGGACGCTCGGACCCCTGCCCTCGTCGGTGATGACCGCTGCGCAATTCTTCAGGAGATAGCCGGTCACCTCACGCCTCGTCCGGTATGGGTCGCGGTTCGGGCTTCAACTCGTGCAGCCGGTGGATACCGGGCATTTCGATGAAATTGTCGAGGCTGCGGAGCGCTCGCGACCAGAGCCGGATCGTGGGATACGGATCGAGGGAAACGCCGCCGTCGGGCGCGAGCGCGACGTAGGGAAAGCAAGCAATGTCGGCAATCGTCGGCCGGTCGGATGCGAGAAACCGATCGCCACGCATTTTTTGTTCGAAGAGGCCGGCTTCCAGCTCACGTAGTGCCGCTATGCCATTGGCCTGAAGCGCACCGATGTCACCGGGACGCAGCAGCATCTCATGCAGGCGCGCGCCGCCGAGGTTGGCGGTCAGCCTGTGCGAGAAGGAAAGCCATTGCTGGATGCGCGCCGTCTCCTCGGGGGCGCCGCTGCCGAGCCAGGCCGGTGCTGCCTTCGCGGCGAGATAGCCAAGCATGGCGGAAGACTCGGTCAGGATCAGGTCGCCGTCTTCAAGGATCGGGATGGAGCCTCCCGGATTAAGTGCCATAAGCTCGGGGCCGCGATGCTCGGCGCCGGGATGGAAGTCGACCGGGCGGATTTCGAGCTTCACACCTGACAGCGTCGCCATCAGGCGCACCTTGTAGCAACTTGGGGAGAGGATGTAGTCGTAAAGCTTCACTGTGCCACCAATTGCGCGCCGTAGGTATAATTGTGGCGCTTCAGCCAGCGGCGATAGGCGACCGAGGTCAGGTCGGCGCGCGTCGGGATTTCCATGCCGGGATCGAGCGGCAAAAGACGCGGGATCTGGTTTTCGAGGATCGAGCGGTCCTGCAGGAAAATCGTCTGCTGGAAATGGATGAGGTCGGTCTGTGGCGTCTCGTCATCGAAAAGCGCCATCCACGGCCAGACGTCGCAGAGATCCTCGGCAAGCGGTTGGACGAATAGCGCAATGACATCCCATTCGCCCGGGCGCGGCGGGCAGGTCTTGTAGAGGACTGAGCAGGTCGGAGCCGGCACGCGGTACATGTATTCCGTCGTGATACCTCCGCTCGCGGATTTCGCCGCCTGCGGCTGGTAGAACTTCACCTGGGTCGCCCAGACCTCGTCCTCTTCCTCGCGGATCTCGACCTTGTAGTTTTCGACCTCGGTATGCGGCTCCGAGCCGAGGATGTCGGTATGGACGAAGGGGAAGTGTGCGATGTCGAGGAAGTTCTCGACGGCGCGGAGCGGCGAGCAGCGCACCCGCACCACGCCGACATCGACGAAGCGGCGCCCGGGCTGGTCTGCCTCGGGAATCGGGAAGACCGGTTTCTTCGGTTCGCCGAGCGACGACCAGATATGGCCATAGCGCACCGAAACCGGCAGCACGCGCCCGTTTTCGCCTGTCACTTTCGCCGCGCCATCGGCGTCGAGCGCAACCTTGATCGGCTCGTCCATCAGGGTGGTCTCGCGCCCATAGCGGTCGAGCCGGCTGAAAAGCCCGACCGGATACCATTCGTCGCGCATCGCATCGTCGATCATGGCACAGCCCCTTTCGCCTCGATCCCTTCGGCCATGCGCCGAAGGCTCTCGGCGGCTCGCGAGGCGGCGATGCGCTCGGACGCATCGCAATCGGCTGGAACAAGGACGTGGATCAGCGTCTCGCCGGCTTCCTGCGGGATGGGCAGCAGGCGGATTGCCGGCGCGCCGGGCGCCTGCCAGACGTATCCTTCAACGGTGGCCTTCGTACCGGCAGCGACCGAGAGTGCCGAACATCCGGCGCGGGCCGTCAATGAACGGAGCGGGACGTAACCCTCAAAAAGGGGTGGCTTGCCGTCAGGCTCTCCATCAGCGACCCAGATGATCCCGCCCGCCTCTTCGACCAACCGGGTCGCAACGCGAATCGTCTCCGGCGGCGTGAGGCTGGGATGGGCGGGAATGCGCAGGCACTGACCGGCCTGCGAATAGGTCCAGCCGTGATAGATGCAGGAGAGCGCCTCGCCGCGCACGAAGCCATGGGAGAGGCGCATGCCGCGATGCGGACAGCGATCCGCCGATGCCGCCAAGCGCCCCGATTGGCTTCGCCAGAGGGCAATGGGACCGGCGGGCGTCCGCGCCGGCATTACCTGTCCTGTTGGCAGATCCTGGGTAAGGGCGACCGGCACCCAGGTGTCCGTCTTGTCGGACAGCATGACCTTACTTTCCGTACTGATACCACTGTTTCCCGACCAGAGAGATGCCGGCGCAAGGAGTTGGCGAACCGCTCGATGCGGCTGACGTATGCATAATAATTTCGCAATTGCAATATTGGTTAAATTAAGTGCAAACGGAGGGTAACCACACGCAAAGCTATATGTTTTTTTGCTCGACAGGCGCGCGGTCGATCGTCTCGACCCAGACCTCAATGGGCCCAAGCGAACATCCCATCTCCATCATGTCGATCAGTTCCGCCGCACCGGCAATATCGAGTTCGATGCGATCGGTGCTTGCATGAGCGATGTGGTGCGCGAGACCGAGCTTGGCCGCATGGCGCATGATCCAAGGCACGAAGGACGCGGGTTCGAGGTGGCCGCGAATGGTCATCCGCTCATGCAAGCGGTGTTGACTTTGCTTCATCACGAACGGAACGCGCGCCTTGGTGTCATGGTCGGCAGCATAGCGTCTGACTGAACGGGCGGAAGTGGTAATCGACGCGCCAATAACACCGTATGGACTGATCGGCTATGCCTGCACCCGGGCACTCATGCATGTCGCCCAGAAGTGCCGCGGTCCTGGGACAACGACATGCATTAAACAAAGACTTCAAGCGGTCGCATGAATCCGTTCAGCGCGACGCGCTTTAGGGTTATCTAAGCTATTGTAATGCATCGGTAAGTTGGCGCACCCGACAGGATTCGAACCTGTGACCTCTGCCTTCGGAGGGCAGCGCTCTATCCAGCTGAGCTACGGGTGCCTTCAGGGAACCTGAAAACGAACCAGCCGATAGGCCGGCCAGCCACGGCTTCTTAGCGGAAGCCGGCGCGGGCTTCAACGGGCAATTGGCGTGGCGATATTTTCGAAGCCGCTTGCGCGGCCTGGCAAGTTCGCGTCCGCCCTGCAGCCTCAGCCCGGGACTCACCCCGCCACCTCCACCTTCGCCACCCGCCTGCGCACCCTGCGCGGCGCCCGCTTCGCCTTCTTCGCGCCGGTCAGTTCATGCATCGCGTCCAGCTGCATCTGCTGCATTTCGGCCAGCCGCGTCCATTGGCGCGAGATCAGATAGTCGAGCTTTTCGTGCAAATGGCGCACTTCCAGCTCGGCTTTCAGGTTCACCCGGTAGTCGTTGAACGAGCGCAGGCGGTCCTTGGCCTCCGTCCGTCTCTGGCTCATCATGATGATCGGCGCCTGGATGGCGGCGATACAGGAGAGCAGCAGGTTGAGCAGGATGAAGGGGTAGGGGTCGAAGGCGCTGCTCACGCCCGCGATCAAATTGATGCCGATCCACACCGCAAGCACGCTGCCGAACGAGATCAGGAACCACCAGCTGCCGCCGAAAGCCGCCATGTTGTCGGAGACGCGGTCGGCGAACGAGCGGTGCTCCTCGAACTCCTCTTCCGAGTTTTCCGAAATCGTGTCCTGCCTGGCGATCGATTCGACCACCTNCGAGCGGTGCTCCTCGAACTCCTCTTCCGAGTTTTCCGAAATCGTGTCCTGCCTGGCGATCGATTCGACCACCTGGCGGTCGAGCTCGGAGAATTCGCCATGCTCCTGCTGCAGCAGCTCCTCCATGTAGCGCATGCGGTAGCGGCCGAGCTCCTCGCGGCTGATGCGGGCGCCGCGCGGCAGGTCCGGATGATCGGAGCGGATGCGGTCGGCCAGGCTTGGCCGCAGGTCGTCGATGCGCACCAGGTCGCGCTTGCGGAATTTGCGGCCCGATATCGCCGACGGCTTTCGCTTCGGCTTCAGGCGGCCATGCGGTTCGGAGTCCGGCACATCGGGCGCTTCCAGCGCCTCGTCGGCAACCAGCTCGGCGTCATGATCGCCGATGGGCGGCGCCTCGAAATACTCGCCGCCGCTGTCGTTTTCATTGGCGGCCTGTTCGGATGGTTTTGGGCTCATGATGCCGGCTCCTGCTGTCGCGCCCACGATACGCCAAGCCGGCACGCCATAGCCACTGTGGCGGTGAAGATTGGGGGCTTGTGCAAGCGCTTGTGATGAATGCCTGCTGCAATTGCCTGTGGCGGCGCAGCCCCCCGGGGCCTCGCTCGCCTGCTGCTCGGCAACCAGACCGCCGAAGTGCTGTTGCGCCTGCTGCAGAGTTAAGATGAGGCAGCGATCCTTCACGACCCCCCCTCTGTCCTGCCGGACATCTCCCCCTCAAGGGGGGAGATCAGATGTCGCCATGGCTTCGCCAAACACGAAAAAGAGGCGAGACGCCGAAGCTGCTAATCTCCCCACTTGAGGGGGAGATGGCCGGCAGGCCAGAGGGGGATGCTGTCCCGCCGGCGTTTCAGAGTTCCTCCACCCAACGACGGGTTCTATTGCGGCGGTAAACCAGGCAACTGCGACCCCTGCGCCGGCAAACCAGGCGGCGGCAGGCCGGGCGACGCTGCCGGCTGGTCTCCCGCAAACATCAGCCGCGTCTTGGTATCGGCCAGCGTCGGCGACAGACTGCGCTGCATCAGCGCTTCGACATGGTCGTTGCGCTGGCGGGCGCTGGCGGCGCCCATCACCACCACGATCAGATGCCGGCCGTCGGCATTGTAGGACGTGACGATATTGTAGCCGGATGCCCTGATATAGCCGGTCTTGATGCCGTCGACGCCGCGCACCCGGCCGAGCATGTCGTTGTGGCCGCGCACCAGCCGGCCGCGGAACATGAAGTCGCTTTCGGAGAAATAGTGGAACTGCTGCGGGAAGCGGGCGCGCAGCGCCATCCCCAGCGTCGCCATGTCGCGCGCCGATGTGTGCTGGCCATCGTCGGGCAGGCCGGAGGCATTGCGGAAGACGGTGCTGCTCATGCCGATCTGGCGCGCCTTGGACGTCATCATGGCGGCGAACTGGTCCTCCGAGCCGCCGAGATATTCGCCCACCGCCACCGCCACGTCATTGGCCGACTTGACCACGATCGCCCGGATCGCCGAATCGACATCGATGCTCTCGCCGCGCTTGAAGCGCAATTTGGTCGGCGGCTGCCGGGCGGCATTGTCGGAGACCGGGATCTGCGTTTCCTTCGAGACGCGGCCGGACTCCAGCGCCTCGAACAGCAGGTACAGCGTCATCATCTTGGTCAGCGACGCCGGATAGCGTTGCGCCCTCGAACTGACTTCGAACAGCGTCTTGCCACTGCCGGCATCGACGACGATGGCCGCATATTTCTCCTGCGGCGCCGGCACCGCCAGCACGCTGTCGGGCGGTGCGGTGGTGCTGCAGCCGGCCACGAAGACAAGCAGCAGGAGGGCTGCGAGAAATTTCTGGGCGGGGGAGGGGAAATTGAAATTTGGCAAGTCAAGTCCGGCGTTGCTGAGAGGGCCGGAACCTAGCCTAACCCATTGTGTTCGTCCATTTGGTTAACGGCGGAGCTGCCGATGACGCTGCCAATCTCCCCCGCAAGGGGGGAGATCAGATGTCGCTTCGGCTTCGCCAACCATCGGCGCTGAAACGGCAACCTCCCGAAATCGCCTGCTTCCTGTCCTGTTTTGCCTGCGGGGTCGCGGTGCTGCTATAGAGGCGGCAATTGCTTGGGGGATTTGACAATGACCGGTGACATCGGCGCGGCTGCGCCATCTCTTATCAGGGCTTCGCTCAGCCGCACCGGCAAATGGGCCGGCATCGATATCGCCAGCGGCGCCGCCCTTTCCATTCCCGATTTCCTGNTGACCGGTGACATCGGCGCGGCTGCGCCATCTCTTATCAGGGCTTCGCTCAGCCGCACCGGCAAATGGGCCGGCAGCGTCGCTTTCATCGGCGGCGCCGCATCCGACATCCTCAATCCGCTGGCGCCGTTCGCCGCCTATATCGCGCTGGTCGCTTCGGTTGCCGCCGCCATCATCGCCATTGCCATCGTTCTGCGGCTGGTGCTGGCCGCCAAGGCGCTGCCGGCGCTGATCTTTGCCACCAGCGCTGCCGCCGTCGCCGGCGGCGTCTATGGCCTGCAGCAGCAGTCCAATTCGCAGAACGGTGTGATCGCCGGCCTGGTGCCGGCCATCGCCCAGTTGCAGCAGCAGATGGGCATCGTCTCGGCCAGGGTGGCCAGGATCGAGCAAACGGTAACCGAGACGAAGCTGGCGGTCGACCAGGTCAAGCAATCGACCGACGCGGTGGCGAAGAAGACCGAGGAAATTGCGTCGACCCAGCAGCAGCAGGCTGAGCAGGGCGCGCAGACGCAAAAGTCGGTAGAGGCGGTCAAGCAGACGACCGAAACGCTCGCTGCCGGCCAGCAGAAACAGGCCGAGCAGGCGGATAAGCTTCAGGCGACCACCGAGCAGATCGCCGCCTCGATCGACACCATCGCCAAGGGCTTTGCCGCATTGGCCGCGCAGGGCGGGACGATCGCCGAGCCGAAGCGGCCGGACGAATTCTATCACAATGCCCGCGTCTACGAGCTTTCCGGCGACATGCTGAATGCGCGGCGCTCCTATCTCGCTTTCGCCGGTTTCGACGTCGACGCCGTCGATCCCTACACACGCTTCGCCACCCTGCTGCGCGTGCAGGACGGCAAGGCCGGCGCCCGCGAAGTGTTCGGCGCCCTGGCCGACAAGGCCAAGGCGCTGTCGATCAAGCTGGTCCATATCCTGCAGTTCGACGATGCCCAGCGTCTCGACAAGCTCAACGCCTTCATCGCCGCCAATCCGGATTTCGCACCGGCCTATTACCTGCTCGCGCAGGAGTTTTCCGAGGATCGCCTCGGCGTCCAGTCGCTGTCCGACAAGCGCAGCGAGGCCGAGGCGCTGACCAGGTTCGTCTCCTATGAAAAGGAAGGCGGGCTGCTCAAATATTTCGTCGACCAGACGCAGCTCGCCGACTGGCTCGACCGCAGCCGTACCCGCCTGACGGCGCTTGGCGACGTGCTCGACCCAGCACGCTTTGCCCCGACGCTGACGCCGATGCGCTCCAATGCCGGCTGGATGATCTCCATCTCGCTGCCCGAGGCCGCGACCGGCATTTCCTGGCGCATGGGTGTGTCAGGTCCGTTCACCGACACCGGGCTGATGGCGATGAACGACCAGCGCACCGGCAAGCCGATGCCCAATCCGAGCTTCGAATTGCCCGACAGCACCACGGCCACCACCATCGGGGTCAAGTATCTCGATCTCAGGGGCCGCGAGACCGGGCCGTTCGACATAAGTTTCGATCCGGACGCAGCGCTGCAACAGGGCAACAAACAGATCCTCGACCAGTTCTGGACGTCGTGGATCGCCTTCGACGCCAGCGGCAATCATGGCCTGGTCTATTTCTCCCAGATGCTGTCGTTCCGCTGCGGCATCAAGGAGGTGCGCTACAGCCTGAACGGCACGGCGCTCGACAGGGAGATCAAGCTGCCGCCTTGCGACAAGAAGGACCCGTACGCCATTCCTTATGACTACCAGCCTTACTTCAAGGTCGCCGACAACGTGACGTCGATGGCGGTGCAGGTCACCTACACCGACGGCACCAAGTCGCCGGTCCGGGAGTACAAACGGCAGTAGGCGTCCACCCTTCCCCTTGTGGGGAGGGTCGATCCGCGTAGCGGATCGGGGTGGGGGTCCTTGTAGGGCGCTACCCCCGCCCCGTCGAACAATCTCCGCTTCGCGTCGAGCGCTCGCCGACCCTCCCCACAAGGGGGAGGGTAAAAATCGCCCTGATGCAAAATGCCGGTCGCTGTGCTTGCGCATCCGTCGCGGAGCGGGTTTGTTCGCTGCCACCAGAATCAGCAGGTGCGCGGATGGATACGGTCACGATCAAGGCAAAGGGCATTTCGGTCACGCTCGATCCCACTGTCGGCCATATCGCCGACATGACGGTCGACAGCGATGGCCGCCAGCTGAAGCCGCTGCACCGCGCGCCCTGGATCGATGCCGGCGAGACGCTGCCGCCGGACCTGCCTCAAGGCACGGTGCGGCTGTCTGGCGATTTCCTATGCGCACCGTTTTCGGCCAGCGACATCGAAGCCGCACCGCTGCATGGCTGGCCGGCCAACAGCGCCTGGGATGTCACCGCCAGCGAAGCGACATCCGACGGCTGGCGGGCCGTCTTCCGGTTGCGCCGCACGGTGATGGGCGCGACGGTCGACAAGATCTTCACGCTCCGCAACAGTCATCCCTTTCTCTATCAGGAGCATGTCTTTTCCGGCGGTTCCGGAGCGGTCTCCGCCGCCCACCATCCGATGGCGGCGATGCGCGATGGCGGCCGGCTGGCCTTTTCGCCGAAGCGCTTTGCCGGGACACTGGACGCACCGCTGGAGCCCGATCCGGCCCGCGGCCGCTTCAAGCTTTCCTATCCCGCCCGCTCGACCGATCTGACGCGCTTTCCAGCCACTGGCGGCGGCACGCTCGATCTCACCGACTACCGCATGGAGGATGAGCGCGAGGATTTCATCACCCTGGTCGAAGCCGATCATGACGGTCCGGGCTGGACGGCGCTGGCGCGCCGGGCCGAACAGGATCTGGTGCTGGTGCTGAAGAACCCGGCGGAGCTTCCGGTCACCATGCTGTGGTTCAGCAATGGCGGCCGCGACTACGCGCCGTGGAGCAGCCGCCATCGCGGCGTGCTCGGCATCGAGGACGGCCGCGCCGCCATCGGCCATGCCGCATCGATCGACGACAATTGGCTGAAGCGCGAAGGGGTCGCGACCGCTTTTACCCTCGGCGGCGAAGTCTCCTTCCGCCATGTCATCGGCACGCTGCCGCTGGCGAGCGGCGAGCCGCCGCGCGCTATCGGGACAGCCTCAGGTCACATGCATCTCACCGGAGCCGATGGTTCGACCCGCGATGTCGCATTCGACAGCGATTTCCTGCGGATCGGCCAGCCCGGCTGATTTTCGAACGCTGGCCCTGCCCCTCACCTGCCTGCCGGCATCCTCGACACACGGCACATGGAGCTTGTCCGCCGCACCGCCGCGCCAACCAATCTGCTTGGCGCTGCGGCGGACGCATAGGGGGAGAAGTGTTACCCATCTATCGGCTGGACACCGGCAGGGCGACGAGGGGCAGCGCTGACGTGGCGGATGTCGTGAGATTGCCCAAATCGCGGTTTGAAATTTCCTCAAACTGCCGACAAGATGCAAAGCATAACTGGAAGCGCCCAATGTCCGAAATCGCCCATCTCGCCGCCACCATCTTCAAGCGCGCCGGCAAGGCGAAACGCTTCATCGTCGCCATTGCCGGCCCGCCCGGCGCCGGCAAGTCGACGCTCTCGGCCGGCCTGCATGATCTGTTGCCGGAGGGCGCGGCTGAAGTCGTGCCGATGGACGGCTTCCACTATGATGACATCGTGCTCGACCAGCGCGGCCTGCGGTCAAGAAAGGGCGCGCCGGAGACTTTCGACTTCGCCGGCTTCGAGACGCTGTTGAAGCGCATCCGTTCGGGCGAGCCAGACATCGCCATTCCGGTGTTCGACCGCAGCATGGAATTGTCGCGCGCCGCCGCCTCCATCGTTGCCGCCGAGACCAAGTTCATCCTGGTCGAAGGCAATTACCTCCTGCTCGACGAGGAGCCGTGGTCGCGGCTGGCGCCGCTGTTCGACTTCACCATCTTTGTCGATGTGCCGCGGGCCGAACTCGAGCGCCGCCTTCTGGTGCGCTGGCACGAGCATGGCCGCTCCGACGAAGACGCCCGCGCCTGGATCGCTTCCAACGACATGCCCAACATCGATCGCGTGCTCGGCCGTCGCAGGTCCGCCGACCTGGTTGTTGGCGATCCCGCATAGTTCGCTGGACTTCGGAACGGGAACCTTAAGACTTTCAGGTCGTTATCTCTCATCGGCAATCGTGCCGCCGCGAGGGAACCGTCAGATGGCAACCAAGGCAAAAACACCCGCCAAGAGCAAGACCGCTCAACCCAAAGCCAGGCAGGCAAAGGCCACGCAGGCCAAGGCAGGCGCCGGCCCGGCAATCGCCGAGCGGTCCAAGGACGCAAAGCCGGCTTTCGGCAAAGCGGCGCCAAAGAAGGTAGAACCGGTCGCGACGGCGAAGGTGGCGGCGAAAACCGCCAAACCCAAGAAGCCGGCAAGCCGCGGCTCGATGGCCGGCGGGGCCATGCGCACGGTCAAGGCGACCGCCAATGTCGCCGCTGGTGCGGTGGCGGCGACAGCCAGGGGCGCCGCGTCGCTCGCTGCGTCCGTCATCGGCAAGGGCGGCTCGAAAAGCAAGGCCAAGGCGAAATAGACCTGGTTGCTTCGGCCGGCCGAGGTCAATTCCTGGCGGGAATGGTCAGGCCGCGCTGCACCGCGGGCCGCGCCAGCCCGCGCTCCAGCCATGCCGCGACGGTGGGGAAGTCGTCGAAGCCGACGAGTTCTCGCGCCTCGTAGAAGCCGATCAGATTGCGCACCCAGCCCAGCATCGAAATGTCGGCGATCGTATAGTCGTCGTCCATGATCCAGGTTCGACCCTTCAGCCGCGTCTCCAGCACCCCGATCAGCCGCCGCGATTCATTGCGGTAGCGATCCAGCGGCCGCTTGTCGGCGATCTCGCGTCCGGCGAATTTGTTGAAAAACCCGACCTGTCCGAAAATCGGCCCGATCGCCGCCATCTGGAAGAACACCCATTGGATGGTCTCGTAGCGCCGCGCCGGATCGGCAGGGATCAGCTTGCCGGTCTTGTCGGTGAGGTAGAGCAGGATGGCGCCGGATTCGAACAGGCCGAATGGCCTGCCGCCCGGCCCGTCGGGGTCGATGATCGCGGGTATCTTGCCGTTCGGGTTCAGCGACAGGAATTCCGGCGTCCAGCTCTGGTCCTTGCCGATATCCACCAGATGCGCCTCGTAGGGGAGGCCGAGTTCTTCCAGCGCGATCGAGACTTTCACCCCATTCGGCGTCGTCGCGGAATAGAGCTGCAGGCGGTCGGGGTGGCTGGCCGGCCAGCGCTTGGTGATCGGAAAGGCGGACAGGTCGGTCATCGAAAGCTCCGGTCGGGAATTTGGCGCGGTATCGCGCCGTCTGGCGAGTTGCGAAGGATTATCCTCGGCTTCTTTGCCGATCAACCGGTCGAAGGTGCACACACCGTCTTCGCAGTCATTCAGGGCCAGTCGCTCAGGCCAGTCGCTTGCCGTCAGACCGCCTTGAACGCCACCACGGCATTGGTGCCGCCGAAGGCAAAACCGTTGCTGATCGCCGCGCGCACCTTGCGCTCGCGCGCCACATTCGGCGTGATGTCGAGATCGCAGTCGGGGTCGGCCTGCCGGAAATTGGCCGTCGGCGGCACGATGCCTTCGCGGATCGCCATCACGCAGGCGATCATTTCCAGGCCGCCCGAGGCGCCGAGGCAATGGGCATGCATCGACTTGGTCGACGACACCGACAGCTTATAGGCATGGTCGCCGAAGACGCGCTTGATTGCCGCCGTCTCGATCTGGTCGTTGGCCTTGGTGCCGGTGCCGTGGGCGTTGAGATAGTCGACGTCCTCGGGATTGAGCCCGGCGTCCGCCAGGCAGGCGCGCATCGCCGCCGTCGGTCCCTCGACAGTCGGCGCGACGATATCGGAAGCGTCGGCGGAAAGGCCGGCTCCAGCAAATTCGGCCAGAATGGTCGCGCCGCGCGCCATGGCGTGTTCATACGTTTCCAGCACCGCCATTCCAGCACCTTCGCCGAGCGACAGGCCTTGGCGATCGGCCGAGAACGGCCGGCAGGTATCGGGCGCCAGCACCCGCAGGGCCTCCCAGCCCTTCAGGATGCCCCAAAGCAGCGGCGCGTCGGTGCCGCCGGCGACCATGACATCGGCGCGGCCGAGCCGGATCTGGTCGACCGCCGAGGCAAAGGCGTGATTGGACGAGGAGCAGGCCGAAGTGACGCCGAACACCGGCCCGCGCAGGCCGAGATTCATGCTGACATGGCCGGATGCCGCACTCGGCATCACTTTCGGCACGGTGAAGATGCCGGCCCGGTTCTTGCCGTCGACCAGGATGGCGCGATAGTTCTCCTCGATCGCCTCCCAGCCGCAGACGCCGACGCCGACAACCGCGCCCATCCGGTAGGTGGTTGCTTCAGTCGATGTCAGGCCGGCATGCTGCATGGCTTCGCGCGCGGCAATCGTCGCCAAAAGGCTGAAGCGGTCCATCGACACGGTCTGCTTGTGGCTGATGCCATGGTCGGGCAGCGTCTTGATTTCGCAGCCGACCTTGACCTTCAAATCATGCAAACCGGGATTGCTGATTTGACCGATGGCCGATCGGCCGGCCCGCATTTCGTTCCAGATTGCAGGCGCATTGGCGCCGAGCCCGCATATGCCGCCGATGCCGGTAATGACGACGCGCTTTTGCATTCAGCTCAGGCTTTTTTCGCAATCAGCGCGCGAACAGCCTCAACCATATCGCCGACATTCTTGAGATTGCTCCAGGCATCGACCGTGTTCATCTCGATCTCGATGCCGTACTGCTCCTCGAGATCGAAGATGATCTCGGTCAGTTCCAGGGAATGGATGCCAAGCGCGGTCAATTCCGTATTGGTGGTGATCTCTTCGCCACCGGGCTCCGCATGTGCCCTGATCTTGGCGATGATTTCCGTTGCCAGCTCGTCAGCCATTCGATTCCTTCCCCAATTTTATAACGTCGCGGTGCCGATTGGTTGGCGCCCCTGTTGCCTGGACTGAAATCGCCGTCGCCTTCAAAAACCCGCCAGGCGCAGCATGACCGTTCCAAAGAGGCTCCCTCTATAGAAACGGAAACGCTGTCAAGCAACAAGCTATATCAACAAGCACCATATCGACAAAGCGCCGGGAGTGCTTAACGTTAGCGCCGTGGATACGTTGCAGCATGTCTTGATCCCAGCTCTTCCGGCCCAGCGCGCGGCCGGGGCGGCCCGGCTTGCGTGCGGCGTCAGGGATGGACGCACCCGGCTTTTGCGCCTCTATCAGGACGGCTCGGCCAAAATCCGCATGCCGGCCGTTGCGGCCGATCCGCTCGAAGCCGTGCTCATCAACACCGCCGGCGGTCTGACCGGCGGCGATCGGCTCGGCTGGGAAATCGATGTCGGGCCAGGTGCCTCCGCCTCGATAACCACCCAGGCCTGCGAAAAGATCTATCGTGCCGCTAGCGACCGCGCCGAAGTTCGGGTGAAGCTCAGCGTCGGCGCGGGCGGGCGTATCGCCTGGCTGCCCCAGGAAACCATCGTCTTCGACCGCTCGGCCTTTGCCCGCACGCTCGAGGTCGAGCTTGCCGCAGGCGCCGAGGCATTGCTGCTTGAAGCCACCATATTCGGCCGCCTCGCCATGGGCGAAGAGGCCGCGCACGGCCATTTCCACGACCGTTGGCGTGTCCGCCAGGATGGTGCGCTCGTTCATGCCGAGGATTTCCGCATCGGGCCGGCTATCGCGGCGGCACTTGGCCGCCCGGCGGTCGCCGGCGGCGCCATTGCCGCTGCGACGCTGCTGATGGTCTCGCCGCAGGCCGAAGCCTTGCTCGATCCGGCCCGCGACATCGTCGGCGCCGACGGCGATGCCAGCGCCTGGAGCGTCAAAAAATCTGGCAAGCTTCTTGCGAGGCTGTTTGCCGAGGACGGCTATCAGCTGCGCAAGCGGCTGGTTCCGCTCGTCGAACTGCTCAACGGGCGGGCGGGTCTGCCCAAATTATGGTCACTCTGAGCCAAATACAGGCCAAATCCAGGAAAGCGCATGAACCTGACGCCGCGTGAAAAGGACAAGCTGCTCATCGCCATGGCGGCGATCGTGGCGCGCAAGCGGCTGGAACGCGGCGTCAAGCTCAATCACCCCGAAGCGATCGCGCTGATCACCGATTTCGTCGTCGAGGGCGCCCGCGACGGCCGCCCGGTCGCCGAACTGATGGAGGCCGGCGCCCATGTCATCACCCGCGCGCAGGTGATGGAAGGCATCGCCGAGATGATCCACGACGTGCAGGTCGAGGCGACCTTTCCCGACGGCACCAAGCTGGTGACCGTGCACGAACCGATCAGGTGAGGAGAAAACGATGCTGGAGCTGCGACCGAATTGCGAATGCTGCGACAAGGACCTGCCGCCGGAAGCGGCGGACGCGCTGATCTGCACCTTTGAATGCACCTTCTGCGCTGACTGCGCTGAACATGTGCTGGGCGGCGTCTGCCCGAACTGCGGCGGCAATTTTTCCGCACGCCCGATCCGCCCAGTGGAGAAACTGGTGAAATATCCGGCCTCGACCCAACGCGTGCTCAAGGCCGAGGGCTGCGGCCCGCGCAAGGCTGCGTGATTGTTTTCGTGACTTCGAAGGGAAGACCGATGATCTCTGCTTCAACCAAACGCACCACGCTTGCAGCGATCCTGCTGCTGGCGGCGGCGATGCCCGCCTATGCCCATGTCGGCATCGGCACGACCTCGTCCTTCGCGGCGGGCTTCGCGCATCCGCTGTCCGGCCTCGACCATATGACCGTCATGGTAGCCGTCGGCCTGTGGGCGGCGCTCAAGGGCGGCAAGGCAATCTGGGCCTGGCCGCTGGCCTTTGTCGGCGTCATGCTGGTCGGCGGCGCGCTCGGCATGCTCCACGTGCCGGTGCCTTTCGTCGAACCGGGCATCCTTGCCTCCGTCGTCGCGCTTGGCTTGCTGGTGGCGTTGGCGGTCGATCTGCCGGTCTCGGCCGGAGTCGCCATCATCGGCCTGTTCGCGCTGTTCCATGGCCATGCCCACGGCACCGAAGTGCCGGAAAATGCCGGTGGACTTGACTATATGGCCGGCTTTGCCGTTGCCACCGCACTTCTCCATGCCATGGGCATCGCTGCCGGCCTTGGCCTCGGCATGCGCTTTCGCGGGCTTGCCCGCGCCGCTGGCGCCGCTTGTGCTGCAGTCGGCGGCGGCCTGGTCTTCGGCGTTTTGTGAGGCTAACGATGATTCCCGGCGAAATCATCACCGCAAGCGGCGACATCGAGCTCAACAAGGGGCTGCCGACGGTGACGCTGAAGGTCGCCAACAGCGGCGACCGGCCGATCCAGGTCGGCAGCCACTACCATTTCTTCGAGACCAATGAGGGGTTGAAATTCGACCGCGACAAAGCGCGCGGCATGCGTCTGGACATTGCCGCCGGCACCGCGATGCGCTTCGAACCGGGACAAGAGCGGGACGTCACGCTGGTGCCGTTCGGAGGAAAACGCGAGGTCTACGGTTTTCAGCAGAAGATCATGGGCAGGCTGTGAGATCGACGGGGTCGAGCGCCCTGAGGTCAGTTCGACGGCCTGGCCGCCGCGTAGATGACGATTCTTGCCGAGCCGTCGAATTCCACCGCAAGGACGTCTTCCGTAAGCACGCGCCGCGAATCGATGGCGTTGAACAGCAAGGCGTTGGCGTCGATCTCCTTGCGCAGTTCCGCAATGTCGTCCTGATGCTGTTCGACCTTGCTCTCGACGGCCGGCGGCGGGCCGCCTTCGCTGCGCGCCGCGTCGGTGAGGAAGACGATATCCACAGTGTCGAGCTTGGACGTCTTGCGCACGGCGCCGATGTTCTCACGCGTCCGCTCGATCGCGGTGATGATCTTGTTGGTCTGTGGTTCCGTCCGCGCCTCCTCCTGCCGGACATCGGAGCCGACGATCCTGTTGACGGTGTCGGCCCGGTTGACGGCGTCAGCGCTTTCAAGACCTTGCGCGGCTTGCGGGCCGAAAGCTGCGAGAAATGCGCAGGCAGCAAGGCTCTGGAGCCATCTGGTGTCGGCAAAGACAGGCATTGCTCGCTCCTGGTGGACTTTTCTGTGCAACGCCGTTCGGCGCCAAAGGGACGAAACGCCTCCTGTCGGGCGAAGGTTCCCTGTGGGCTGGCGGGCCGGGTGCCGGCCCGCCAAGCGCTTCTTTCAGCTTGCCTTCTTGGTGACAAGGGTCAGCGCGCCATCGGTGGTCATGCTGGCGGCGACCACCTGTGCCGAGGTGAGCCCCTTGGCTTCGAGCGCCGACTTGATCTGCGGCGTCGCGTCGATCGAAGAGCGCAGTTTCTGCAGCCCGGCATCGCCACGCTGGGCGATCACCTGATTGACCTGCGTCTGGGTGGCTTTGGGCAATTCGCTGATATCGACGATGTTGACCTTCTGGATCGCCGGCGCCGCCGGCTGAGCGCTGGGCGCTGCCGGCTTCGGTTGCGGCGTGGGCTGCTGCTGGGCGCCGGCTACGGTTGCGGAGGCCAGCGTGGCGGCGGCTGCAAGAACGATGATTTTGCGCATGTATTTTCCTTTCATCGATTTGGCCAAGGGTTTGGCAAACGGGCGGTTTGGGGTGGCACGGCCACCTCAACGGCCAAATGGGATCAGAAGGTGTCGCCGGGCGGGTCATTGCATGACCATTGGATGGCGACGATGTGGAGTTCGGCTGCGGCCGGCCTCTCGTTTGGGGAGCATTGACTGATGGCTAGAATTACCCGCGCCGCCTACGCGCAGATGTATGGCGCGACGGTCGGCGACAGAGTGCGCTTGGCCGACACCGAGCTGTTTATCGAGGTCGAAAAGGACCTCACCGTCCATGGCGAGGAGGTGAAATTCGGCGGCGGCAAGGTCATCCGCGACGGCATGGGCCAGAGCCAGGTGTCGCGCGCCGGCGGCGCGGTCGACACGGTCATCACCAACGCGCTGGTGGTCGATGCCACGGCCGGCATCTTCAAGGCCGACATCGGTCTCAGGGACGGCCGCATCGCGGCGATCGGCAAGGCCGGCAATCCCGACACGCAGGACGGCGTCACCATCGTCATCGGCCCCGGTACAGAGATCATCGCGGGCGAGGGCAAGATCCTGACCGCCGGCGGCTTCGACGCGCACATCCACTTCATCTGCCCGCAGCAGATCGACGAAGCGCTGATGTCGGGCATCACCACCATGCTCGGCGGCGGCACCGGCCCGGCGCATGGCACGCTGGCCACCACCTGCACGCCTGGACCCTGGCACATGGCGCGCATGATCCAGTCCTTCGACGCTTTCCCGATGAACATCGGCCTGTCCGGCAAGGGCAACGCCTCGCTGCCGGCAGCGCTGGAGGAAATGGTGCTGGGCGGCGCCTGCTCGCTGAAGCTGCACGAGGACTGGGGCACGACGCCGGCGGCCATCGACTGCTGCCTGTCGGTTGCCGACGATTACGACGTGCAGGTGATGATCCACACCGATACGCTGAACGAATCCGGCTTTGTCGAGAACACCGTCGCCGCCATCAAGGGCCGCACCATCCACGCCTTCCACACCGAGGGTGCCGGCGGCGGCCATGCGCCCGATATCATCAAGGTCTGCGGCTTGCCCAACGTCATTCCGTCTTCGACCAACCCGACCCGGCCCTACACCGTCAACACGCTGGCCGAGCATCTCGACATGCTGATGGTCTGCCACCATCTGTCGCCGTCGATCCCTGAAGACATCGCCTTTGCCGAAAGCCGCATCCGCAAGGAGACCATCGCGGCGGAAGACATTCTGCACGATATCGGCGCCTTCTCGATCATCTCGTCGGACTCGCAGGCCATGGGCCGTGTCGGCGAGGTGGCGATCCGCACCTGGCAGACCGCCGACAAGATGAAGCGCCAGCGCGGGTCATTGCCGCAGGAGACCGGCAACAACGACAATTTCCGCGTCCGCCGCTACATCGCCAAATACACCATCAACCCGGCCATCGCGCATGGCCTGTCCAGGGACATCGGTTCGATCGCGGTCGGCAAGCGCGCCGATCTGGTGCTGTGGAACCCAGCCTTCTTCGGCGTCAAACCGGACATGGTGCTGATCGGCGGCATGATAGCCGCAGCCCCGATGGGCGACCCAAACGCCTCTATCCCGACACCGCAGCCGATGCACTACCGCCCGATGTTCGGCGCCTATGGCAAGGCCAGGACCAACTCGTCGGTGACGTTCGTTTCCAAGGCGGCTCTGGACTCAGGCCTGCATGGCCGGCTCGGCGTCGACAAGCAGTTCGTGGCCGTGGAAAACACCCGTGGCGGCATCGGCAAGCATTCGATGGTGCTCAACGACGCTACGCCGCATGTCGAAGTCGACCCGGAGACTTACGAGGTGCGCGCCGATGGCGAGCTACTGACCTGCGAGCCGGCAAGCGTGCTACCGATGGCGCAGCGGTATTTCCTGTTTTGAGGCGAGGGGCGATTTGATCGACCCGGCAAATTCCGTTGCGACCCGGTCGGTCCCACCGCAATATGCGGCTCAAAGAACCGCGTAGCAGGTCATGGCCACCGAAATAGCCTCCGCCCACGACATCTTCCCGCATATCCGCATCGTCATGGGCATGGTGATCGGACTTGGCGTCGCTCGCCTGCTGTCGGGGGTGGCGCGAATCGTCCAGCATCCCGGCCAGTACAGGCTCTATCCCGTGCACCTCGGCTGGGTCGCCTCCATGCTGTTGCTGCTGGTGCATTTCTGGTGGTGGGAGTTCGGCCTCTACACCATAGAGGTCTGGACTTTCGGCAAGTACCTGTTCCTGATCTTCTACGCCATCACGCTGTTCCTGCTGTGCGCGCTGCTGTTTCCGGATTCGATGCTCGACTACACCAGCTACGAGGATTTCTTCTATTCGCGCCGTGGCTGGTTCTTCGGCCTGCTGGCGGCCACCTATCTGCTCGATGTTGTCGACACGCTGCTGAAAGGTCCCGAGCATTTCGCCCGCTACGGCAATGAATATCTGTTCCGAACGCCGGTTTTCGTGGTGTTGTGCATTGCCGCCATACTGGTGCGTGACCGCCGTTTCCACATCGCCTTCGTCGCCGGCACGCTGATTTACCAAATATCGTTCATCCTGCGGCTCTTCGACACCATCGTCTGAACAGTGGCTATGGTTTAGGGTCGCAGGAAAGAGGGTTCAACCATGTACAAGCCATCGGATCGCGTGGATCCCGCGTCAGCCGCGTTCTGTGGATGCTCGAGGAACTCGGGCAGCCCTATGAATTCGTCGAGGTCAAATTGCGTTCGCCCGAAGCCTATGCGCTCAACCCATCGGGCAAGGTGCCGATCCTGATCGATGGCGAACTGACGGTGACCGATTCGGCGGCAATCTGCGTCTATCTCGCCGACAAGCACGCCGACAAAGGCATGGGCGCCAATCCAGGTGTGGCCGGACGCGCCGAGATGGATTCCTGGATGCATTTTGCCCAGAGCGAATTCGAAGCGCCGCTGTGGAACAAGCTGCGCCACCGCTTCCTGCTGCCCAAGGAAGTGCGGGTCGATGTCGGTCCTGCCGCCGCCTACGATTTCGCCTCCGAGACCAAGGCGCTGGACGGCCGGCTGGGCAACAGGCCGTTTGCGCTGGGCGACCGATTTTCCGCCGTCGACGTGCTGTTGGGCGACATGGGCGGCTGGGCCCGAGCCGGAAAATTCCCGATCGAGTCCGAGCGCGTCAACGCGTATTTCGACCGCGTCTTGGCGCGGCCTGCCCGGGCACGGGCGCAAGCCAATGGCGGAGCCATGCGATGAAACTCAACCTCAACACCGACTTCACCAAATTCCCGCGCGCCGTCTCGGTGCTGACGGCCGGCACTGCCGGTAGCGTGCCGCCATCCGGCCGTGCCGTGCTGCCCCATGACGAGCGCCATCTGCGCCGCCGCGCCATCGAACTTGCCGACGGCAGCAAGGTGCTGGTCGACCTGCCGGAGCCTGTCACCCTGAACCATGGCGACCGGCTGGTGCTGGAGGACGGTGGTTATATCGAAATCATCGCAGCGCCCGAAGAGGTCTACGACATCCGCGCCCGCGACGCCGTGCATCTGACCGAACTTGCCTGGCATATCGGCAACCGGCATCTGGCGGCAGCGATCGAGGCCGGCCGCATCCTGATTTTGCGCGACCACGTCATCAAGGCGATGCTGGAAGGTCTCGGCGCCACGGTGCGCGACGTTTCCGAGCCGTTCAAGCCGGTGCGCGGCGCCTATTCCGCGCAAGGTGCGCATGGCCACGATCACGGTCATGCCCATGCTCATGCCGAAGCGCATTCCCATGATGGGCATTCCCACGCACACAGCGAGTCGCATTCGCACAGCCATTCCCATGACGGGCATCATCACGATCATGACTGACCAGCCATCCGGCATCGCTTTGCTGCGGCTCATGGCGTGGCTGTCGCCGGCCTTTCCGGTCGGCGGCTTTGCCTACAGCCATGGTCTCGAACGCGCCGGGCAAGACGGGCTGGTTGCCGATACCGCCAGCCTCGCCTCCTGGCTGGAGACGCTGGTCGAGATGGGCTCGGGCTGGAACGACGCCGTGCTCTTCACGGAAGCCTGGCGTCGCGCCCGCGACGGCGGCGATCTCCTTGAAATTGCCGATCTCGCCGAAGCGCTGGCCGGCTCGCGTGAGCGTCACACCGAAACCATGCTGCAAGGCGCCGCCTTCCTGAAAGCGGCAGCGGCGTGGGCGAATCCGGTGTTGGGCCGCCTGCCGGCCGAATGCGCCTACTGTGTCGCCGTCGGCGCCGCTGCCGGCGGCAACGGTTTCGCGCTTCAGGACGCGATGTCGGCCTTCCTGCAGGCCTTCTTCTCCAACCTCGTCCAGGCGGCGATCCGACTCGGCATCGTCGGCCAGACGGACGCTATGGCCTTGCTCGCCGGCTTCGAGCCGCTGGCGCTGTCGACGGCCGCGCGCGCCGCCGGCTCGACATTGGACGATCTCGGCGGCTGCGCCTTCATCTCCGACATCATGGCGATGAAGCACGAGACGCAGTATTCCAGGCTGTTCCGCTCATGATCGTCCTCGCCTTCGCCCTCTCGGCCGTCCTGCTGCTGATCACCGCGCTGCATGTCTATTGGGGCCTTGGCGGCATCTGGCCGGGCAGGGACGGCGTCTCCTGCGCCCACGCCGTCGTCGGCTTTCGCGGCGTCGACGAGATGCCGACGCCGTTTCCCTGTTTCGCCGTTGCCGCGTGCCTGTGCCTCGCAACCCTGTGGCCGCTGGCGCTGACCGGGGTCTTCGCCTCCCCCTTTCCAAGGGAGGGCCTTGCCGCCACAGCGCTGCTCATCGGGCTCGTCTTCCTCGGCCGCGGCATTGCCGGCTTCACGCCGTGGTGGCGCCGTCTGGCGCCGGAACAGCCTTTTGCGCGGCTCGATATCAGCTTCTATTCGCCGCTCTGCCTGTTGATCGGGCTCAGCTTCGCCATCCTCGCCATCACGGAGTTTTCGGCATGACGGAGTTTTCGGTATGACTCAGGCAAACGGTCCCCTGCGTATCGGCATCGGCGGTCCCGTCGGCTCCGGCAAGACGACGCTCACCGAAAAGCTCTGCAAGGCGCTGCGCGACGATTTCTCCATCGCCGTCGTCACCAACGACATCTACACCAAGGAAGACGCCATGATGCTGGCCCGCCTGCAGGCGCTGCCTGAGGACCGCATCGTCGGCGTGGAGACCGGCGGCTGCCCGCACACCGCCATCCGTGAGGACGCCTCGATCAATTTGCAGGCGATCGCCGGACTGAACAGGAAATTCCCCGATCTCGACATCGTCTTCATCGAATCCGGCGGCGACAATCTTGCCGCCACCTTCTCGCCGGACCTTGCCGACCTGACCCTCTATGTCATCTCGGTTTGCCAGGGCGAGGAAATCCCCAGGAAGGGCGGGCCGGCGATCACCCGTTCCGATTTCCTGGTCATCAACAAGAGCGATCTGGCGCCCTATGTGAACGTCAACCTCGATGTCATGGAGAGCGACGCCGCCCGAATGCGGGGCAAGCGCCCGTTCGGCTTCACCGACCTGTCGCGCGGCAAGGGACTGCAGGAAGTCATCGACTTCATCGTCGAACATGGCGGGCTGCAGTCGGCTCGCTCGGCGGCGTAATGCATGTCGCCCAAAAGTGCGTAGCGGTTTTGGGACAACCTGACCCACCAGTTTGCGGTTGCTGGCCACGGCTGAGCGCGGCATTCTCTTAAAAACGGAGGTTTTTCGGATGAGCATCGCCCGCCTGCAAAAGGAAACGCTGACCAACCTGCCCTACTATGAGGAGCGCGTCGATCTGGCCGCCGCCTTCCGCTGGACGGCGCGGCTCAACATGCATGAAGCCGTGGCCAATCACTTTTCGCTGTCGGTCAACGAGGACGGCAGCAAATTCCTGATGAACCCCAACCAGGTGCATTTCTCGCGCATCAAGGCGAGCGACCTTTTGCTGATCGACGCCAATGATCCCGAGACATTGTCCGGCCCGAATGCGCCCGACCCGACCGCCTGGGGTCTGCACGGCGCCATTCACCGCAACGTGCCGCATGCGCGCTGCGCCATGCATGTGCATTCCATCCACGCCACCGTGCTGGCATCGCTGGCCGACTCGACCCTGCCGCCGATCGATCAGAACTCGGCCATGTTCTTCAACCGCCACGTCGTCGATGCCCATTATGGCGGGCTGGCCTTCGAGGAAGAAGGCGAGCGCTGCTCGCAACTGCTCACCGACCCGAAGGTCAAAGTGATGGTGATGGGCAATCACGGCGTCATGGTCATCGGCGACACCGTCGCCGACGCCTTCAACCGCATGTTCTATTTCGAGCGCGCCGCCGAAACCTACATCAAGGCTCTGTGGACCGGCCGTCCGCTGCGCACGCTGTCCGATGCCATTGCCGAAAAGGCCGCCAGCGAGATGGACGACTATCCCGGCCAGGCAGAGCGTCACCTTGCCGAGCTGAAGGCGATCCTCGACGAGGAAGAGCCGGTGTACCGGAGCTGAATGAGTTCACCCTTCTCCCCGTTCACGGGGAGAAGGTCCCGGCAGGGGGATGAGGGGCAGCGCCGACGTTCATAGGCTCACTCAGAGTCCCAACTGAGCCCGCAACTCTTCCGCACTGTTGATCACGACAGCGCCCTTCGGTCCTGCCATCGGCGCTTCCGGCCAGAAGATCGTCCGCATCCCCGCGGCCAGGCCTGATGTGGCGCCGGTAACGCTGTCGTCGACGGCCACCGCATCTGAAGGATCGACGCCGGCCAGCCATGCGGCGCGCAGGAACGGTTCGGGATGCGGCTTGCCTTCGCGCACGTCGTTTCGGCTGATCGTGCGCATGCCGGGATAGATCAGGCCGACGGCGCTCAGATTTGCATCGACGATCACCCGGTCGGAATTGGACACCACCGCCTGCTGCACGCCGAGCGCGCGCAATTCGTTGAACACTTCGATCGCGCCGGGGCGCGGCTTCAGCGTCTCGGCCATCGGCATGTAGTGATCGTATTTGCGCACGATCCAGTCGTCGAAGGGCAGGTCGAGGCCGAACTCGCTGCGCAGCATCTCGTAGACCGGTGCGGCGGCGACGCCCAGCACCCGCTCATGCAGGTCGGCCGGCGGCGTGATACCGACGCTGCGCAGCGCCGCCACCAAGGCCGCCTCATGCAGCGGCTCGCTGTCGACCAGCGTGCCGTCCATATCCCAGAAAACCGCTTTCGGCGTCATGCGAGGCTCCTTTGCCGATCCCCTTAAAGCGTTTGTATCAGGAGATAAACCGCCGAGCCCGTCCGCTGGCGAATTTCGCTTGGTTGGTTGCCGCGCGGCAGTCGGATCGGAAGCAGCAAGCAATTGCCCTGCCAATAGACAATTGCGCGCCGACACATTCCCTGCAAGACTATGACGCTTCGCCCGAGGGCAGGCAAAGGGGCAGGGCTGGAGGCACATTTTGAATTCGCGGCAAGATGGCGGCAGCAGCAGGCTGGACGAGGCAGCGCGCGCCGGCTGGCTTTATTATGTTGCCGGCAACACCCAGGACCAGATCGCCGCCACGCTCGGCATTTCCCGGCAGACGGCGCAGCGGCTGGTGTCGCTGGCGGTGTCGGAGGGGCTGATCAAGGTTCGCGTCGACCACCCGATCGCCAATTGCCTTGATCTCGCAGCTAGACTGAAGTCACGCTTCGCGCTCGACCTCGTCGAAGTGGTGCCGAGCGATCCAACCTCATCCTCGACCACGATCGGCATTGCCGAGGCGGCTGCGGCCGAGATCGAGCGGCGGCTGCGGTCACCGACGCCCATCGTCTTGGCCATCGGCACCGGCCGCACGCTGAAGGCGGCGATCGAGCAATTGCCGCCGATGGAATGCTCGCAGCACAAGGTTGTGTCCTTGACCGGCAACATCTCGCCCGACGGTTCGGCCGCCTTCTACAACGTCATCTTCACCATGGCCGACCGGGTCAAGGCGCGCTCGTTCCCGATGCCGCTGCCGGTCATCGCCTCGTCGCCGGAAGAGCGCGAGATGCTGCTTGCCCAGCCGATGATCCAACCGACGCTGGCGCTGGCCGCGGAAGCCGACGTGACCTTTGTCGGCATCGGCGATCTCGGCCCGAAGGCGCCGCTCTACGAGGACGGTTTTATCTCGGAAAGCGAGCTGAAGGCGTTGCAAAAGGCTGGCGGCGTCGCCGAGATCGTCGGCTGGGTGTTCGATCGGGAAGGCCGCATGATCGAGGGCATCACCAACGACCGGGTATCGTCGGCAGCCTTGCCGTCACGCGAAAAGTCGCTGGTCATTGCGCTCGCCATGGGCGAGCGTAAATTGCCGGGCATCCTGGCCGCTGTGAACCGCCGGCTGGTCAATGGCCTCATCACCGACGAGCGGACCGCCACGGCCTTGCTCGACGGTTCCTGAAAGATTAAGCGGCCCATCGATAAAATCCAACACGTTTATTTGCAGCGCCCGGACGGGTCGTTGCCGTCGAGAAAACCCATGTCGCGCTGCAGATGCGGCGACAACTCCCGGACGTCGACGTAGCCGCGCCGGCGGTGCACAAGCAGGGAAAATTCATGCACCAGCAGGGAAAACCAGCTCTGCGCCGGGGTCGAATGGAGCTTTTGCTGTACCGTGGTCATGATCTTCAGCCTCCGCTATGCTTGAACTTGATTGTTCCTCGACACCAAATATCAGTCTGATCGGCTCCGGCTTCCAATCAAACGTCGATCAAGACCCATAAGGAGGGCTTATGCCCGATCTCAAGGCACCGCAGCTCGCCCAGCTGCCGCCGCTGCAGGCCATCAGGGTGTTCGAAGCCGTCGCGCGGCATCTCTCCTTCACCAAGGCCGCGCAGGAACTCGGCATGACGCAGGCCGCCGCCAGCTATCAGATCAAGCTTCTGGAAGAGCGCATCGGTTCGCCGCTGTTCCTGCGCCAGCCGCGCCAGATTGTGCTGACCGAACCCGGCCAGCGCCTGGCGCCCGCCGTCAGCGAGGCGTTCAGCCTGCTCTCAAGCGCCTATTCCGCCGCGCGTGGGGGCGCCGATGGTGTGCTGTGCGTCTCGACGCTGCTGACCTTTGCCTCGAACTGGCTGGCGCAGCACCTCGGCTCCTTCCAGGTCGCACATCCGTCGCTGGCGGTGCGCGTCGATACCTCGAACAGGGTGATCGATTTTGCCCGCGAGGACATGGACATCGCTATCCGCTCCGGCAGCGGCAAGTGGCCTGGAGTGGAGACCCATCTTTTGTTCAAGGCCGATTTCACCCCGGTGCTGAGCCCGGCACTCGCTGCCACCATAGGTGGCGTCCACGAACCCGCCGACCTGTTCAAGCTGCCCATTCTCGATCCCGGCGACATCTGGTGGCGGGAATGGTTCGCCCTTGCCGGCGTCCCGGCGGACGAACTTGCCAGGCGCACCGGCACCAGCATGGGCGCGCAGGCCTATGAGGCGAACGCGGCCATCGCCGGCCATGGTGTGGCGATCCTGACCACCGCATTGTTCAAGACCGAGCTCGCCGCCGGCCGCCTGATCCAGCCCTTCGACCTGGTCGGCGACGACGGCCACGCCTATTGGCTGGTCTACCCGACGGCGCGTCGCAACGTGCCGAAGATAAAAGCCTTCCGGGACTGGATCCTGGCCGAGATCGCCTGCGCCTGAGGGCGAGCGATTCGCGGATTGATTTCCGAGATGCAAAGCGAGCCATGGATCCGCGACGAATGCTCGCTTTCGCGGACAAACAGCTGCGATCGGGCCACCCGGTTAACCAAGCTTGACAAAAACGCTGTCGATATCACTCGCCCGGCATAGGCTTGTGCTTGTGACGACCCAATTGAGCAGGATCAATCGTCTGCAGATTGAAACAGGGTCGATCAGCCGGCTGATGAAAGTCTATCGCGTCGAGGAAATCGAAAACAACACCGTGCGCACGACGCAGGTGATCGAAGCATTTACGCCGTTTCAAGCTGCCGTGAAGGCAATCGGCCGGGAAGTTAGGCTGCGCAAGGACGAACCCAGCTGGATCCAGGTGACGGAAGTGCTGACCAGAGCCAAGCAAACACGCGACGGCAGGGTTTTCGAATATTCCGTGGGAAGCTACCCGTCCCACGGCTGACGGGCTGGGCCCTATCGCTCCCTGGCGCCATGATTGGGTTGCGATGGGTCGGCATCAACCCGCTCTCACATCCCGTGCAAACAAATCCATTCAATATCCTCTACGCGCGCAACGTCGCGCACCTGCCCCGTGTGCTGCGCTGCAGCATCGAATCCGGCTTGACATAATTTATGCCAAGTGAGTAATTGCCCATTACCAAGGCAAATGCTCATCTTGGTTCATGGGAGGAATTTGATGAAACTGCGCACGCTCACTTTGGGCTTGTTGTCGGCCAGCGCTTTCGCTTTTGCCGCACACGCCGAATCCATCACCATCGCCACGGTCAACAATGGCGACATGGTCCGCATGCAGAAGCTGACGGACGACTTCACCAAGGCGAACCCCGACGTCACGCTCAACTGGGTCACGCTCGAAGAGAACGTGCTGCGCGAGCGCGTCACCACCGACATCGCCACCAAGGGTGGCCAGTATGACGTTATGACCATCGGCACTTACGAGGTTCCGATCTGGGCCAAGCAGAACTGGCTGTTGCCGCTCGACAAGCTCGGCGACGACTATGACGCCAAGGACATCATCCCGGCCATCGCCGGCGGCCTGTCGGTCGACGGCAAGCTCTATGCCGCGCCCTTCTACGGCGAAAGCTCGTTCGTCATGTACCGCAAGGACCTGATCGAGAAGGCCGGGCTGAAGATGCCCGACGCCCCGACCTGGGACTTCATCAAGCAGGCCGCCGACAAGATGACCGACCGCGCCAATGGCGTGAACGGCGTCTGCCTGCGCGGCAAGGCCGGCTGGGGCGAGAACATGGCCTTCCTCACCGCCATGTCGAACTCCTTCGGCGCCCGCTGGTTCGACGAGAACTGGAAGCCGCAATTCGACCAGCCGGAATGGAAGAACACGCTGCAGTTCTATGTCGACCTGATGAAGGCCGACGGTCCCGAGGGCGCCTCGTCCAACGGCTTCAACGAAAACCTGGCGCTGTTCCAGCAGGGCAAGTGCGGCATGTGGATCGACGCCACCGTCGCCGCCTCCTTCGTCTCCGACCCGAAGAACTCGACCGTCGCGGACAAGGTCGGCTACGCACTGGCCCCCGACAATGGTCTGGGCAAGCGCGGCAACTGGCTGTGGGCCTGGTCGCTGGCCATCCCGGCCGGCACGCAGAAGGGAGACGCCGCACAGAAGTTCGTCTCCTGGGCGACCAGCAAGCACTACGCAGAACTGGTTGCTTCGAAGGAAGGCTGGGCCAACGTTCCTCCGGGCACGCGCTCCTCGCTCTACGCCAATGCCGAGTATCAGAAGGCGGCTCCGTTCGCCAAGATGACGCTGGACTCGATCAATGCCGCCGACCCGACGCATCCGACCGTCAAGCCGGTGCCCTATGTCGGTGTGCAGTTCGTCGCCATTCCTGAGTTCCAGGGTCTTGGCACCACGGTCGGCCAGCTCTTCTCGGCGGCGCTCGCCGGCCAGACCAGCGTAGACGACGCGCTCAAGCAGGCGCAGGACGCCGCCACCGCGACCATGACCGAAGGCGGTTATATCAAGTAAGGCTCCTCCCGGTGCCGAATGCCGGTCGCCTCCTTGGCCGGCAACGGCCGCCCGAATCCCAGTTCGGGCGGCCCCTTTCACACACCTGAAAATTTGGCTGACCTTGAAGGGTGACCGTCATGGCTACTCAGCAGACCCGTTCGCTTGCCCGCTTTATGTTGGCGCCATCCGTGGTGCTGCTGTTCGTCTGGATGATCGTGCCGCTGGCACTCACGATCTGGTTCTCCTTCCAGCAGTACAATCCGCTCAATCCGATCCGCGATGGGTTTGTCTGGTTCTCGAATTACTCGCTGTTCTATTCCAACCCGGCATTCCTGCAGTCGATCCTCAACACGCTGGTCCTGGTGGGCAGCGTGCTGCTGATCACCGTCATCGGCGGCATCATGCTGGCGCTGTTGATCGATCAGCCGATGTGGGGACAGGGGATCGTCCGCATCCTCGTCATCTCTCCGTTCTTCGTCATGCCGCCGGTGGCTGCACTTGTCTGGAAGAACATGATCATGCACCCGCAATACGGCGTCTTTGCCGACATTGCGCGCTTCTTCGGGGCTCAACCGATCGACTGGTTCGGGCAGCATCCGATGCTTGCCATCATCATCATCGTCGCCTGGCAATGGCTGCCCTTCGCAACGCTGATCCTGCTGACCGCATTGCAGTCGCTCGACGGCGAGCAGAAGGAAGCCGCCGAGATGGACGGCGCCGGCTTCGTCAGCCGCTTCATCTATCTGACGCTGCCGCACATGTCGCGCGCCATCACCGTCGTCATCCTGATCCAGACCATCTTCCTGCTGTCGGTCTATGCCGAAATCCTGGTCACCACCAATGGCGGACCCGGCTATGCCTCCACCAACCTGCCCTTCCTCGTCTACCAGAAGGCATTGCTGGAGTTCAAAATCGGCCAGGCATCGGCCGGCGGTGTCATCGCCGTCATTCTCGCCAACATCGTCGCCTTCTTCGCCATGCGCGCGGTCGGCAAGAACCTGGACAAGTAAGGGAGGATACGATGGCACGTGCAGTCACCACCCAACACAAGGTCATTGCGACAGGCGCCGCCTGGATCGTCGCGCTGCTGATCTTCTTCCCGATCCTCTACACGATCATCACCTCGTTCAAGTCGGAGCAGGAGGCCATCCAGGGCTTCGCGCTGATCCCGTCGGGGACGTTCGAGAGCTATACCGAGGTCCAGGCGCAGAGCGGCTACTTCAAGTTCTTCTTCAACTCGGTGCTGCTCTCGGTCGGCTCGACCATCCTGGCCCTGATCGTCGCGGTTCCGGCCGCCTGGTCGATGGCCTTCTCGCCGGGCAAGTGGACCAAGGACATCCTGATGTGGATGCTCTCGACCAAGATGATGCCGGCCGTTGCCGTGCTGTTCCCGATCTACCTCATCTTCCGCGATGCCGGACTGCTCGACAGCCGCATCGGCCTGATGATCATGCTGATGCTGATCAACCTGCCGATCGTGATCTGGATGCTCTACACCTACTTCCGCGAAATCCCCGGCGAGATCCTGGAAGCGGCACGCATGGACGGCGCCACCCTGTGGGGCGAGATCGTCTATGTGCTGACCCCCATGGCCGTGCCGGGCATCGCCTCGACCATGCTGCTCAACATCATCCTGGCGTGGAACGAAGCGTTCTGGACCATCCGCCTGACCACCACCGAGGCGGCGCCGCTGACGGCCTTCATCAGTTCGTTCTCAAGCCCGCAAGGCCTGTTCTGGGCCAAGCTTTCGGCGGCATCGACGCTGGCCATCGCGCCCATCCTGATCATGGGCTGGTTCAGCCAGAAGCAGCTGGTGCGCGGGCTGACCTTCGGTGCGGTAAAATAACGGACGTTGCCTGAAGCAATCCGGCCAAATAACCCCTCGGGGAGGAAACCATGGGAAACATCACGCTCAAGAACGTCTCCAAGCATTTCGGATCGACGGTCATCATTCCAGGCCTCGACCTGGTCATCGAGAATGGCGAGTTCGTCGTCTTCGTCGGGCCGTCGGGTTGCGGCAAGTCCACGTTGCTGCGCCTCATCGCCGGGCTCGAGGACACCAGCGGGGGCACCATCAACATCGATGGCCGTGACGTCACCGGCGAGGCGCCGGCCAAGCGCAAGCTGGCCATGGTATTCCAGTCCTATGCGCTCTATCCGCATATGACGGTGGCCAAGAACATCGGCTTCCCGCTGAAGATGGCGGGCGAGGATGTGGCGACGATCGACAAGAAGGTGAAGGACGCAGCCCGGGTCCTCAACCTCACCAACTATCTCGAACGCCGGCCCGGCCAGCTCTCTGGCGGCCAGCGGCAACGCGTCGCCATCGGCCGCGCCATCGTGCGCCAGCCCTCGGCATTCCTGTTCGACGAGCCGCTGTCCAACCTCGATGCCGCACTGCGCGGCACCATGCGTCTGGAAATCAGCGAGCTGCACCACCAGCTCAAGACGACGATGGTCTACGTCACCCACGACCAGATCGAGGCCATGACCATGGCCGACAAGATCGTCGTGCTCAACGCCGGCAACATCGAACAGGTCGGCTCGCCGATGGAACTCTACAAGTCGCCGAAGAACCTGTTTGTCGCCGGCTTCATCGGTTCGCCGAAGATGAATCTGATCGAAGGCGCGCCGGCGGCCAAATACAACGCCAAGACCATCGGCATCCGTCCCGAGCACATGGGGATATCGACCACGGCGGGCGACTGGAAAGCCCTTGTCGGCGTCGCCGAGCATCTTGGATCCGACACCTTCCTGCATGTCCAGGCTGACGGCGTCGGTCCGCTGACCGTGCGCGCCGATGGCGAAATGCCCGTCCGTCACGGCGACACCATTTACCTCACCCCCGACAAGGTCCGGATGCATCGCTTCGGCCCCGACGGAAAGGCGCTGACGCAGTGAGGCTGAAAGGCAAATCGGCGCTGGTCACCGGATCAGCACGCGGCATCGGCAAGGCCTTCGCCGAAGCTTATGTGCGTGAGGGTGCGACCGTCGCCATTGCCGATATCAATCTGGCGGCTGCCGAAAAGACAGCCTCCGAGATCGGCGCCAACGCCTATCCGGTCAGGCTCGACGTCAGCGACCTCGCTTCGATCGAGGCGGCGGTGAAGGCGGTCGAAACAAAGACCGGCGGCCTCGACATCCTGATCAACAATGCTGCCTTGTTCGACCTGGCGCCGATCGTCGAGATCACCAAAGCGAGCTACGACAAATTGTTCTCCGTCAACGTCGCCGGCACCTTGTTCATGCTGCAGGCAGCGGCACGTTCGATGATCGCAAGGGGCAAGGGCGGCAGGATCATCAACATCGCCAGCCAGGCCGGACGGCGCGGCGAGCCGCTGGTCGCCGTCTATTGCGCCACCAAGGCCGCGGTGATTTCGCTGACCCAGTCCGCCGGGCTCGACCTGATCAAGCACCGCATCAACGTCAATGGCATCGCGCCCGGCGTCGTCGACAGCGATATGTGGGATGAGGTCGATGCGCTGTTTGCCAAATATGAGAACCGGCCGAAGGGCGAGAAGAAGCGGCTGGTCGGCGAGGGCGTGCCCTATGGCCGCATGGGCAAGCCGGAGGACCTGACCGGCATGGCGGTGTTCCTGGCCAGCGACGCCGCCGAATACATCGTCGCCCAGACCTACAATGTCGATGGCGGCCAATGGATGAGTTGATGGGCCGGGATCACGAAGGCCGCAGCCCGGCCAAAAGGGTAGAAAAATGACCGTGAAACTCTCCTCCTCGATCCTCTCGGAACTCCCCGCCAAGGTCGCCGGTCCCAGATATGATCGCTCCAGGCTCAAACCCGGTATCGTCCATTTCGGCGTCGGCAATTTCCATCGCTCGCATCAGGCGGTCTATCTCGACGATCTCTTCAATGCAGGGATCGGCCATGACTGGGCGCTGGTCGGCGCCGGAGTCTTCGAGGGCGAAAAGCTCGGCCGTTCCAAGCTGCAGGAGCAGGACTGGCTGACCACCGTGGTCGAGCAGGATTCCGACCATATGAGCGCCCGCGTCACCGGCGTCATGATCGACTTCCTGACGCCCGGCGATGCCGATGCCATCATCGACCAGCTCGCCGAGCCGGCGATCAAGATCGTCTCGCTGACCATCACGGAAGGCGGTTATTTCATCGATCCGGCCTCCGGCAAGTTCAACCCGACCCACCCCGACATCGTCGCCGACGCACAGGCAGGCACGACGCCGAAGACGGTGTTCGGCCTCATCCTTGCGGGCCTGATGCGCCGCCGGGCCGACGGCATCGTGCCGTTCACCGTCATGTCCTGCGACAACATCCCTCACAATGGCCATGTCACCTCGGATGGCGTCATCGGGCTGGCCCGGCTGATCGATGAGGATCTGGCAAACTGGGTCAGCGACAATGTCGCCTTTCCCAACGGCATGGTCGACCGCATCACCCCCGCCACCTCCGACCGCGAGCGCGGCATTCTCGCCACCGAGTTCGGCCTCGAGGACAACTGGCCGGTGTTCTGCGAGCCGTTCAGGCAATGGGTGCTGGAAGACCGTTTCACCGACGGCCGCCCGCCGCTGGAAAAGGTCGGTGTGCAATTCGTGAGGGATGTCGCGCCCTATGAGCTGATGAAGATCCGCATCCTCAATGGCGGTCATGCCACGATCGCTTATCCCGCAGGGTTGATGGACATCCATTTCGTCCATGAGGCGATGCAGGAGCCGCTGGTGCGCGGCTTCCTCGCCAAGCTCGAGCATGACGAGATCATCCCGACCGTGCCGCCGGTGCCGGACACCGTGCTGGAGGATTATTACCAGCTCATCGAGCACCGCTTTTCCAACCCCAAGATCGGCGACACCATCCGCCGGCTTTGCCTCGACGGTTCCAACCGGCAGCCGAAATTCATCATCCCGACCATCGCCGACCGGCTGAAAGCCGGGAAGAGCGTTGCGGGTCTCGCGCTGGAATCGGCGCTGTGGTGCCGCTATTGCTTCGGCACCACCGACAGCGGCGCCGACATCGAAGCCAACGATCCCAGCTGGGACCGGCTGCAGGCAACCGCCAAGGCGGCGAAGGACAAGCCCGGCGCCTGGCTTGCGATGGAGGACATCTATGGCGATGTCGGCCGCTCGGCGCCGTTCGCCGAGGCCTTTGCCCATGCGCTCAACGTCTTGTGGGCGAATGGCACGCGCGCGACGCTGACGCGCTACATCTCCGGCAAGCTCTGACGCCAGCCGCAATGACGCCCGAACTGGTCATCTTCGACTGTGACGGCGTGCTGGTCGACAGCGAGGCGCTGTCGGTTTCGGCTCTGCTCGGCATGATCTCTGCCGCCGGGGGCTCGGTCAGCGAAGATACCGCCTACGAGCATTTCTTAGGCAAGAGCATGAAGAGCGTGCGCGAGATACTTCTTCGCGATTTCACCATCGACATCACCGACGTGCATCTGACCGACATGCGCGTCGAACTGATGCGCAAATTCCGCGAGGAGCTGAAGCCGATTCCCGGCATCAGCGACATCCTGCCGAGGCTGGGCATTCCCTGCTGCGTCGCCTCTTCCGGCACGCTCGACCGCATTCGCTATGCGCTCGACGTTACCGGCCTGCTCGGCCTGCTCGAGCCCCATCTGTTCAGCGCCGCCATGGTCCCGCGCGGCAAGCCGGCGCCGGATCTTTTTCTCCATGCCGCCGCCGCCATGGGCGCGCATCCCGGTAATTGCATCGTAATCGAGGACAGCCCTGCCGGCATCGCGGCGGCGCGTGCGGCCGGCATGCGCGTCTTTGCTTTCACCGGCGGTTCGCACGCCGGCAACCCGGCCTTGAAAGCGCGGCTTGCGTCGAGTGAACCGGACTTTATATTCGCGGACATGCTGCAATTGCCCGATCTGATTGCAGGCTAGAGCATGATGCCAAAAGTGTGAAGCGGTTTTCGGACGACATCATGCTCTACTTCTTTGATTTAGAGACGGATTCAGATTTCAGGTCGAACAGACCTGAAATCATCCGGCTCTAGGGAGCGAGAGTAAAAGCATCTTGACGAAAAGCTTCGTTTGCGCGGTCGATGTCGGCACCGGGAGCGCCCGCGCGGGCATTCTCGATACGTCAGGCACCTTGCTCGGCCGCGCCGAGCATCCGATCGTCATGAACCAGCCGAAGGCCGATCACGCCGAGCACAATTCGCAGGATATCTGGTCGGCGGTCTGCATCGCGGTGCGTGCCGCGCGCGAAAAGGCCGGTGTGTCAGCCGACGATATTGTCGGCATGTCGTTCGACGCCACCTGCTCGCTGGTGGTGCTGGACAGGAATGCCGGCCAGCTCAGCGTCTCGGTGACGGGCGAACGGCGCTGGGACACCATCGTCTGGCTCGACCATCGCGCCATCGCCGAGGCAGATGAATGCACCGATAGCGGCCACGCCGTACTCGACTATATCGGTGGCGTCATGTCGCCGGAAATGGCGACGCCGAAGCTGATGTGGCTGAAGCGCAATCTGCCGGGAACTTGGCATGAAGCCGGCTACCTGTTCGACCTCACCGATTTCCTGACCTGGAAGGCGACCGGGTCGCTGGCGCGCTCGCAATGCACGCTGACCGCCAAATGGACCTATCTGGCGCATGAGGAAACCGGCTGGCGCCGTGACTTCTTCGACAGGGTCGGGCTTGGCGATCTGTTCGAACACGGCAGCCTGCCGGAGAAGGCAAGTGCTGTCGGCGCCGACATCGGCACGCTCACCCCTGAAGCGGCGGCGGAGTTGGGCTTGAGCGAAAACTGTCGGGTCGGCGCCGGCGTCATCGATGCCTATGCCGGCGCGCTTGGCGTGCTCGGCGGCTTTGCTGGCGACGAGCAGAATATCGGCCGCCATCTGGCATTGATCGCCGGCACCTCGTCCTGCGTCATGGCGATGTCGCCCGACCCGCAGCCTTTCGCCGGCGTCTGGGGTCCATACTATGGCGCCGCACTGCCAAAGCTCTGGCTGTCGGAAGGCGGCCAGTCGGCTACCGGGGCTTTGCTCGACCACATCATCCGCTGGCATGGCGCCGGCGGCGAGCCGGATGCGGCCATGCATGCCAAGATCGCCAGGCGCGTCGCTGAACTGCGCAACCTTGAGGGTGACAAGCTGGCGGCGAGGTTGCATGTGCTGCCGGATTTCCACGGTAACCGCTCGCCGCTTGCCGACCCGCATGCGGTCGGCGTGGTCAGCGGGCTGACGCTGGATTCCTCATTCGACAGTCTGTGCAAGCTGTACTGGCGCACCGCCGTCGGCATCGCGCTCGGCGTGCGCCATGTGCTGGAGGCGCTGAACGAGAACGGCTATCTCATAGACACGCTGCATGTCACCGGCGGCCACACCAAGAACCCGTTGCTGATGGAGCTCTATGCCGACGCCACCGGCTGCGCGGTGATCGAGCCGCTGGCCGACGAAGCGGTGCTGCTCGGCACCGGCATGGTCGCCGCCACTGCCGCCGGCCTGTTCCCGGATCTGAACGCTGCCTGCGTCGCCATGCAGCAAGGCGGCAGAACCCGCGCTTCGAACCCGGCCGCTTCAGGCCGCTTCGACCGCGACTACAAGGTCTTCCTCGAAATGCACCGCCAGCGGCAGGCGCTCGACGCGATCGGCTAGAGCAATTCCAGGAAAAGTGTGAAACGGTTTTCCGTCAGGAATTGCGTACAGATTTAGGCTTCTCGCTGGCGCAAGGATGCGCCGGTCGCCGCGTCGAACAGATGCACGCTCTCCTCCTCGAATGTGTAGCGCACAGGCGCGCGCAACGCCGGGCATTCACGGGCCGATACCAATGCGCCGACCTCCTTGCCGCCGCAGGCGAACGTCACCAGCGCGTCATTGCCATGGAATTCGATGAGGTCGGCGGTGCCTTGCAGAAGGTTGATGCTCTGAGCGCCGGCGGTCTTCAGGTCCGGAGGCCGAACGCCAAGCACGGCGCGATCGACGCCGCGCAGATCGAAGCCCGAGCCTTCTATGGAGAAGGTCGAGCCGCCGCCTGTCAGCGCCCAGCGTTCGTCCTTCCGCCCGACGGCCACGTCGATGAAATTCATGTTCGGCGTACCGATGAAGCCGGCGACGAACAGATTGCCCGGCTGGCGATAGATCTCCGCAGGCGAGCCGATCTGTTCGATAACGCCATCCCTGAGCAGCACGATCCGGTCGGCCAGCGTCATCGCTTCGAGCTGGTCGTGGGTGACATAGACGGTAGTGGTCTTCAGCAACTGGTGCAGGCGGGCGATTTCGACCCGCATGTGGTTGCGCAGCTTGGCATCGAGATTGGACAGCGGCTCGTCGAACAGGAACACTTTCGGCGTCTTGATCATGGCGCGCGCAATCGCCACGCGCTGCTGCTGGCCGCCGGAAAGTTCGGTCGGCTTGCGGGCGAGGTAAGGTTCGAGGCCGAGCGTCGTTGCCACCGCCTCGACCCGCTTCCGGATCTCGGCCGGGGGCACTTTCTGTCGCTTGAGCCCAAAGGCGATGTTGTCGAAGATCGTCATATGCGGGTAGAGCGCATAGTTCTGGAAAACCATGGCAATGCCGCGCTCGCCGGGCTCGAGATCGTTGACCACTTTGCCGCCGATCGACACTTCCCCGCCGCTGATATCCTCCAGTCCGGCCAGCATCCTGAGCAAGGTCGACTTGCCGCAGCCGGACGGGCCGAGGAATACGACGAATTCGTGCTCCTCGATCGAGAGATTGAGGTCGCGGATGACGGTGGTGGCGCCGTAAGCCTTGTCGACATGGGAGCAAACGATCGCGGACATGGTCAGCCCTTCTCGCCGGTAAGAAGGATTTGCAGCTTGACGTCTTGCGGCTTGCCTTGCGCCGCCCGCTCGAAGGCCTCGATGCTGTCCGAGAAATCATAAGTGCCGGTGATCAGCGGCTTGAGGTCGACCTTCCCCGAGGCGATCAGCTGCAGCGCGCGGTCGAAGATGTTGGCGTAACGGAACACCGTCTCGATGCGCACTTCCTTGGAGATCGCCGCCGGAACGTTGAGGCTGACCGGTTCGACCGGCAGTCCGACCAGCACCACCGCGCCGCCCGGCCGCACGACATCGAACAGGTCGGCGAATGCCTTCGGGCTGCCGCTCGCCTCGAACACGATATCCGCGCCCCAATTGTCGGTCGCGGCGGAGACTGCGTCGACCAGCGATTGCTCACCTATATTGACCGGCACGATGCCGGGATATTGCGCGGCAATCTTGAGCTTGGGTGCGGAAAAATCGGAGATCAGCACCTTCGAGCAGCCGCCGGCCAGCGCCGCCAGCGCGATCATGATGCCGATCGGGCCGCAGCCGACGACGACGGCGACGTCGCCAGGCACGATGCGGGCGCGGCTCGCCGCCTGCATGCCGATGGCAAAGGGTTCGACCATCGCGCCTTCGGCGAAGGTGACATTGTCCGGCAGTCTGTAGGTGAAGGCGGCCGGGTGCACGGCATAGGGCGCCAGCACGCCATGCACAGGCGGCGTCGCCCAGAAGGAGACGTCAGGGTCGACATTGTAGATGCCGAGCCTCGTCGCGCGCGACGACAGGTTCGGCACGCCCGGCTCCATGCAGACGCGGTCGCCGACCTTCAGCGTGCCGACATTGGCGCCGATCTCGACGATCGTTCCCGCGGCTTCGTGGCCGAGCACCATCGGAGCCCGCACGACATAGCTGCCGATGGCGCCATGGGTGTAATAGTGCACGTCGCTGCCGCAGACGCCGACCGTGTGGATGGCTATCTTGACATCGCCCGGTCCGACCTCGAGCGGCAGCGCGATCTCGCGCAACGACAGTTCGCCTTTTTTCTCAAGCACCAGTGCCCGCATCGGTAAGTCCTCGCATCAAGTCTTTTTTTGCCGGAAAACGGAATTCAGGAAGCCGCTGAGCACGCCGAGGAACAGCAGCGGCGGTAGCGACAACAGCACGACCGAGGCGTTGAGGATTCCCCACGGCACGTTCATGCCTTGCTGTGAAAGTTCGGAAGCGACGATCGGCAATGTCTTGGCGTTGGAACTGGACAGCATCAGCGCGATCAGGAATTCGTTCCACACCAGCACGAAGCTGAAGGCGACGGCGCCGATCAGCGAGCGCGCCGCTACCGGCAGCGCAATGCGCCAGAACACCGAGTAAGCGCCGTAGCCATCGACGAAGGCGGCTTCCTCGATTTCCTTCGGCACGGCCTGGAAGGCGGGAATGGCGAGCCACATGATCACCGAGATGGTGAGCAGCGAATAGGTGACGATCAGCGCCGGCAGCGTGTCGTAGAGGCCGATCTGCAGCCAGATCACCATCAGCGGAATGGCGACTGCCACCGGCGGCAGGAAGCGCAGCGACAGCACGAAGAACTGGATGTCGCCAGCGAAGCGATTGGGATAGCGCGCCACCGCATAGGCTGCCGGAAGGCCGAGCATGACGCCGATCAGCACGGCGACGCCGCAGGAAATGACCGAGTTATAGAGACCGGTCATTACGCTGTCGCGGCCGATGATGTAGCTGATATTGTCGAAGGTCGGGGTAAACACCAGGCGCGGCACGCGGGTGATGATGTCGACATTGTTCTTCAGCGAATTGACCGCCGTCCAGGCGAGCGGAAACACCGCCATGAAGCCGGCGAAGGCCAGGATGATCTTGCCGATGAGGCGGCCCGGTCTCATGCGATACGGTCTCATGCGATTCGACTTCATGCCTGCACCCGCTTCCACAGCATGGTGAACGTGATGACGGTGGCCATCATCATCAGCACCGCCATGGCCGAGGCGTAGGACACCTTGCCGGACTCGATGAAGCCTTGCGAGAAGGCGTACATGTCGAGTGTCTCGGTCGCCACGCCCGGCCCGCCGCGCGTCATCACATAAATCAGGTCGAAGGAGCGCAGCGATTCGATCATCTTGACGAACATCAGGCTGATCAGCGGCGCCTTCAGCATAGGCAAGGTCACATAGGCATGGATCTGCCAGCGTTTGGCGTGGTCGAGCCGCGCCGCTTCGATCGGCTGCGGCGGCAAGGTCTCCAGAAGCTTCAGCACGATGACCGCGAAGAACAGTCCCCACTGCCAGACATCGACCGAGGCGACGGCAAACAGGGCCGTCGACGGCTTCGACAGCGGGTCGAAGATCAGCCCGCCGGTGATCAGCCTGTAGGGATAGGTGGCGATGCCGTAGAGCGGATGATAGGCAAACTTCCACACGAAGGCCGCCGAGACACGCGGCAACAGCACCGGGATGATGAACAGCAGGCAGTAGATGTTGCGCAGCCGCGGCGACGCTACTTCGAACATCAGCACGCCGAGCCCGATCGCCACCATCATCGTCGCCACCACGGTGACGATTTCCCACTTCACCGAAACCCAGACCGCGTTGAGGAAACGCCGGTCGGCGAACAGGTCGATGAAGTTCGACAGCCAGACCCAGGAATAGTCCGACGAGCTCAGCTCGCGGTTCTGCAGCGCAATGACGATGGCGTACAGCGTCGGCACCATCGACAGCACCAGAAGAATGGCGAGCGTCGGAACCAGAAACGTCACGGGCAGGGAAGAGCGTCGGCGCATTGCCTATCCTCGGGCTGTGCCTTTTTGGGGAGAACCCGCGGCGCACAGTCCCGGCATCCAGTCGAATGCCGTGGACCGCGCGCCGCGGGCGGGAGGATTACTTCTTCTTCACCAGCTCGTTGGCGTAGGCCTCGAGTTCGTCGAGGCCGCCCTTGACGTCGGTGCGCGTGCCGGTGACCAGCTCTTCCAGGATGATGCCCCAGCGGTCGCCGAGATCCGGCCAGCGCGGATCCTGCCAGAAGTTCACCGCCGTCACCTTGCCGGTATCCGCAAGCGCCTGGCCGAGATCGGCGCCATAGATGTCGGCGAACTCCTTGCTGGACAGCACGCTGGTGCGGTTGAGCTCGCCGAATTGGTGCGCGTCGAGCCGGCGCTTCTCGTTCTCCTTCGACGTCGCCCAGGCGATGAACAGGCCGGCGCATTGCTTCGCGGCGTCATCGGCATTGGCCTTGGCGGCGATGGCGAGGCCGTGGCCGTAGCCGCCGCCGGTCAGTGGCGAGGGCGGCGGCAGGAAGCCGATCTTGCCGACCACTTGCGAGGTCTTCGGGTCGACCGCCATGCCCGACAGCGGCGTCGATTCGACCAAGATGGCAACCTGGCCCGACAGGAAGGCGCCGGTCGATTCATCCCAGCTGCCGGTCTGCGTGCCGGGCGCTGAAGCCTTGAACAGTTTAAGATAGGTCTCGGTCGCTTTGACCGCGGCCTCGGAGTTGAAAGCCGGCTTGTCACCGTCGAACCATTTTCCGCCATAGGCCTTGAAGAACGGCATCCAGCGCCAGACATTGGCGCCCGAGCCACGCGCGCCGCGCAGCGCGATGCCGTACATGCCCTTGTCGGGATCGGTCAGCTTCGGCACGTCGGCGATCAACTCGTCCAGCGTCTTCGGCGGCTGGATGCCGGCGGCTTCCAGAATGTCCTTGCGGTAGACCATCAGGTCGCCGCCGCCGGTCAGCGGCGCGAACCACACCTTGCCGTCATAGGTGGCGACCTTCTGCCGGCCCGGGTCGAAATCGGCGTAGTCGTAGTCAGCCGGGTAATAGTCGGTGAGCGGCACGATCCATTTCGACGAGGCGAACAGCGCCACATTGGCTTCGTCGACATAGTAGACGTTGTAGTTGCCCACCGTGGACGCATCGGCGCGCGATTTTGCCCGGCGGTCGTTCTCGTTGAGATAGTCGATCTGGAAGCTGGCGCCGGCCAGTTTCTGGAACTCGTCCTTGGACGCTTCCAGCAGCGTCAGCCCGTCACGCGGTTGCGCCAGCACCTTGACCGGCGCCGAGCAGACCGGCGCCGCCAGCGCCATGGTCGAGAGGGTCGTGGTAAGCATGAAGGCTGCGCTTATGCTCGCAGCGAGCCGAATTGGGTTCATTGATTTTCTCCTCCAGGAACAGTCGCAGGAAGCGGAAGTCTTCGGTTGCGCGATCCTCGCCATCGCCCGAGCGACAAGCCACCCATCGCCAAAATGAGGAGTTGCTAAAGGCCGCGCTAGAAGCCCCGTTGCAGCAGACCTGTACTTTTATGCATTGTGCGCTGCAAAATCCGGCCCGCCTGCACGGCCTCTGTCACATGAGTACCGATGGAGTGAGGAAGGCCGGTTTTCAGGCGCGCATCGTCATCCGCTGCTTCGACAGCTTGCGGTAGGATGACGGCGTCATCCGGTGCTTGCGCAGGAAGGCGCGGTTGAAGTTGGAGATGTTCATGTAGCCGACCTGGAAGCAGATGTCGGTGATCGGAATATCGGTGTCCGCCAGCAGCTTGCAGGCTTGCCAGAGCCGGAGCTTGGCGATGTGGTCGCTGAAACTGTTGCCGGTGTTTTTCTGGAAGAAGCGCGAAAACGTGCTTTCGCTCATCCCCGCCAGCTCCGCAGCCTCCGGCAGCTTCAGGTCCTCGGCGAAGTGCTGGAACAGATAGGTCAGCGTGCGCTGGATGATGTCCAGCGAGGTTGCGTCGAGCGCGGGTGAGAAATCCGGCGAGGACAAAAGCTCGTATTCGTCTGTCCTGGCCAGCAGATCGACCAGTTCGAGGAAGAGGCAAAACCGGGCGAGCCCGTGCACGGTGCCCATCCTTTCCATCAGCGCAGCGCCGTCGAGCGCGGCGCGGCCATGGAAGACAATGCCGCGCAGCGATCGCTCCAGGAACGGTTCTAGTTCGCGCAGCTCCGGCAGCAGTCCCGCCGAGCCGCGCAGCCGCTGCGGATCGAATTGCAGCACGATGTCGCGTCCTTCGATCAGCTCGCCGGGTTGCACCGATGTCACCCAGTCATGCGGCAGCCCGCCGCCGACGATGCTCAGGTAGCCCGGCCCGAATTCGCCGATGTGATCGCCGACCAGCGCGACCCCGGAAGACTTCCTCAGGAGATGGATCTCGTATTCCGGATGAAAATTCCAGACATTGCGCTCCCAGGGATAGTCGTCGAGCCGCCACAGGAAACTGTCGCTCGCCTCGGTGACGATGTGCTCGAAAGCCGGCACCGTGCGAGGGATCGCGGCCGTGTTCTTTCTGCGCCTGAATGCCATCGTCTGCTCTCCGGGGCGTATGAGGAAGCGACTGGTTTCGGGTAATCCGTAGCAGTCTGTCGCCCGCAAGTGAACGATGTCTGCCTCAGCGATTTCAACGCCGGCTCTCGATGATCTCAATGAAGCGGGCGAACAGCCCGGCCTGGGATTTGATGCCGAGTTTGCGATGGATGTTGCGGCGGTGAACCTTCACCGTTCCCGGTACGATGCGCATGGCTCTCGCGATCGACTCGGTGGAATGCCCCTGCAGCACCAGATCGACGACATGCTTTTCGCGCGGGGTCAGCGACAGGCTTTCCCAAATGTGGGCGCGGTCGAATTCGTTGACTGCGGCGATCGTCTCGCCCTGCTCCGCTTCGTCCTGCTCCTCGGCCGAAAGTGCGGTCCAGCGCAACCTGATGAAACCGATCACCGCCGGCGCCATGTCGCGCAGCAGCCTGGCATCGGCGGTGCCGAAGGGGCCGGAGGCCTGCAATCGCATCAGCGACAGCACCAGCGCATCCTTGCCGGGCAATGGCACGAAGAAGCCGACCTCCTCGGCGAGCCTTGTCTGACTGTAGTAGGTGCGAAAATACTCGCTGGCATAGAAGCGGTCGGGCGCCAGTTCGCGCATGCGCCAGAACCCCTCCTTGCGCTCCACCGCCGCGTGATGAAACGGGTCGAGCAGGTAAGGCCCTTCCTGATAAAGCGTGACGAAGACATGGCTCTCGTCAGGCGAGAAGGTTTCGAACAGCAACGGCGGCCGCGAAGCGCCGCGATAGCCGAAGATCACGCAGTGGTCGAAGCTGACATGCTGCCTCAACCAATCGACCATAGCCTGGCCGAACAGGTCGCGGCTGGTCTCTCGCGTTGCCGCGACAAGGGCAGCGAGCCGGCTGTATTCGTCGCTGCGAGATGCGCTCAAAATATACCCCCTTAAACCCGAAAATAGATCAGATATACCACCAGCGAGGTATATACTAGCCGCCATTGGCTCTGGTAGCGTCCTGAAATAGCCCTGTTGCTGGAGCCAGCACTTTGACCGCAGTGCCCGACATCGAGTTTCGCGGCGTCACCAAGCGCTATGGCGCCGTGACCGCTGTCAGCGGCATCGATCTGGCTGTGCCGCCCTCCGCCTTTGTCGCCCTTCTCGGACCGTCCGGCTGCGGCAAGACCACATGCCTGCGCATCATCGGCGGCTTCGAGCAGCCGAGCGAAGGCCAGGTGTTCATCCGTGGCCGGGACATGGCCGGAACGCCGCCCTATCGTCGGCCGGTCAACATGGTGTTCCAGCAATATGCGCTGTTTCCGCACCTCGATGTCGAAGCCAATGTGTCCTACGGACTGCGCCAGGCACGGCCGCGCCTGTCGTCGCAGGAAATCGGCCGGCGCGCCGGCGAGGCGCTCGAAATGGTGCGGCTCGCCGGCTATGGCCGCCGCAAGATCCACGAACTCTCCGGCGGCCAGCAGCAGCGCGTCGCGCTGGCGCGCGCACTGGTCAACAAGCCGGCCGTGCTGTTGCTCGACGAGCCGCTGGCGGCCCTCGACAAGAAACTGCGCACCGACATGCAGATCGAGTTGCAGAACCTGCAGCGCGAGATCGGCATCACCTTCGTGCTGGTCACCCACGACCAGGAGGAGGCGCTGTCGATGAGCGACTTCGTCTGCGTCATGAACGGCGGCCGCATCGTACAGCTCGGGCAACCAAGCGAGATCTATGACGAGCCGGCCGACCTGTTCGTCGCCGACTTCGTCGGCAAGACCAATCTGTTGAGCGGCAAGGTTGCCGGGCATACAGGCGATCTTGTCAATGTGGCGCTGGCGGACGGAACCGTCATTGCCGCGCGCAAACGAACCGCCTTGCAGCAGGGCGAGACCGTTTCTGTTAGCCTGCGTCCTGAATCGCTAAGCCTCGGCGCCACCAAAGGCAGCCCTTTCAAGGGCATCGTACGCAACCGGATCTTCTTGGGCTCGACGGCGGAATACGCCATCGAGGTGCAGGGCATCGGAACGCTGCTGGCCAAGGCCGACCATGTGATCGGCCATGGCAACCTCTTCAAGCCGGGTGAACCCGTCGCCATCGGCTTTGCCTCCGGGACGCCGCTGGCGTTTCCGGAGACCAAGAACAACGGGACCAACCAGAGGGTAGCAAAAAATGTCGAAATCATATCGTGACGGACTGCCGATTAGCCCTGAGAACTTCGTCGACCAGCTGATGCGCCTGAAGCGCGGCTCGATCGGCCGCCGCGACTTCCTCGGCCTCACCGGCCTTGGCATCGCAACCGCGGTGATGGCGCGCGAGCTCGGCATCATGCCGACGCCGGCCTTCGCCGCCGAAAACCTCGGCGACCGCATGTCGATCGCCACCTGGCCGAACTATCACGACCCGCAGACCTTCGAGAATTTCAAGAAGGACACCGGCGTCGCCGTCGAGGTCAACGTGTTCGGCTCCAATGAGGAGATGCTGGCCAAGCTGCAGGCCGGCGCCTCGGGCTGGAGCCTGTTCGTGCCGACCAACTACACGATCTCGACCTACAAGAAACTCGGCATCATCGATCCGCTCGACATGGCCAAGCTGCCGAATTTCGACAGCTCCCAGGAGGACCCGCGCTTCACCTCGGAAGGCACGATCGACGGCACGACCTACGCGGTGCCGAAGAACTGGGGCACCACGGGCTTTGCCGTCAACACCAAGAAGCTGGCCAAGCCGATGACCAGCTGGAAGGAATTCTGGGACGTCGCCATGGCCGAGGGCGATGGCCGCACCATGGTGCACGACTACCAGCTGACCACCATCGGCAACGCGCTGAAATATTATGGCTATTCCTTCAACTCGCTGAAGCAGGACGAGCTCGCCAAGGCCGAGGAGCTGCTGCTCAAGGTCAAGCCGCATCTGTTCGCGGTCTCGTCCGACTACCAGCCGGGAATGCGGGCGGGCGACGCCTGGATGACCATGTGCTGGACGAATGACGGCGCGCAGTTGCATCGCGATATCCCGGAGATCGCGTACGTGCTGGGCAAGGAGGGCGGGGAAATCTGGACCGATTTCTACGCCATCCCGAAGGACGCGCCGAACAAGCCGGCCGGCTATGCCTTGCTCAATTATCTGATGACCCCGGAGGTTGCTGTGAAGGAGCATCTCGCCAATGGCGCGCCCTCGACCGACGCGCGGGTCAACAAACTGCTGCCCAAGGAAGTGCTCGACAATCCGATCCTTTACCCGGCGGCCGACCTGTTGACACCGCTGGAGTTTGGTGCGGCGGCGACGCTGACCGACCCCGGCCGCGCCGAACTGATGGCGCGCTTCAAGTCGGCTTGAGGCTGGCCTGACGCAAACGGAAAACCGGCGGGCCTATGTCCGCCGGCATCGGGGCGGTTTCCATGCACGGCAACAGATTTCGGTATAACATCCTGACAGCGCTGCTGCTCGCTCCGGCTACAGCGTGGCTGGTGGTGTTTTTGGTGTTGCCGTTCATCGCCATGGCCGTGTTCAGCGTCGGCGAGCGGGCGCCGGAGGGCGGCTATCAGGCCGCCTTCACGCTGGCGCAATACGCCAATCTCCCGGCAAGGGCGACCGCCTTCTGGAACACGATGATGCTGGCGCCTGTGGGCGCGCTTGCCTGCCTGCTCGTCGCCTACCCGGTTGCCTACTATCTCGCCCTGAAGGCGCCGGAGCGCTGGCGGCTGATCCTGCTTGCGCTCGTCGTCATTCCGTTCTGGACCAGCCTTTTGATGCGCACCTATGCCTGGATGTACATTCTGGGCGGACGCGGCATTCCCGCACTGCTGGCCTTTGTCGGCATCGAGGATGTCAGGTTGATCAACACGCCGGGCGCCGTGCTGCTCGGTATCGTCTATGGCTATTTGCCCCTCATGATCCTGCCGATCTATGTCAGTCTCGAGCGGCTCGACCGAAGGCTGCTGGAAGCCTCCGCCGATCTCGGCGCGACCCCGCTCTCAACCTTTCTGGGAGTGACGCTGAAGCTGTCGCTGCCGGGCGTGATGACCGGCTTCTCGCTGGTCATGATCCTGCTGCTCGGAGAATACCTGATCCCGACGCTGCTTGGCGGCGGCAAGGTGTTCTTCATCGGCAATGCGCTGGTCGACCTGTTCCTGCAGTCGCGCAACTGGCCGTTCGGATCGGCCATCGCCATCACGCTGGTGGCGGTTTCGGTGGTGGTGCTGATCGCGGCAAACCGCATTTCGACACGGGTGTCGGGCGCCCGCAGGGTGGATCTGATCTGATGCGCGCCTTCGTCACAGCCGTCTTCGCCTTCCTCTATCTGCCGATCGCGTTGGTCGTGCTGTTTTCCTTCAACGCCGGCCGCCATGCCAGCGAGTTCACCGGCTTTTCGGTGCAGTGGTACGGCACGGCGCTGTCGAACCCGTTCCTGGTCGAGGCGTTGAAGAACAGCCTGTTCATCGCCACCACCAGCGCCCTTCTGGCGGCGGTGTGCGGCACGGCGGCGGCACTCGGCCTGGCGCGGGTCGGGCTCAGAACCCGCGCCGTCTTCGACGCGCTGATGGGTGCCGCGATCGTCGTTCCCGGCGTCGTCATCGGCATCTCGACGCTTGTCGCGCTGGTCCAGCTGTTTGGCGTGCTCAACCCGTTCCTCGCCTCGATCTGGCCAAACGACCAGCCGCCGCGCCTGTCGCTCGGCTATGGATCGATCATCGCCGCCCACGGCCTGTTTTCGATGGCGCTGGTGACGATGATCGTCGGCACGCGTCTCGCCAGCCTCGACCGCAACCTGGTCGAGGCCTCGAGCGATCTCTACGCCACGCCGCTGACGACGTTTCGCTCGATCGTGCTGCCGCAGATCATGCCGGCGGTGATCGCCGGCTTCCTGCTCGCCTTCACCTTCTCCTTCGACGATTTCATCGTCGCCTTCTTCGTCGCCGGCGCGCAGACGACGCTGCCGATCTATGTCTTCGCCTCGATCCGGCGCGGCGTGACGCCGGAAATCAACGCCATCGCCACCATCGTGCTCGTCGCCTCGGTTCTTCTGGTGGTGCTTGCCCAATGGCAGCTGCGCCAGCGCCAGCCGTCAAACTGAACAAGCCATCCAGCTGAAAGACAAATTCATGCTCCTCAAAGACCGCATCGCCGTGGTGACGGGCGCCGGTTCCGGCATCGGCCGCGCCGGCGCCATGATCATGGCCAGGGAAGGCGCGCTGGTGGTCATCGCCGACCGGGATAAGACCAGCGGCGAGGCGACAGCGGCGAGTATCCGCGCGGCTGGCGGGCAGGCCGAGGCCATTGTCACCGACGTCTCTGACGACGCGGCGGTAGGGCAGCTCATCACAGGCACTCTCGGCAAGTATGGCCGCATCGACATTCTGCACAATCACGCCGGCATCCAGGTCGGCGGCACGCTGACCGAGGTCGAGGTCGATGGTATGGATGCGTCCTGGCGCATCAATGTACGGGCGCAGTTTCTGGCCGCGCGGCTGGTCATGCCGGCAATGGTCGCGCAAGGCGGCGGCGTCATCCTCAACACGGCTTCGAATTCGGGCGTCTTCTACGACCGCGAGATGATCGCCTATGCCACGTCCAAACATGCCGTGGTGGCGATGACCAGGCAGATGTCGCTCGACTATGCCCGGCACAATGTGCGCGTCAACGCGCTCTGCCCCGGCTGGGTCGACACCCCCTTCAACGAACCGTTCATCGCCCAGATGGGCGGACGCGAGGCGATCGAAACCTATGTCCGCACCAAGATTCCGATGGGCCGCTGGGCGAGCGCCGAAGAGATCGCAGAAGCGATCCTGTTCCTCGTCTCCGACCGCTCATCCTTCATGACCGGCCAGGCACTGGTGATCGACGGCGGCGAAAGCATCGGCTGATCTAGAGCAATTCCAGGAAAAGTGTGTAACGGTTTTCCGTCCGGAATTGCGTAAAACAAATAAGGGCAGCCGGATAGGAGGGTTCCCGCTTCTGGCTCAATCGCCGGCTGCCCGTCCTCCCTTGCCTTCATGCCGCATTTCGTCCAATAGAACGACGCAAACGCTGCGAAACCGAAGGTTTTGCCGTTTGGAAGTGCGGCTTCCGGCCTCGTTGCCGACGCGCCGCAATCGGAAAGAGCAGGACAATGTCTGCGATCGAAGCCGGCGCTCGTGCGCCGGAAAATCTTTGGCGTCAGGAAATCAGGGCGACGCTGGCGCTGGCCTGGCCGATGGTGCTGACCAATCTCGGCCAGACCGCGATGACCGCCACCGACGTCATGATGATGGGGCGTCTGGGCGCGGACACGCTGGCCAGCGGCGCGCTTGGCGCCAATCTCTATTTCATGCCGCTGATCTTCGGCCTCGGCCTGATGCTGGCGACCTCGCCGATGATCGCCACCGAGCTTGGCCGCCGGCGCTATTCGGTGCGCGATTTGCGCCGTACCGTGCGCCAGGGCCTGTGGCTGGCGATCCTGATCTCGATCCCGATCTGGATCGTGCTGTGGCATGGCGAGGCCATTCTGCTGGCCATGGGCCAGGAGCCGGCGCTCGCCCACCAGGCCGGCATCTATCTGCGCTGGCTGGAATGGGCGGTGCTGCCGTTCTACGGCTATATCGTGCTGCGTTCCTTCATCTCGGCGCTGGAGCGGCCAGGCTGGGCGTTGGTCATCGTTTTCGTCGCCGTCGCCTGCAACGCCTTTTTCAACTGGGTGTTCATGTTCGGCAATCTCGGCGTCACCTCGATGGGCATTGCCGGTTCGGGGCTGGCGACCACGCTGTCGAGCACGCTGATGTTCTGCGGCCTGGCAGCCGTGGTGATGCTGGAGAAGAAGTTCCGCCGCTACCGCCTGTTCGGCCGCTTTTGGCGCTCCGACTGGCCGCGTTTCAAGGGTCTGCTGCGGCTCGGCATGCCGATCGCCGGCATCCTCGCCTTCGAGGTGACGATCTTCAACGCGGCAGCCCTGCTGATGGGCCTGATCGATGCGGACTCGCTGGCCGCGCACGCCATCGCAATCCAGATCGCCTCGATCTCCTTCATGGTGCCGCTCGGCCTCAACCAGGCCGTCACCGTGCGCGTCGGGCTGGCCCATGGCGCAGGCAATCCGGCAGGCGTTTCGCGCGCCGGCTGGACCGCCTTCGTCATCGGCGTCTCGTCCATGGCGCTGATGGCGCTGGTGATGGTGCTGTGGCCGCATCTGTTGATCAGCGCCTTCATCGACATGACCGATCCGGCCAATGCCAGGGTGATCGCGCTGGCCGTGTCGTTCCTTGCCTTTGCGGCGCTGTTCCAGATCTTCGACGGCGCGCAGGCCGTTGCCGCCGGCATGCTGCGCGGCCTGCACGACACCAAGGTGCCGATGATCTATGCCGCCATCGGCTATTGGGGCATCGGCCTGCCGCTCGGCGTGCTGCTCGCCTTCCATTTCGGCCTGCACGGCGTCGGCATCTGGATCGGCCTGGCGTCAGGTCTGGCCGTGGTGGCGGTGCTGCTCCTCGCGCGCTGGCTGCGGCGCGACCGCATAGCACCGCCGCTTGTCTTTGGGCATTGACGGCGAACCAAGCGGTCCGCCAACTGCCCGAAGCAGTCACTGCAGAGCAGATGTCTGGTATCGCTTTGGGCCGAAAGCTGCCGGTCGGCTTGCGACGCGCAGGTTAAATAGCGGACCATGCGAAAACGCCCCTGGCAGAGTACTTCAACGGCGGAACTCCTGAAATTGCGTCAGTCGCAATCGAGGTCTTCCCATTGTTGGAAATGGAGACCAAGGTGGCCACATGGAGCACTTAAATACGCAAACATTTGTGCTCGTGTCGACATTGATCATGGTCGGCCAAAACCTCGATCACCCGGCATTCGCCGACTCTACCATGGCGGCAGCCTTCAACCATCAGCTCGAGCTCGGCCTGCAAGGCTTTCAGGCTGCGGATACGCTGCGCAACGTCGGCGAGCCGTGCTTGGGCAATGGCGTCAGCAGTTGCACAAGGCTGTAAAGGGTTATCCTGCAAATCAAGTAGAGTGCGGATCGCTTCGATATCGAAGCCCAGTTCGCGGGAATGGCGAATAAACGCTAACCGGCGCAAGTCGCCACCTTCATATTGACGGCGGTTGCCGTCACTTCGCGCTGGCGCGGCAAGCAACCCTATCTGCTCGTAATAGCGAATGGTCGGTACTTTCACGCCGCTTTGGCGGGCGGCTTCGCCAATGGTCACTCCATTCAGCATATTTCGCTTGCTCCTCTAGTCGCTAGAGGATGTAGCGTCGCAGTCAAACGATACAAGAGGAATGTTATGACCGCGCTTCAAGCACAAACCCGTTATCGCGTCGAAGGCATGGATTGTGCCGGTTGCGCCACCAAAATCGATAAGGCGGTACGTCGCATCCCTGGCGTCGAAGATGTCAGCGTGTCCGTCACCGCCGGCACCATGACGGTCAGGCACACGCCCGAGAGTGACCTCGCCGAACTTGAAAAGAAGGTGACTGGCCTCGGCTACACGGTTGCCGAACTCAAGGTAAAGGGAAAGGTCGGGCTGGACGGGGCAGAGCACCATCACAATGACCACGACGATGCGGGCGACTACCATGCGGGCCATGCTCACGCCAGCCACGATCAGGTCAGCGAAAGTCAAGATGACCGCGAGGAGGGAATAGAGGGCCTTCACGGGCACGACCGCGCGCCAACCTCGGGGCCGTGGTGGAAGAGTCCCAAGGGTCGCCTGACGATCGCCAGCGGCGCCGCGCTGGTCCTTGCGTTTGCCATTCACTATGTGTGGCCGGCGTCCGGGGTGTGGGTCTTTATCGCGGCCATGCTGGTTGGCCTGGTGCCTATCGCCAAACGGGCCGTCATGGCCGCCGTCGCAGGCATTCCCTTCACCATCGAAATGCTCATGACCATAGCGGCCGTCGGTGCGGTCATTATCGGCGCCGGCCAGGAAGCTGCCACTGTGGTCTTCCTGTTCCTTGTCGGTGAGCTTCTCGAGGGCGTTGCCGCCGGAAAGGCGCGCTCGAGCATTCAAGCGCTGACCACGCTGGTCCCGAAAACGGCCTTCATTGAAAAGGGCGGCAAGACGCGCGAGGTGCCGGCCGAAAGCCTTGAAGTAGGCGCCATGATCATGGTGCGGCCGGGTGACCGGATTCCCGCCGATGGCGAGATCACCGAGGGTGAGAGCGCGATCGACGAATCCCCGGTGTCAGGCGAGAGCGTGCCGGTGCGCAAATGCGTCGGCGACAAGGTTTTCGCCGGCACCATCAATGGCGACGCTGTTTTGCGCATCAAGGTCACCGCCGTTGCCTCCGATAACACCATCGCGCGCGTCGTCAAGCTGGTCGAGGAAGCCCAGGAGAGCAAGGCGCCAACTGAGCGGTTCGTCGACCGCTTCTCGCGCTGGTACACGCCTGCTGTGGTCGGCGTGGCCGCGATGGTGGCCGTGGTTCCACCTCTCGTTTTCGGCGGCAACTGGAACGAATGGATCTACAAAGGCCTCGCCCTGTTGCTCATCGGCTGCCCCTGTGCCCTGGTCATCTCGGTCCCGGCGGCAATCGCCGCGTCGCTCTCGGCTGGCGCCAAGCGCGGCCTACTGATGAAGGGCGGGGCGGTCCTCGAGGTTCTCGGCAAGGTCACCGCCGTGGCGCTTGACAAGACCGGCACGCTCACGCTCGGCAAGCCCCAGGTCACCGACGTGGTTTCTTTCGGAAAATCGGAGGCCGAAGTGCTGCGTCTTGCTGCCGCCTTGGAGACCGGCTCAAGCCATCCGCTTGCCATCGCCATCCTCGCAAAGGCGTCTGCAGACAAGGTTCAGGCTCCGGCCGTGTCCAAAGCGCAGGCTCTAGGTGGCAAGGGGGTCAAGGCGAACGTGGAAGGCACCGAAGTTTTCCTTGCATCGCCACAGGCGGCCGAGGATACGGCGAAGCTCACTGAGGTTCAAAAGTCTCAAATCGCCGCGCTCAATGACGAAGGCAAAACCGTTTCGGTCGTCCTCGTCGACAACAAGGTGGCGGGCGCCATTGCAATGCGTGATGAACCGCGCCCGGACGCTTTCGCTGGTCTCAAGGCGCTGACGGATTCCGGCATTAAGACCATCATGCTGACGGGCGACAACAAGCGGACAGCTGCCGCGATCGGCAAGCAACTCGGCATCGAGGTCCGCGCCGCGCTACTGCCAGAAGACAAGCAGCGTATTGTCGGAGAGCTGAAGGGAGAGGGCCTCATTGTGGCCAAGGTCGGCGATGGCATTAATGACGCGCCAGCCCTTGCGGCCGCCGATGTTGGTATTGCGATGGGCGGCGGCACTGACGTGGCTCTCGAAACCGCTGATGCAGCGGTGCTGCATGGCCGTGTCGGCGACGTTGCCGCGATGATTGCGCTGTCGAAGGCGACCATGGCCAACATCAAACAGAACATAACCATGGCCCTCGGCCTCAAGGCCGTCTTCCTCGTGACCACGGTCTTGGGAATCACCGGCCTGTGGCCGGCGATCATGGCCGATACCGGCGCGACCGTGCTGGTGACGGCCAATGCCATGCGCCTCCTGCGTTGGAAAGGGGCAGCATGACGGCGGTGCCGCACCATGTGCTAGACTTGCGAAATGGCTGGTGCACACCGGCTTCGCCGCACCAGCCATATCGCTGAAGATCAAGCAGGCCTGGGCCGGGACGGCCCGTACAGGCGACGCGATCGAGGGGTGCTGTTACAAATGATTGCGCTCAGCTCCCGTCCGACGACATCGCGCCGAGCAGCCGGCGTATATCGCCGAACCTGGCGATCGAGCCGAACACCAGTGCCGCCACCGCCACGAAGAACACCGAGACCGAAGCCATGGTCGGCGTGTAGCCGTAGCGCAGCGCGTTGAAGATCTTGATGGGCAGCGTCTCGGTGGTGAAGCCGATCGTCATGTAGGCGACGATGTATTCGTTGAGCGACAAGACGAAGGCGAAGGCGTAGCCCGAGACGAGGTAGGGCAGGATCAGCGGCAGCACCACGGTCTTCAGCACCGTGCGGTCGTCGGCGCCCATGGTGGCGGCGGCCTCTACCAGCGAGCGGTCGATCGAGGCAAAGCCCAGCGACAGCGTCACCAGCGGCAGCGTCACGAAGAAGATGGCGTGGCTGATGATGGCGGTGAAGAACTGGCCGAACAGCCCGACCGTCGCCCAGAAGGAGAGGAAGCCGAGCGCGGTGATGACCGGCGGCAGGATGAAGGGGGCAAGCCCCAGCACCTGAAAGATGTTTGCCCAGGGCGCGATGCGCCGCCACAGGAACCAGGCCAGCGGCAGCGCCACCGCAACAGCGATCGCCGCCGAACAGACGGCCAGCGTCACCGAATGGATCAGCGCCAGCCGCCATTCCGGATCGGTGAAGATCTGGGCGTACCAGGCGAGCGAGAAACCGACCGGCGGGAAGGAGAGCTCCTGCCGCGAATTCACCGACACGCCGGCGACGACGATCAGCGGCGCCGCCAGGAACAGCGCGACGATGGTGAAATAGACACGGCGCAGCAAGGTCGCGGTCATAAGGCGTTCTCCCTTCGTCCGACGAGCAGTGTCAATCCGACCAGCGCCAGCGAGATCAGCACCAGGAACACCGCCATTGCGGCCGCGAACGGCATGTTGGACTGGTAGATCGCCTGGTCGGTGATCAACACCGACAGCGTCCAGTGCTGCGGCCGTCCCAGAATCTGCGGTAGCAGATAGGAGCCGAGCGCAAAGACGAAAACCATGATCAGCGTCGCCACGATGGTGTTTCTGAGCGCAGGCGCGACGACGTTGAAGAAGGCGCGGATCGGCGAGGCGCCGAGCGTGCGCGCTGCCTCGAGCAATGTCGGGTCGAGGCGCACGAGGGCGGGGTACAGCACCAGGATCGTATAGGGCAGCGCCTGGTAGACCATGCCGGTCAGCACCGCGCCAAAGGTGGGCAGCAGCGCCACCGGCTTGTCCATCAGCCCGATCGCCACGAACAAATTGGTGATGCCGGCGGTGCGCGAAAACAGCGTCGACCAGGCAAAGCCGATAATGACTTCCGACAGCGACAGCACCGACAGGAGGCCGACCAGCCACAGCGTCTGCACGCGGCGCGGCCGACGGGTCAAAAGGTAGGTGAAGGGGAAGGCGATGGCGACGCAGCAGACGGCGACCAGCACCGCCAGCAGCAGCGAAAAGCCGAGCACGCCGCCGAAGAACACCGACAGGAAGCGGGCGTAATTGTCGAACACGAAATCCGGCGTGTAGAAACCAGACGGGTTGCGCTTGAAGAAGCTGACCGCGATCATCGTCGAGAACGGCACGACGAAGAAGACGACCAGCATCAGCGCCGGAAAGAACAGCGGCGTGTAGTCGGCTATCGACTTCGGGGCTTCGCGTCTCATGCGCCGAGCACCACGCAGCTTGCCGGCGGCAATGTTACGCCGACCTTGGCGCCGACCGGCACGTCATGCCGCTCGCGCGGCGTCGTCACCGCAATGATGCTGGTGCCGCCGACGTCGACGAAGGTCTCGATGGTGCCGCCGAGATCGCGCACGAAACTCACCTCGCCGGTGATGGCCGAGCCGCCGGGGCTGCCGAGATGCACATCCTCCGGGCGAACCGAAACAGACGCTTTGGTCTGACCCGCCGGCATGGCAAGGCCCGGAATGGCTGTGCCCAGAATGGTGGTGCGCCCGGTGCTGTCGATCTCGGCCGGCAGCAGATTGGTGATGCCGATGAAGTCGGCGACGAAGGCGTCGGCCGGCTTGCGGTAGATCTCGATGGGCGGCGCCGCCTGCAGGATCCTGCCGTGGCCCATGACGACGACCAGGTCGGCCATGGTCATGGCTTCGCGCTGGTCGTGGGTGACGACGATGGTGGTGATGCCCAACCGCTGCTGCAGCTGCCGCAGTTCCACCTGCATGGCCTCGCGCAGTTTGGCGTCGAGCGCCGACAGCGGCTCGTCGAGCAGGAACAGCTTTGGTGACAGCGCCAGTGCCCGGGCGATCGCCACGCGCTGGCGCTGGCCGCCCGACAGTTTGGCCACCGGGCGGTCGGCAAAGCCGGTCAGATGGATCAGGCCCAGCAACTCGTCGACGCGTTTCTTCTGCTCCTCCTTCGAGGCGCCGCGAATGCGCAGCGCATAGGCGATGTTGTCGCCGACAGAGAGATGCGGAAACAGCGCCAGCGACTGGAACACCATGCCGAGATTGCGCTTGTGCGTCGGCAAAGGCGTGATGTCCTCGCCGTCGAGCACGATGGCGCCGCTGGTCGGCTCCTCCAGCCCGGCGATCATGCGCAGCAGCGTGGTCTTGCCGCAGCCCGATGGGCCGAGCAGACACACGAACGTGCCATGCGGCACGTTGAGCTGGACATTGTCGACGGCGGCGAAGTTGCCGAATTTTTTGGTGACGGCGTTGATATCTAGTCCGGACATGCTCATCCCTCTCAGGCTGTGCGCTGGAGCAATTCCAGGAAATGGCCGCCGGAGGAAATCCGGCGGCCGATCAGTTTTCAAGCGGAACGGGCGGCTCAGCCGACGATCAGCTCGGTCCACTTCTGGTTGATCCAGTCGGCCTTCGACGTATAGAGGTCATAGCGCGGGATGATCGGATCGATATCCGACGACACCGCGGCGAACTCTTCCGGCTTGAGGTCGAGCACCTCTTTCTTCAGCGTAGGCGTGGTGCCGACCTTGCGCGACATCAGACCCTGCATCGACGGCTGGCTCATATAGTCGATGAATGCATGCGCCTCGTCGACCTTGGTCGAGGCGCGCGACAGCACCCAATTGCCGGAATCCTGGATGCCGCCTTCCTTCGGGAAGGTCGAGCGGACATGGAAGCCGTCGGCGACCGCGAGGCCGGTGACGTCGTGATAATACTGGCCCATCGGGATCTCGCCCGACTTCAGCGCCTGCTCGAACTGCGCCTCGTCGCGATACCACAGCCGGACATTCGGCTTGAGCTCGGCGAGCTTTTCGAACGCCTTGTTCAGTCCGTCCTCGGTGTCGAGCGCATTGGTGCCGCCCATGAAGGTCTTGGCTGTCACTTCGAGCAGGAACGAGTTCGAGGCAAGTGCCAGAAGGCCAAGCTTGTCCTCATTGGCCTTGTCCCACAGAGTCTCCCATGAGGTCGGCGCATCCTTGTAGACATCGGTGTTGGAGACCAGCGTGATCCACCAGGCGACGGCGCCGATGCCGGCGACCCGGCCATCCGGATATTTGTTGACGAAGCGCGGCAACAAATCGTTGTAGTGCTTGAACTTCGACGTATCGAGCGGCGTCCACAATTCGGTCGACTGGCCCTTCAGCGTCGAGGTCTGCGACATCATCGAAAGGTCGGCCGGCGCCTGGCCGGCCTTGGACGCCTGTTCGAGCTGCACCAGCCAGGCTTCGCCGGTCGGCTCGGCGACCGATTCCACTGCAATGCCGGTGGCCTTGGTGAAATCTGGGAAGACGTGCTCGTCGAAGGATTTCTTGAAATAGCCGCCATAGACGCCGACCTTCAGCGACTTGTCCTGCGCGCGCAGGATCGACGGCATGGCGAGCACGCCGGCTGTAGCGAGGCCCGCACCAAGCACGCCGCGCCGTGTCAGGGATTTTCCAATCAGTCTGTTCATCTGGTTTCTCCTCAGTTGATGCCGTTCTATTCCGGCAGGTTCCCTTCACGCACTGTCGCCGCCTGGCGTCAGTGGGCCGCCGCTCGTTGTTCGAGCGTACGGGCGTATTGCGTCAGTGGAAAGCACATGACGAAGAAGATCAGCGCCACCAGCCCGTAGACCTTGAACGGTTCGAAGGTGGCGTTGTTGATGGCGTTGGAGGTTCTGACCAGCTCCTCGAAGCCGATGATCGAGGTCAGCGCCGTCGATTTGATCAACTGCACCAGGAAGCCGACGATCGGCGCCCTTGTGATCGAGAACGCCTGCGGCAGGATGATCAGCCTGAGCTCCTGCAGACGGTGCAGCCCAAGGCTGGCGCCAGCGTCCCACTGCCCGCGCGGCAGCGCATCGACGCCGCTGCGCCAGATCTCGGCCAGATAGGCGCTGGCGAAGAAGGTCAGGCCGAGCACCGCTGCCGTCCATGGCTCGATGCGCAGGCCGAGCATCGGCAGGCCGAAGAACATCAGGAACAGCTGCATCAACAGCGGCGTTCCCTGGAACAGGGCGATGTAGCCGGAAGCGATGCGCCGGCTCCATTTATTTTCGGCGATGCGGAAGAACAGCACGATCAGCCCTACCACCGCCCCGCCGACAAAGGCCGCCAGCGACAACAGCACCGTCCAGCGGGCGGCGAGCAGCAGATTGCGAACGATGTCCCAGAAGGTGAATTCGATCATGTGACACCTGCCCCCAATACGCGGCGCCCGCCTGTGACCAGCAGCCGGCGCAAGGCCATGGACAGGACGAGGTAGACCAGGGTCACGACGAAATAGGTTTCGAAGGAGCGGAAGGTGCGGGCTTGCAGCATGTCGGCCTCATAGGTCAGCTCACGCACGGCGATCTGCGACACCACGGCCGATTCCAGCATCATGATGACGATCTGGCTGGTCAGCGCCGGGTAGATCACCTTGAGCGCCTGCGGCAGCACGATCTTGATGAAGACCTGGCGCGGTCTCAAGCCCAGTGCAAGCGCTGCTTCCGTTTGTCCGCCGGGCACGGCATCGAGACCGGCGCCGACGATTTCAATGGTGTAGGCTGCCATGTTGAGCGTCATTGCCAGCATGGCGGCCAGGATCGGATCGAGCCTTATGCCGAGGCTGGGCAGGCCGAAGAAGATGAAGAACAGCTGCACCAGGAACGGCGTGTTGCGCATCACCTCGACATAGACCGCGATGGCGCGCTTCACGAATACCGGGCCGTTGCGCCGGCCGGCAGCGCCCAGGATGCTGAGCAGCGTGCCCACGAGCGTGGTCACGACGATCAACAGGATCGTCGTGGCCGCGCCGCGCGCGATGTCGCCCACAGCGCCTGGGAGCCAGGCAAAGGCCACGAGAACTCAATCCTTGAGGTTGTCGGGATTGAGCGGCGTCTTCAGCCAGGCCTTCGAGCTCTCATCGAGCTTGCCGTCGGCCAGCATCTTGGCAACCGCATCATTGACCGCCGTCTTCAGCCGGTCCTCTTTCTTGTTGAGGCCGATATGCGAAGGCGAGGTCAAAAGCTGGAACTTCTGCTCCGGCTTCAGCGCGTCCTGCTTGGCCAGCACCTGCGCGCCGACATCATTGCCGACCACCATCAGCTGGGTCTGGCCGGAGATGAAGGCCTGGATGACGGAATTGTAGTTGTCGAAGCGCTTGATGTCGGCCGATGACGGCGCCGCTTCGGTCAACGACGTATCCTCGAGCGTGCCGCGATTGACGGCGATCGACTTGTCGGCGAGATCTTCCTTGCCTTTGATCGAAAGCGCTGCCGGACCGATGACGGCGATGTAGTAGGGCGCATAGGCGGCGGCGAAATCGATCACCTCCTCGCGCTCCTTGGAATAGCCGACGCTCATCAGGATATCGACGCGCTTGTCGGTGAGATACGGGATGCGGTTCTGGCCGGTGACGCTGACCAGATTGAGCTTCACCTTGAGTGAATCGGCGATCGCCTGCGCGACGTCGACGTCGTAACCCTTGATGCTCATATCGGCGCTGGCCGAGGAGAAGGGCGGAAAGTCGGAGAAGATGCCGACATTGATGGCGCCGGCCTTGGTGATGTCGTCGACGGCATCGGCATGGGCCTGGGAGGCGAAGCCGAGGCCGGCGAGCATCAGCGCGGCGGCGATGGTTGATTTCATTTGGATTGTCATTGGTATTCCCCTTCTGGAAGCTTGTTTGTTTTGGAAACGGCCGCCGGCTCCAGCGCGGCGGCCGCCTTTGCGTGTGAAATCCGTCAGGCCCCCTTGCCGGTGATCGCCGGGCTGAACACCATCAGGCTCAGGATCTCGAACAGGACCTGGGCGCCGACATGGGCGGTGTTGGTGGTCGCGTCATATTGCGGCGCCACCTCGACGACGTCGCCGCCGATGATGTTGAGGCCTTTCAAGCCGCGCAGCAGTTCGAGCACCTCGCGCGTCGTCAGGCCGCCGATTTCCGGCGTGCCGGTGCCTGGCGCGAAGGCCGGATCGACACTGTCGACGTCGAAGGAAATGTAGGTCGGGCCGTCGCCGACTATTCTGCGCGCCTTCTCGATGATGGCCGGAATGCCGAGACCCGTCACCTCTTCGGCATGCACGACCGTCATGCCGGATTCATAGGTGAACTCCCACAGGTACTCCGCCGAGCCGCGGATGCCGATCTGGATGGTGCGGGTGGGGTCGAGCACGCCGTCCAGCACCGCGTTGCGGAACGGTCCGCCATGATGGAACTTGGTCATGTCGAACAGCCCGCTTGTGTCGCAATGGGCGTCGATGTGGATCATGCCGACCGGCGCCTTTTTGCCGACCGCCTTCAGGATCGGATGGCTGATCGAGTGGTCGCCTCCGACCGAGAGCGGCAGCACGCCGGCATCGACGATCTGGTTGGTGCGGCGCTCGATGTCTTCGTGGCTGACCTCCAGCCGGTAGCGGCTGCGGAACGGCGTATCGCCGATGTCGGCGACGCGCAGCTCATGCGTCGGCGCGCATTCCAGCACATGATTGTAAGGGCCGATGCGCTCGATGGCGCGCAGCGCCCTTGGCCCGAAGCGCGAGCCGGGCCGGTTGGTGACGCCGAGATCCATCGGCACGCCGATGATCGCCACCTGCAAATCGCCGAAATCGGGATTGTCGGCTGCGATTTCACGGTAGGGCGCGGCGAGGAAGGTCGGGATGCCGGCATAGGGCGCGAGTCGGGTGCCGCTCTTGGAGAAGATCTTGTCGGCGACCTTGCGGAACTTCGGGTCGAACATCTCGCCGCCATGGCTCTCGCCATACTTGCGGCGCAAGGCTTCCAGCTTGCCTCTGTCATAACCCATGTCGGTCTCCTCCTGCGGGCTGATGCATGCGGCCGTGGCGACATCTGCGAACTGACCATCATCCGGCCGGGTCGCTGTCCCGCTGGCTGCCTGTAGATTTCACGTCATTGATGCTGTTGACCTGCCAAAGTGTCCGGCAGCCGCATTGAAAAATCAATTGATATTGTTACGGTGCTGATTGTGAGAAAATCTCACAGAGTATCCGGTTGCTCATGGCCAAGCGTCTGCCCCCCTTGAATCCCTTGCGCGCCTTCGAGGCGACGGCGCGGCATGCCTCGCTGACCAAGGCGGCGAGTGAGCTCAACGTCACCCACGGCGCAATCAGCCACCAGATCAAGGCGCTCGAGCAATCACTCGGCGTAAAACTGTTCGAACGCACCGGACAGCGGGTAAAGCTCACCCCGCACGGCGCCGAATTGCTGCCGGCGGTCTCGACCGCCTTCGACGGCATCGCCGCCGCCACCCAGCGCATGACCAGGCCAGCCAGCGCCGGTACGCTGTCGGTCTCCTGCGTGCCGGCGCTGCTGCTTCTATGGATGACGCCGCGGCTCGGCAGCTTCATGGCGCAATACCCCGACATCAGGCTGACGCTGATCCCGTCCAACGACCCCAAGGACATCCGCGCCCCACAGGTCGATGTCTGCGTGCTCTATGGCGACGGCAGCTGGACCGATTGCTGGATGCGCAAATGGTCGGGCCTCGAACTGTTCCCGGTGGTCAGTCCGACGCTGATCAACAACCGGCCGCTCCGCATCTGCCGGGATCTTGCTGGCCATGTCATCCTGCATGGCGATGATGGCCGCGAATGGCACACCTGGCTGGCCGCCGCCGATGGGCTCGACCTCGAACGTGGCCGCCGCCACCATCTCGGCGACGCCCGTACGGCGATCGAAGCCGCGGTGCACGGACATGGCGTGGCGCTCGGTGATTCCGTCACCGCCAGCATGCTGCTCGCCAGGGGCCTGCTGGTGGCGCCGTTCAGCCTGTCGGTGCCGGCAGTCGACGATTTCTACGTCGTCTGCCGCAACGAGATGCGTTCGGCGCCGATCGTGCAATTGTTCGTCGACTGGCTGTTTGCCGAAAAGGAACAGGCCGACAGCCGGGCCGACGCGCCGGTGGCCGGCCGCATCGGCAGCCGCCGGAAGCGTCCGGCGCTGCGGGTGGTGGGCGCCAAGAGTTGAGGCTGGACCGGAGCGACTGCTTTTTGTCGGGCCAGCCCGGAAAGCGGGAAGCGCTTTCAAAAATTCAATGCTACTAAGCTCTTGCCAGGCAATTCCAGGAAACGAGTGCGGCGGTTTTCCGTCCGGAATTGCGTAAGACAGACGTGAGCAGCGAAGGCGACGGCAGGACATGGCAAGAACCGATATAGCGCGGCGCGTCTACAACCACACCTGGAAGCTGGACCCGATCGTCCGCAGCCTGCTCGACACCGATTTCTACAAGCTTCTGATGCTGCAGATGATCTGGGGCATGTATCCCAAGGTCGACGCCACCTTTTCGCTGATCAACCGCACTACCTCGGTGCGGCTTGCCGACGACATCGACGAAGGCGAATTGCGCGACCAGCTCGACCATGCTCGCACGCTGCGCTTCTCCAAGAAGGAGATGATCTGGCTTGGCGGTAACAATTTCTATGGCCGCAAGCAGATCTTCGAGCCGGAATTCCTCGGCTGGCTGGAAGGTTTTCGGCTGCCCGACTACGAGCTGTCCAAGCGCGACGGTCAGTACGAGCTCTCCTTCAGCGGTCCCTGGATGTACACCACCCTGTGGGAAATCCCGGCGCTGGCGATCATCAATGAGCTTCGTTCCCGCGCCGCCATGCGCGCCTTCGGTCCCTTCGCGCTTGACGTGCTCTATGCACGCGCCAAGGGGAAGATGTGGGCCAAGACCGAACGCTTGAAGGCGCTGCCCGGCATCCGCATCTCCGATTTCGGCACCCGCCGCCGCCATTCCTTCCTGTGGCAGCGCTGGTGCGTCGAGGCGCTCAAGGAAGGCATCGGCGAAGCCTTCACCGGCACCTCGAACGTGCTGCTGGCGATGGACAACGACCTCGAAGCGCTCGGCACCAACGCGCATGAATTGCCGATGGTTTTTGCCGCCCTTGCCAAGTCGGAAAAGGAATTGAAGGAATCGCCCTACAAGGTGCTGCAGGACTGGCAGCGCTATTACGGCGGCAACCTGCTGATCGTGCTGCCCGACGCTTTCGGCACCGCATCCTTCCTGCGCGACGCCCCGGACTGGGTCGCCGACTGGACCGGCTTCCGCCCCGACAGCGCGCCGCCGATCGAAGGCGGCGAAAAAATCATCGACTGGTGGCGCGAGAAGGGCAAGGACCCCAGGCAGAAGCTGCTGATCTTCTCCGACGGTCTCGAGGTCGAAACCATCGAGGAGACCTACAGGCACTTCAAGGGCAAGGTGCGCATGTCCTTCGGCTGGGGCACCAACCTCACCAACGATTTCGAAGGCTGCGCGCCGACCGAAACCAACAGCCTGGATGCGATATCGCTGGTCTGCAAGGTAACGGAGGCCAATGGCCGGCCGGCGGTGAAGCTGTCGGACAATCCGGCGAAAGCGACGGGCGACAAGAAGGAGATCGAGCGCTATCTCCGGATTTTTGGGGCGAAGGACCGCGTGGAGCAGCTGGTCAAGGTTTGAGGGTCGGCGGGTGCCTTGCTGGACGAAATGGAAATCGCGATAGCGTGAGTTCCCGCCCACCCCCCTCTGTCCTGCCGGACATCTCCCCCGCAAGGGGGGAGATTACCCCGTCATCTCCGCCTTCGCTAATCTCCGACGTTGCAAAGGAAACGCCGGCAGGGCAACTGCCAATCTCCCCCCTTGAGGGGGAGATGTCCGGCAGGACAGAGGGGGGCGTCGTAGAGCGCGGCTGTCACCGGCCAACCCTTATCACCACCACCCTCACACTCCTCCCCACCCCTGCCTTCGCCCACGCCTCCGACCGCGGCCACGTCCTCCTGCTTCCCACCGGCTACTACATCGCCGGCGGCGCGCTTGCCGTCGCGGTCAGCTTCCTCGTCCTCGCCCTGCTGCCACCCGCAACCCTCGACCGCTTCTGGCGCCGCCGCTTACAACTTTTCACCTTCAGCGACACCGCCCGCACAATCATCAGCCTCATCTCCTTTGCCGGCTTCGCAACGCTCATCGCCGCCGGCCTGTTCGGCAGCCGCGACCCGCTCTCCAATCCGCTGTCGCTAACCATCTGGACGCTGCTCTGGGTCGGCCTTGCCATCGCGCAAGGCCTGTTCGGCGATCTCTGGTCGTGGCTGAATCCATGGTATGGCCCGCGGCGGATCGAAAGCCGCCTGTTCAAGCTTCGTGGCGGTGAGGGACAGAAATCGCGTTTGCCTTCATGGCTCGGCCGCTGGCCGGCCGTTATCCTGTTCTTCGCCTTCGCCTGGTTCGAACTGATCTATCCGGCGCCCGACGACCCGGCGCGGCTGGCCTATGCCGCCGGCCTCTACTGGTTGCTTACCTTCATCGCCATGCTCGCCTTTGGCTACCGCGATTGGAGCCGGCGCGGCGAATTCCTGACGATCTTTTTCGCCATGGTGGCTCGTTTCGCCATCGTCGAGCGCGATGAACACGGGCGGCTCGCTCTCTGCTGGCCGGGCTCAAAACTGCTCGGCGCAGCGCCCCTGCCGGCAAGCGGTATCGCTTTCCTGCTGCTCAGCCTGTCATCGGTGTCCTTCGACGGCCTGTCGAAAACCTTCTTCTGGCTCGGCCTGTTCGGCATCAACCCGCTGGAATATCCCGGCCGCACCGCGCTCATCGGCATAAGCAGCTTTGGCCTCGTGCTGACCTTCGTCCTGCTCGCGGCGGCATTCCTGCTGGCCGTCATACTCGGCCAGCGCCTTGCCGGCAGCCGACATTCCCACGGCGAGGCCGCCGGGCTGCTGGTCTGGTCGATCGTACCGATCGCGCTCGCCTATCATGTCGCGCACTATCTGACGGCGCTGCTGGTCGACGGCCAGTATGCGATTGCCGCTTTGTCCGACCCGTTCGCGCTGGGATGGAACCTGTTCGGCGCCGCCGACATGCAGATCGAGGCCGGCCTCGTCGCCGGGGCCCACTCCGCCTGGTGGCTGTGGAACCTGCAGGCCGGCATCATCATCGCCGGGCACATGCTGGCGGTGCTCGTTGCCCATGGACTGGCCTGGCGACTGCACCAGGCGCCATCGCGCGCCGCCCTCAGCCAGTTGCCGCTCACCATGCTGATGATTGCCTACACGATCTTCGGCCTGTGGTTGCTTGCCACGCCGACGGCCGGATGAGACAAGCTGATCCACATGCCTTTGCGGAAAGCCCGCTTGCAAGCTCTGTGCTTTGGTGATTTAGTTTGTACACATGCAATTTCTGCCCCTCCTGCAAGGGAGTGGCCTTGCCTCGTTACAGACAGTCAAAACTCAAAAACAGGGGAACTGCCGTGACTGACAAGAATGGGTTTTTCGATCTCTCCAAATCCACCCTTAGCCGCCGCACCGCGCTGAAAGGTCTCGCCGCCGGCGCCGGGCTGACGCTCGCGCCCGGCTTCGTCCGCTACAGCCAGGCGCAGAGTTCGGCGCCAATCAAGATCGGCTTCCAGTCGCACCGCACCGGCATCGGCGCCGCCTATGGCCGCTGGTATGAAAAGACCAGTGCCGCCGCGGTCAAGGCGATCAACGACGCCGGCGGCATCAATGGCCGACCTGTCGAACTGGTGATCGAGGATGACGGCACCGATCCCGGCCGTGGCGCCGAGGTGGTCGGCAAGTTCGCCACCCAGCACAAGACCGACATCGTCTTCGGCACGCTGTTCTCGCATGTGGTGATCGGCTCGGCGCCGGCCGCCGGCGAAAACAAGATCCCGTATTTCGTCGTCAGCGAAGGCCACCACGTCGCTTCGACCAAGCTCAACCGCTATGTCTTCCAGCCTGGCATCACCGATGTGAAGAGCCAGATCCAGTCGATGGCGCCATGGATCGCGGCCAATGCCGGCAAGAAGGTGACGCAGATCTTCCCCGATTTCGCCTTCGGCTACGACCATCGCGACTACCTGCCGCCGGCGCTGAAGGCGCAGGGCGCCGAGGTCATCGCCCAGATCGCCATCCCGCCGACAGAGTCATCTTTCACGAAATACTTCCCGCAGATCCCGGCCGAGACCGAAGTCATCTACCACGTGATGGTCGGCCCGGCCGTGCTCACCTTCGTCAAGGAACTCGGCGAGTTCTACGGCTCCAACCGGCCGCAACTGTTCGGCTTCATCGATTCGCTCGAAGCCACCGACATCAACAGCCCCGGCCTCGAATTTTTGGACGGCAGCCATTTCTGGGAAGGTTCGCCGCGCTATGCGCAGGCCAATGACTCGGCCGCCCAGAAAGCCTACCGCGCCGCTGTCGGCATCGACGACAATGGGGCTGCCGTCGGCGACCCCAAGGACGTCTCCACCGCCGCCCACATGTTCGGCTGCTGGGAGACGCTCTATGTCGTTAAGAAGGCGATGGAAGATGCCGGCTACAAGGGCCCGGAAGACCGCGCCAAGCTGGTAGAGGCGACCGAGGCTCTGACCGAATTCGCCGAAGGCCCGGAGCATCCGCAAGGCCCCAAGACCTTCAACGGCAAGATCCACCAGTGTTTTGGCATCCAGAACATCTCCAAGGTCGAAGGCGGCAAGATGAAGGTCGTCCACAAGACCAAGATCGAGGACGGGCTTTACGAGGCCGAAGGGGATTATACGACGCAGGCGCTGTGAGGCGCCTTACCCTCCCCCTTGTGGGGAGGGTCGGCACGCAAGCTTCGCACTTTTGCGAAGCTTGCGAGACGGGGTGGGGGTCGCGACGGCCCGTGCCCAACCCCCACCCGACCGCTGCGCGGTCACCCTCCCCACAAGGGGAGGGTAAGGGCGCCCTGAATGCATTTCGGACCCCACCTCCTCCTCGCCGCCCTCGAAGGCCTTGTCACCTCCGCCGTGTTGGCGCTGACGGCGCTTGGGCTGTCGCTGGTGTTCGGCGTCATGCGCGTCGTCAACGTCGCCCATGGCGAGTTCTTCATGCTGGGCGCGGTGCTGGCCTGGGCGATCTCGACGGCGATACCCGGCCATCCCACGCTCGGCTTCCTGGCGGCGCTGGTGATTGCGCCGCTGATCGTCGGCGCCATTGCGCTGGTAGCCGAGCGGCTTGTGCTGCGCCGGCTCAATTACAATCCGGAAGCCACCATCGTCGCCACGATCGGCATGCTTTACATCATCCAGCAGCTGGCGTTGAGCTTCTATGGCCCGGAAGCGCGCCCGGTGGAGCCGCCCTTCAGCTACCGCATCCTTTTGCCCTGGTTCGGCTATTCCGGCTACAAGCTGTCGATCATTGCCGCTTCGGCCCTTCTGCTCATCGCCACCTGGCTGGTGCTGACGCGCACCAAGATCGGCCTCATCATGCGCGCCACCCAATATGACAGCGAGACGGCGCAGGCCTTCGGCATTCCGGTCGACCGCGTCTATGCCGGCGTCTTCGGGCTCGGCGCCATGCTGGCGGCCATCGCCGCCGTGCTGATCGTGCCGATCAGTCAGGCGCATTATCTGATGGGACAGGACCCGCTGCTGTTGTCCTTCATCGTCGTCATCATCGGCGGCCTCGGCTCGCTGCGCGGCACCGTCGTCGCCGCCGTGCTGATCGGCCTGTCCGACGGCATCATCTCGGTGTTCTTTTCGCCGACTTTGGCCAAGATCATCGCCACGCTGCTGGTGGCCATGGTGCTGGTATTCCGGCCGCAGGGCCTGTTCGGGCAGGCGTCGCGATGAGCGAAGCTTCGCCGGCAAAAGCCTATGCATTGCATCTCGGCGTCATCGCGCTACTGTTTGCGCTGAGCTTCGTCCTGCCCGACTACCATCATGGCCTGCTGGCCCGCATCATGGTGCTGGCGGTGTTCGCCATGGGCTACAACATGCTGTTCGGCTATGTCGGCCTGCTCAGCCTCGGCCACGCCATGTTCTTCGCCGCCGGGCTCTATGGCGCTGGTCTCGCGGTCATCCATCTCGGCTGGAGCGTGCCTTTGGCTTTCCTCGCCGGCATCGCCTGCGGCGCGCTGCTGGCACTGGTGATCGGCCTGCTGGCGCTGCGCACCACCGGCGTCGCCTTCATGATCGTCACCATGATGTTCGCGCAGGTGTTTTACCTCGTCATCCTCTATTTCGCCGCCTGGACCGGCGGCGACCAGGGTCTGGTCGTGCCCCAGCCGGCGCGGGTTCTGGCCTTCGGCGCGACATCGCTCGACCTAACCAACCCGACCGTGCGCTACATGAGCGCGCTGGCGCTGTTCTCGGTCGTGCTGCTGATCACCCTCGCCATCGTCCGCTCCCGCTATGGCCGCGTGCTGGTCGCGGTGCGCGAGAACGAGGAGCGCACGAAAATGCTGGGCTACGACACCTTCTCCAACAAGCTGATCGCCGTCGTCGTCTCCGGCACCATCTGCGCCGCCTCGGGTGCGGCCTATGCGCTGCTGTTCGGCTATGTCGGCTCGAGCTTTGCCTCGGTGCAGTATTCCATCCTGCCGCTGCTCTGGGTGCTGCTCGGCGGCGCCGCCACGACGCTGGGCGCGCTGCTCGGCACGGTGTTCATGTACTATGTCATCGACACCGCCAGCGGCTACACCTCCGCCTATCTCCTGATCGTCGGTATTGCGCTCATCCTGCTGGTGCTGTTTTTCCCCGAAGGCATTCTGGGCACCATCCGCCAGCGCTGGCTCGGGTGGCTCCCATGATGCCGTTGCTGACCACCAAAGGCCTGGCGCGCAGTTTCGGCGGCCTGCGCGCCGTCGACGGTGTCGATTTTCAGCTGATGCCGGGCGAGATCCGCGCCGTCATCGGCCCCAATGGCGCCGGCAAAACCACCTTCGTCAGCCTGGTCAGCGGCCGCATTCAGCCATCGTCCGGCATGATCGTCTTCGACGGCGCCGACATCACCAGCCAGCCGGCCTATCTCAGGGTGCGCCGGGGCATCGCCTACACCTTCCAGATCACCAGCGTCTTCGCCAACCTCTCTGCCTACGATAATGTCGCGTTGCCGGTGCAGCGCACGCTGACCGATGGCCGCTCGAAAGGTGCGGTGCGCAACGGCGTCATGGCCGCGCTGGAACGCACCGGACTTGCCGGCCGCGCCCATATGCCGGCCGGCCAGCTTTCCTACGGCCACCAGCGCCTGCTGGAAGTCGCGATGGGCCTGGCGCTTAAGCCGCGGCTTTTGATCCTCGACGAGCCGACGCAGGGGCTGGCCGACAGCGAGATCGACAATTTCATCGGACTGGTGCGCGAGATTGCCAAGAGCGCCACCGTGCTCCTGATCGAGCACAACATGCCGGTCGTCATGCAGCTGGCCGACCGCATCACGGTCTTCAACGCCGGCAGGATCCTGGCCGAAGGCACGCCCGAACAGGTTCGCGCCAACACACAGGTGCAGGAAGCCTATCTGGGGACGGCGCCATGAGCGAAGCCCCCAAGACTGAGGCCCCCAAGACTGAGGCCCCCAAGACTGAAGCCCACAAGACTGAAGCCCACAAGACTGAAGCGCTGACCATCTCCAGGCTCGATTGCTTCTATGGCGAGGTTCAGGTGCTCTACGAGCTTGATCTCGTGCTCAACAAGGGCGAGGTGCTGTGCCTGTTCGGTCGCAACGGCGCCGGCAAGACGACGGCGCTGAAAGCAATCATGGGGCTGGTTCGCTCGAGCGCCGGTTCGATCCGGCTCGCCGGCAAGGAGTTGACCGGCCTGCCGGCGCATGAGGTGCCCAAGGCCGGCGTCGCCTATGTACCGCAAGGCAGGCGGCTGTTCGCCGAGATGACGGTGGCGGAAAACATCGAGATCGGACTGATGGCGCGCGGCAACGGAAGNGGAAGAGCGACGCGCGAGAGCGTGCTCGACCTCTTCCCGTTGCTGCGCCAGCGGCTGCGGCAGCGCTCCGGCACTTTGTCCGGTGGCGAACAGCAGATGTTGGCCATGGCCCGCGCCCTTTGTCTGGAGCCGCAGGTGCTGTTGCTAGACGAGCCGACGGAGGGGCTGATGCCGTCGATGATCGCCAAGATCCGCGAGACGGTGGTGAAGCTGCGTGAGCTAGGTGTCTCCACCATTCTGGTCGAACAGCGCGTCGACGCCGTGCTGTCCGTCGCCGACCGCGTCTGCTTCATCGAGAACGGCCGCAACCGCGAGACGGTGGATGTCGAACAGCTTCGCGCCGATCCGTCGGCGGTGCGCCGATATGTAGGGGTGGGATAGACTTTACCCTCCCCCTTGTGGGGGTCCGAAGGACGGGCGAGACCCGTGGCTCGCCCCGGCAAGTGGCTGCGAAGCAGCCGGGNCCGACCCCCACCCGGACCTTCGGTCCGACCTCCCCACAAGGGGGAGGTAAGGGCCTAGCGCCCTTTGCATCAGAACAAAAAACCCGCAATCACAAAGATCGGCATCAGCACCAGGCCCGACCACGCCATGTAGCCGAAGAAACCCGGCATTTTCACGCCGCGATGCCGGGCTATGGCGTAGACCATAAAGTTGGGTGCATTGCCGATATAGGTGTTGGCGCCCATGAACACCGCGCCGGCCGAGATCGCGGCCAGCGTCGAGGCCGCCTCCGTCATCAGGTGCCGCGCGTCGCCGCCTGCGAGTTCGAAAAACACCAGATAGGTCGGCGCATTGTCGAGGAAGGACGACAGCCCGCCGGTCAGCCAGAAATAGGCGAGATCATTGGGCTGGCCGGTGGGTGACGTCACCAGCGCCACCAGCGGCGCCAGCGCGCCGTCATGGCCGGCGCGAAGGATGGCAATGACCGGCACGATGCAGATGAAGATGCCAGCAAACAGTTTCGCCACCTCCGCGATCGGGCCCCAGGTGAAGCCGTTGGCCTCGCGATGGCTCTTGAGTGACACGACAAGCGACAGTCCGGCGAGCCCCAGGATGATGGCGTCGCGCGCCAGGTTCTGCAGTTCGAGGCTCACGCCCAGCACTGAAAAGCTCACGCCCGGCTTCCACGCTGCCGACAGCAGGATCGCGGCAATGACGCCGGCCAGCAGCGGCAGATTGGCCAGGCCGCGAAGGCGCACCTTCGTATCCGGCGTCGGATCCTTGATCTTCGGCGCGCCGCCTTCACGGCGATGCAGCATGATGTCGATGGCCAGGAAGACAAGCAGCACCAGGCCGCCGGTAAACAGCGTCTCGCGCCAGAGGTTCGCCGACGTCCAGAAGAAGTCGACGCCGCGCAGGAACCCGACGAACAATGGCGGGTCGCCCAAGGGCGTCAACGAGCCGCCGATGTTGGACACCAGGAAGATGAAGAAGATGACGACATGGGCGTTGAACTGCCGGTTGTCGTTGGCGCGCAGCATCGGCCGGATCAGGATCATCGAGGCGCCGGTGGTGCCGATCACCGAGGCCAGCATCGCCCCGACGAGCAGCAGCCCGGCATTGACCAGCGGCGTGCCATGGATGTTGCCGGCGACAAGGATGCCGCCCGAAATGGTGTAGAGCGCGAACAGCAGGATAATGAAGGACATGTATTCGGTGAGCAGCGTGTGCAGCACGGCTTCACCGGCTACCGGAACGCCGAATGCAACCATCAGCGGGATGACCGCCAGCGCTGCCCAGCCGGCGGCGATCTTGCCGTAATGATGCTCCCAGACATGGTGGAACAGCAGCGGTCCGGTGGCGATCGAGAGCAGCAGGCCGGCGAAAGGCAGCGCCCACCACAGCGACATGGCAGCATCGGGCAGGCCGCGGGCCTCAGCCGCGAAGGCCATTTGCGGAGACACAGCGGAAGCGAGTACACCTGCCGCGAAAGCCTTCCCCAACTGTGTGCAGCCCCCTCGATGCGTCACGATCCAGTCACTCCGAGATCGGGTCTTCGAGCTTCACCCCGGCATCGCGCATCCGCTTCAGCATCGCCTCGACCGAACCGTTGAGATCGATGCCGCGGCAGGCGTCGAGCCGCACCGTCGTCGTGAAGCCTTGCTTGACCGCGTCGAGGGCCGAGAAGGCGACGCAGAAGTCGGTCGCCAGACCAACCAGGGTCACGGTGCCGATGCCGCGCTCCTTGAGGTAGCCGGCGAGCCCGGTCGGCGTCTTGTGGTCGTTCTCGAAGAAGGCGGAGTAGCTGTCGATATCGAGGCGGAACCCCTTGCGGATCACCAACTCGGCCTTGGTCCAGGCGAGCCCCGAGTGAAAGTCCGAGCCGAGGCTGCCCTGGATGCAATGGTCGGGCCACAGCGTCTGCGGCCCATAGGGCATCTCGATGGCGCTGAAGGGCTGGGCACCCGGATGGCTGGAGGCAAAGCTCGAATGTCCGGCCGGGTGCCAGTCCTGCGTCAGCACGACATGCTCGGCGTGCCGAATCATATCGTTGACCAGCGGCACGATCTCGTCGCCGCCGGCAACCGCCAGCGCGCCGCCGGGGCAGAAGTCGTTTTGCAGGTCGATGACAACAAGCGCTTCGTCGGCCATGGCGCCTCTCCTCTTCTACGTCTCGAACGGGGGATCGAGTGAAATACGCCGCTGATGCGACCGGATGCAGAAACTTGACCGGATGGCCGCCTGCGTCAACCTCCTACAGCGCCGCGCGTCCCCTTCGGACGCGCAAAGGACGCTGTAGCACTTTACTTTGCGCAGGATCCTTTCCGAAAATCGATTCCGATTTTTGGGGATCGTGCGCGGACGTAACAAATGCGTGGCGGCCGGGTTCCCTTAAACTCCGGCTTTGACAATTTCCGCCAGCTTGATATCATTTGCATACGAATGAATTTGGCCTGGTCAGACACTGGCGGGGTTGGGGAAGACCCCACCCTTGAAGGCCCCAATGGGAAGGCCGATTTTTTTGGAAGGCAAAGCGTGATCCGTTACGCGAAACCCACCACGCTCGACGAGGCGCTCGCTCTGCTGGGCGAGGGCGCCTGGCGCGTGCTTGCCGGCGGCACCGATTTCTATCCGGCGCAGGGCGCCAAACCGTTCCGCGAGAATGTTCTCGATATTAACGGCCTGCACTCGCTGCGCGGCATTGCCGAGACCGAAACACATTGGGTTTTGGGCGCCCGCACCACATGGACCGACCTTATCCGCCATCCATTGCCGGCGGCTTTCGATGCGCTGAAGCAGGCCGCGCGCGAAGTGGGCTCCCTGCAGATCCAGAATGTCGCCTCGATCGCCGGCAATCTCTGCAATGCTTCGCCTGCCGCCGATGGCGTTCCGGGACTGCTGGTGCTGGACGCCGAGGTCGAGCTGCGCTCTGCAGCCGCGACGCGTTATCTGCCGCTGCAGGAGTTCATTCTCGGCAACCGCCGCACCGCGCTGCTACCGGGCGAGCTGGTTACCGCCATCCGGGTGCCGAAGCCCAGGGCCACCGGCACGTCGGCCTTCGTCAAGCTCGGTGCGCGGCGCTACCTCGTCATCTCCATCGCCATGGTGGCGGCGCGCCTCGTTGCCGAGGATGGCATGGTCATGGAAGCCGCTGTCGCGGTCGGGTCCTGCTCGGCCGTGGCCAAGCGGCTCGCCGCTGTCGAAGCCGTGCTGGTGGGCAAGCCTGTCGGCCCGGCACTCGCCGATGCGCTCCTGTCCGCGCCGATGGCCGAGCTCTCGCCGATTGCCGACGTGCGCGGCAGCGCCGAATACCGGCTCGACGCAGCGCGCGAGCTTGTCGCTCGCGCCGTGCTGGGGGCCTGCGGGCTGACGAACGACAACAGCATGGTGGCGGCATGAGCCACTCCGAGATGATTGAAGCCCTGCCCGACCTCGTGCCGGGCCTCGGCATCGAGCGCGCCGAGATCGCCTTCGCCGTCAATGGCGCCGCCGTCTCGGTCAATGTGCCGCCGCTGCGCCGGCTGTCGCAGGTTTTGCGCGACGAATTGCAGCTGACGGGCACCAAGGTTGGCTGCGATGCCGGCGATTGCGGCGCCTGCACAGTGCTGGTCGACGGCGACGCCGTCTGCGCCTGCCTGATGCCGGCGGCCTCCGCAGCCGGGACGTCCGTAACGACCGTCGAAGGCCTCGCCGATCGCCGGCTGTCGGCGCTGCAGGCGTCCTTCCTGGCACATGGCGCCGCGCAATGCGGCATCTGCACGCCGGCGCTGCTGGTCGCGGCAACGGCGCTGCTGGATGGCACGCCGAATCCGACCGAGACCGAGGTGCAGGATGCGCTGGGCGGCATCCTCTGCCGTTGCACCGGCTACAGAAAGATCATCGCGGCAGTGATGGATGCGGGACGGTTCGAGACGTCGACCGACGGCGCTGCCCCTCATCCGCCTGCCGGCACCCTCACCCCGTATAGTGACGGGGAGAAGGGAAGTGCTCCAGCGCCGACGCTCCCCGCTCCCCGTTCTTCACGGGGAGAGGGTAAGGGTGAGGGGCAGCGCCAACGTCATTCGTTGGAATTCAACTTTGAACGTAGAAGGCCAACCACAGGGAATGCTGTAGGCGCCTCCCCGGTCCGGCTCGACGGCGTGCCAAAAGTCACCGGCGCTGAAAAATTCGGCGCCGATGCGTTTCCCGCCGATGCGCTGGCCGTGCTGGTGGTCCGCTCGCCGCATTATCATGCCGGCTTCGCCTTCGGCGACCTGGAGGGCTGGGTGAAGTCGCATCCCGGCATCGTCGGCGTCTTCACCGCCGCCGACATTCCGGGAAAAAACTGTTTCGGCGTCATCGGTCCGTTTGCCGACCAGCCGGCGCTGGCCGAAGGCTTTGCGCGGCTGCGCGGCGAGGCAGTGGCGCTGGTCGCCGGCGAGCGCGAGGCCATGCTCGATCTCGACCTCCAGGATTTCCCGGTCCGCTGGACCGAGCTGCCGCATTTTCTGCAGCCCGGCGACGCGCAGGCAGAAGGGGCGGCGCTCATCCACGCGAACCGCCCGGCCAATTTGTTGACCAAGGGCTTCGTAGAGCGCGGCGACCCCGAGGCGGCGCTTGGCGAGGCTGCCTTCACGGTGTCCGGTGCCATCGACACCTCCTATGTCGAGCACGCCTACATCGAGCCGGAAGCCGGCCATGCCTACATGGACGGCGACACGCTGGTCGTCGTCGCCTGCACCCAGGCCCCCTACATGGACCGCGACGAAACGGCGAAGGTGCTCGGTCTTGCCGTCGACAAGGTGCGCATCGTGCCGACCGCGACCGGCGGCGGCTTCGGCTCGAAACTGGACGTTTCACTGCAGCCGCTCATCGGCCTTGTGGCGCTGAAGACCGGCCGGCCGGCAGCACTGGCCTACACCCGCAACGAATCCATGATGTCGACCACCAAGCGACATCCCGCCGAGATGAAGGCGACCATCGGCGTAGATGCCGAGGGCCATGTCACCGGCATGGTCTTCACAGGCGATTTCAACACCGGCGCCTATGCCAGCTGGGGCCCGACCGTCGCCAACCGCGTGCCGGTGCATGCCTCCGGTCCCTATGCGACGCCGAACTACCGCGCCGAAGGCCGCGCCATCCACACCCACGGGCCGATTTCCGGCGCCTTCCGTGGCTTCGGCGTGCCGCAGGCGACGATCATGCAGGAGACGCTTTACGATGAGCTTGCGGGCAAGCTTGGCATGGACCGGCTCGATTTTCGGCTGAAGAACTGCCTTCGGAACGGATCCGAAACGGTTACCGGACAGCGACTGGAGTCGGGCGTCGGCATTTTCCAGTGCCTCGACTCCTTGCGACCGCATTGGGCTCGCGCGAAGGCCGACGCAGATACATTCAACAATGCCAATACGAGCAAAAAGCGCGGCGTCGGCGTCGCGTCCTGCTGGTATGGCTGCGGCAACACCTCGCTGCCCAATCCGTCGACCATCCGGGTCGGTATCTCGCCAGAGGGGGAGGTCATCCTGCATCAGGGCGCCGTCGATATCGGCCAGGGCTCCAACACCGTCATTGCCCAGATCTGCGCCGACGCACTTGGCCTGCCGCTGGAAAAATTCAAGCTGAGAAGCGCCGACACCGCGATCAGCCCGGACGCCGGCAAAACATCGGCCTCGCGCCAGACTTTTGTCACCGGCAAGGCTGCCGAAAAAGCCGGCCGCGCCTTGCGCGAAAAGATCCTGCGCTTTGCCAATGTCTCGGAGAACGCGGCCCTGCAATTGGACGGCCCGGCGATCGTCATTCGTGAGGGCGAAGCCACTCGGCGTATCGATCTCGCCGCGCTCGATGTCGATGCGGACAGTTTCGTCTTTCGCGCCGAGGAGACCTACGATCCGCCGACGCTGCCGCTCGACGCCAAGGGCCAGGGCAAGCCTTACGCCGTCTATGGCTATGGCGCGCAGATCGCCGAACTGGAGGTCGACCTCAAGCTCGGCACGGTGAAGCTCTTGAAAATCACCGCCGCGCACGATGTAGGCAAGGCGATCAATCCGCTGCTGGTCGAAGGCCAGATCGAGGGCGGCATCGCGCAAGGCATCGGCATGGCGCTGATGGAGGAATACATCCCCGGCCGCACCGAGAATTTGCACGACTATCTCATCCCGACCATCGGCGACGTGCCTGAGATCGAGCACATTCTGATCGAGGTTCCCGATCCGGAGGGACCGTTCGGCGCCAAGGGCCTGGGCGAGCATGTGCTGATCCCGACCGCACCCGCCATCCTCAACGCCATACGCCACGCCACCGGCGTTCTCATCACCAAGGTTCCGGCGACGCCGGCGCGCATCCGCGCTGCTATCCGCGACAAGGAGGCACGCCGATGAGCGAGCTTGCCGAACGCTTCGAAACCCACGATCCCGGCGAAAAGCTGGTGGCGGAAAAGATCCGGTGCGATGCCTGTCCGGTGATGTGCTACATCGCCGATGGCCGCACCGGCGCCTGCGACCGCTACGGCAATGTCGGTGGCCGCATCGTGCGTACGGACCCGCTGACCATCCTCGACCATGCGGCAGAGAGCGGCGCCGCGGTCGTGCCCTTCACCGCCGAGGGCGAGCAATGGGACGGCGAACTGGTCAACACCGGCCGCCGCTTCGTCACTGCAATCGGCGCCGGAACCACCTATCCCGATTACAAGCCGGCTCCCTTCATCGTCAGCCAGGAGGTCGAGGGGGTCGATCTGGTGACCGTGGTCACCGAAGGCATTTTTTCGTACTGCGGCGTCAAGGTGAAGATCGACACCGACCGCCATCTCGGTCCCGAAACGGCAATCGTGCGCGCGCAAGGCGAGCCGATCGGCCACGTCACGACAGGCGAATACGGCTCGCAGATGCTGTCGCTCGGCGGAGTGCATCATTTGACCGGTGGCTCTAAGGCCGAAGGCCGGGCAACCTGCGACGCGATGCTCGGTCTGTGCAATCGCAAGCCGGTCGAACTGACCATCGATGGCGGCGCCACCATCATCGTCGAAGCCGGCAAACCACCTGTCATCGACGGCAAGCAGGAACACCGCATGCGGGTCGGCTGCGGCTCGGCGACGATCGGCATGTTCGCCACGCAATGGCGCGGCCTAGTCGACGAGGTGGTGGTGGTCGACGACCATATCACCGGCGTCGTCTCCGAGCATCAGGCCGGCAAGGTGCTGGGCTGGCAGGATACCGGCATCAAGATCATCGGCCGCCGTTCGACGCCGGGCCGCTATTTCAAGGTTTCCGAGCCCGGCCTCGGCTGGGGCGGCACCTCGATTTCCGACCCGCTGTCGATCCTCGGCGAATGGAACGCCAAGAAGGGCGCCCGCCCCGGCCTGTCGCTGCTGATGGTGTCGACCACCGGCGAGCAGTTCGCCTATTACGAGCTCGACGACGAGTTGAAGCCGGTGGAAAAACCGTTCCCCGAGCGGCTGCAGAAATCGGTCGGCCTGATCGAGGACAATTGCGAGCCGGCGCTCTGCACCGTGCTGTTCATCGGCGGCGCCGGCGGTTCGCTGCGCGCCGGCGTCACCGAAAACCCGGTCAATCTCACCCGCTCGGTGCAGGGCTTGAATACCTATGTTACCGTTGGCGGCGCGCCGGTCTATGTCTGGCCGGGCGGCGGCATCACGCTGATGGTCGACGTCATGCGCGTGCCGGAAGGCGCCTTCGGCTATGTGCCGACGCCGGCGCTGGTGGCGCCGATCGAATTCACGCTACGCCGCGACGACTATGTCCGGCTGGGCGGCTACGAGGCCGAGATACGCAGCGTCGAGGATATCGTTGCCAAAGGCGGCGAATATCTCAACCCGCGCCGCGGCTCAGGCGCCGAGGCTCAAAATCCATGGCCGCCGCTGGCGCAATTGCGCCGCGTCGGCTCGAACGGGGCCACCTGATGCAAGGCCCGCAAGTCCACTGGCTGCAGGACGGCAAGCGGCTGCACCTCAACCACGGGCCGATCGACCTGATCGTCCAGGCCTTTGGCGAGGCGGATGAGTGTCGTGCCGCCTACGCCCAGTCGATCGAGCGCTTCCAGACGATCCTGGTCGAGTTGGTCAAGGAGCTTCCGGAACTGCGCCTCCCGGCATTTTTCCTGGCGCCACGCACCTTTGCCGGTCCGACGGCCCGCCGCATGGAAGCAGCCGTCATGCCCTTGGCGGAAAGCTTCATCACGCCGATGGCCGCCGTCGCCGGATCGGTAGCCGACGAAATGCTCTCGGCATTGCTTGCAGGCCGCAGACTCGACCGCGCCTATGTCAACAATGGCGGCGACAGCGCCCTCCATATCGGCAAGGGCCAGTCGATGAACCTGGCGATCGCCGGCACCGGCAACGGCATGGCCGACCGCCTCACCATTCGCTCGGCGGACGGCGTGCGCGGCGTCGCCACCAGCGGCTGGCGCGGCCGTTCGTTCTCGCTTGGCATTGCCGACGCCGTCACCGTGCTGGCCCGCACCGGCGCCGAGGCCGATGCGGCGGCGACGCTCATTGCCAACGCCGTCGACCTGCCCGGCAATCCCGCCATCAAGCGCATTCCCGCGCACGACTTGGCGCCCGACAGCGATCTCGGCGCGCGGCTGGTGACACAAGCCGTCGGCATGCTCGCGCGTGGCGATGTGGAGCGGGCGCTGGACAATGGCCTTGCCGTCGCCGAAGATTTTCGCCGGCGCGGCCTGATTGCCGCATCGGCGCTGTTTCTAGGCGGGGAAGCGCGGATCAGTGGTTCCATGGCGCTTGCCGCGCCCAACAAAAATCCAGGGAAGGAAGTTGCCCATGCCTGAGTTTCCGATCCGCAAGATCGCGGTTCTGACCGAAGAGATCTTTCACGATGGCGGCCCGGTGGCGGCTGCGCCGCGCCGCCGCGCGGCGGCCGTGNCGCGGCGGCCGTGGCGCTGGTGAAGAACCCGTTCGCCGGCCGCTACGTCGAAGAACTGCAGAGCGCCATGGACGATCTGAAGCCGCTTGGCCTGCTGCTCACCGACAAGCTCATTGCCGCATTGGGCGGCGACATCAAGCAGATCGACGCCTACGGCAAGGGCACCATTGTCGGTTCGTCAGGGGAGCTGGAGCACGGCGCGCTCTGGCATGTGCCGGGCGGTTATGCCATGCGCGAGCGGCTGGGCGACGCCAAGGCGATCGTGCCGTCGGCAACCAAGGTCGGGGCGTTCGGCTCGCGGCTCGACGTGCCGCTCGGCCACACCAACGCTGCCTATGTCCGCAGCCATTTCGACGCCATGGAAGTCGGCATCAGCGACGGGCCGCGTGCCGACGAAATCCTGTTTTGCCTCGCCATGAGCTGCGGCCCCCGTGTGCATGACCGCATGGGCGGCCTCGCGGTTGGCGACATCAAGGCCTGGGACGGCTTACGATGAGCGGCGGCGACAATCTGCTGAAACTGGTCGAGGCCGAAGAGCCCGACGAACATGATTACCGCCTGCAGGAGCAGGTCGGCTTCATCCTGCGCAAGGCGCATCAGCGCCATGTCTCGATCTTTGCCGCCCAGATCAGCGACCTGACGCCGCCGCAATTTGCTGCACTTGCCAAGCTGCACGATGTCGGCGAGACCTCGCAGAACCAGTTGGGAACGCTGATCGCCATGGATGCGGCGACCGTCAAGGGCGTGATCGATCGGCTGAAGGCGCGTGGCCTGGTCGACCTGACCAAGCATGAGGTCGACAAAAGGCGCCTGCTGGTCAACCTCACGCCAGAGGGACGCGAGGCGATCGAACGGCTGATCCCGTTGGCCCGCGCCATCACCCAGGAGACACTGGCGCCGCTGACGGCCAAGGAAGCGGCCACGTTTATGCGGCTGCTAGCGAAGTTAGCCTGATTTAGGCCCGCAGCCGAGCGCCTTCAGGATCGAAGAATGGCATCGGCGCCACCACCGCGCGGGTCGGCTTGCCGTCAATGTCGATGCTGAGTTCGGTCCCGATGGCGGTGAACGGCAGCCGCAAATGCGCCGTCGCCAGAACTTTGCCTAAGGAATAGCCGTGATCGCTGTAGGTGACGACGCCGGCATCCTCGCCGTCGGCGAAAACCCTGGCATCCGTCGCGGCCGGCTTGTCACCGTCGAGAATCAGCCCGGTCCAGCGTTCGTCGAGCCCCTTGCCGCGAATTGTGAGCAATGCCTCGCGGCCGATGAACTCGCCCTTGTCGAACTTGATCCAGCGATCGAGCCCGACATGGAAGGGCGTACGGCTCTCGTCCATGTCGATGCCATGCGCCGGATAGGCCTTTTCCAGCCCGAGCGTGAACATGGCCAGCACGCCGTATGGCTTCAGGCCGAAATCGCTACCGGTCCGCATCAGCGCGTCCCAGACGGAAGTGGCCTCGTCCGCCGGCACGAACAGTTCGAAGCCGAGCTCGCCGGTCACCCCGGTGCGTGAGATCAGGACTTTGGTCTCGCCGACGCGCCCTGAAGTGAACGCCCAGCGTTTCAACTCATCGAGATCGGCATCCGAAACCAGTGCTTTCAGCAGCTCGCGTGAACGCGGCCCCTGTATCGTCGGAAAGGCGACGGCCGCCGTGATGTCGGTGACATAGGCCTTTCGCGCTTCAGCATGATGTTGCAGCCAGGGCAGCATCTTCAGCCGGTTGACCGAGCCGGTCACCAGCATGAAATGCTCAGGCGCCAGCCGGAACACGGTGAGGTCGTCCATGATGCCGCCATCGTCGCGGCAGACGGTGGAATAGCGCACCTGGCCGGGGCTCATCGCGGCCGCATCGTTGACGATAACGTGGTTGACCAGCGCCTCCGCTTCCGGCCCCTTGATGTCCATCTTGCCCATGGTGCTGAGATCCTGCACGCCGACATTCTTGCGCGTGTTCAGATGCTCGTCGGCGATGCCGGAATAAGTTTTGGCCGAGACGAAGTCGCCGCCGACCCGGCCCATCGTGGCGCCGAGGCCAACGATGCTGGTGTAGAAAGGGGAGCGCCGCTCAACCAAGAAACTTCTCCGTCATCTCATGAAAACGGCAGCGCCGGGTGGCGCTGCCGAGGTCGGGTTGGCTGAGGGATTAACCCCCGTAGACGTCGAAGGCGAAGTACTTGTCGTTGATTTCCTTGTACTTGCCGTTGGCGCGCAGCGCCTCGATTGCGGCATTGAACTTGTCGGCCAGTTCCTTGTTGCCCTTTTGCAGGGCGATGCCGACGCCGGGGCCGTGAATGGCCGGATCGGCGGTCAGCGTGCCGAGCAATTTGCAGCAGGCGCCATCGGGCTTCTTCAGCCATTCGGTCAGGATGATCGAGCCGTCCATCATCGCGTCGAGCCGGCCATTGGCCATGTCGGTGCGGGCGTCGTCGCCCGTCGGATAGGCTTTCACGGTCGAGCCGGAGTATTTCTGCTCGGCGAAATTCTGGTGGATGGTTGCGCTCTGCACGCCCAGCACCTTGCCCTTCAGATCGTCCGGCGATGTGCCGGCGATGGTCGAATCCTTCGGCACGGCGATGGCCGGCGGCGTCTGGTAATATTTGTGGGTGAACTCGACCTTCTCGGCCCGTTCCGGCGTGATGGTGATGTTGATGATGGCGTCGAACTTGCCGGCCTGCAGCGCCGGAATGGAACCATCGAAATCCTGTACGGAGAATTCGCACTCGGCCTTCATCTCGGCACACAGCGCCTTGCCGAGGTCGATGTCGAAGCCGCCCAGCGTGCCGTCCGAATTGGCATAGTTGAAAGGCGGATAGGCGCCCTCGGTCCCGATCCTGAGTTTCTCGGCGGAGGCAGCACCGGTCCCAAGCAGCAGGGCGGCGGAAGCGGCAAGCACGAAACGACCGAAAAGACGCATGTTCCTGATCTCCGTTGACTAAGCAATTCCAGGGAAGGTGTTGGCGGTTTCCCGTCCGGAATTGCGCGAAAACAAGGATAGAAGTCTATGGTCTTTTGCAGGCCCCACGGAGACGGAAACGACATGCTCTGCGGCGATCACGGCGCGGCAAGCCGTCCTTCCCCAGGAATCTTACTGTGATCTAAATTACAGACCGATCATGGACATGGGCGCATGTTCAGCTGGAAGTAGACGGTCGTGGGAGGGACCTGGGGATGGACCAGCAGGAATTCGTGCAGGAAGCCGCGCAGCGGCGCATAGACGACGACATCGCCAAGCGCATCAAGGTTCACCAGGCCAACATCGAGCGGCTCGAAACCGCAAGGGAAAGCGCCGGCAATCTCGAGGCGGCCGTCGCCAACCGGCCGCTGGTGATGCTGGCGCAGGGCGATTCCTGGTTCGACTATCCGCTCACCGGCAACGGCTTTCCGTTCGTCGACACCGACGTGATCGCGCAGCTGCGCCGCATCGGCTCGATGCCGCCGACCATCCTCAACCTTGCCCATCATGGCGATGCGGCGACCGACGAGATGTCGCTGCCCAAGCAGCAGCGCATGATCGCCGCCCTGCGCAACAAGGCCAACTGGCTGGACGGCAAGCCCGATGCCATCCTGTTCTCTGCCGGTGGCAACGACATTGCCGGCGACCAGTTCTGCATCTTCCTTGACTTCAATGACGGCCACGCCCCCGGGCTGAACAAGAACCGCTTCACCAAGGCGCTCGGCATGGTCGAGGCCTGCTATCTCGATTTGTTCGCGCTGCGCGACCGCGTCGCGCCAGGCGTGCCGATCTTTGGCCATTGCTATGATTTTCCGATCCCGAACGGAGCGCATCCGTCCTGTGTCGGCCCGTGGCTGAAACCGTCGCTCGATTTCTGCAACTGGACGGTCGCCAAGGGCACGGTCATCGTTCACGACGCGCTGGCGGCGTTCCGCGATGTGGTGAAGCGCCTGGCCGACGATCCCAACAACAATTTCCATCTGGTCGACACGCAGGGAACGTTGAAGGTGGCCGACTGGGCCAACGAACTGCATCCCGATCCCGCCGGCTTCAAGAAGATCGCGCAAAAATTCGCCGATGCGCTGAAGGCCAAGCTGCAGACCTGACGCGGGCTCGGGCCTGTCGGCTGTCAGGTTCCGAACAGCTCTTTGGCTTGTTCAACGGTGTAGTAACCAAGCCTGATGTCTTCGGCGACCAGTTTCGGGTCGCGCTCACGCGGATCACCATAGCCGCCGCCCCCGGGCGTGCCGACCCTCACGCGGTCGCCGGCCTTGAGCGCGATGTCCTGTTCCTTGGACAGATGCGGCGGCACATGTGCCTCGCCGTCGCGGAACACGGTCACCGTGTTCACCGCGCCGTCCTTGCCGCCGAGCGCGCCTTGCGGGCCGAAACGGCCATGGTCCATGACGAAGGACGCGCGCGCCTCTCCTCGCAATATCTCGACCTCATAGGCGAGGCCAAAACCGCCGCGCTGCTTGCCGGCGCCGCCGGAGCCTTCGCGCAAGGCATAGTGGCGGTAGAGAACCGGAAAGGCCTGCTCCATGATCTCGACCGGCGGCGATTTCGAAATGCCGATGGTCGAGCAGCCATTGGTCAGGCCGTCATGGCCGGAATTGCCGCCATAGCCGCCGCCGGAGATCTGATACATCACATAGTCGCGGCCGCGGGCCGGATCGTTGCCGCCGAGCGCGAAATTGCCGCTGGAGCCGGCGGGCGCGGCCGTCACCTTTTCCGGCAGCGCCTGCACCATCGCCGCGAACACCGCCTCGGCGATGCGCTGCGAGACTTCAGCCGCACAGCCGGAGACGGGACGCGGGTATTTGGCGTCGAGGAACGTGCCTTCCGGCCGCTTGACGATCAGCGGCTCGAAAGCGCCGGCGCTGATCGGCACATCAGGGAAAATATGGCGCATGGCTAGATAGACCGACGACAAGGTCGTCGCCAGCACGCTGTTCATGGGCCCCGCGCATGGTTTTGACGAGCCGGTAAAGTCGAAGGTCAGCGTGTCGCCCTGCTTGTCGACGGCGAGCGCGATGGTCAGCGGCTCGTTGACCACGCCGTCCGAGTCGACAAAGGCCTTCGAACTGTATGTGCCATCGGGAATGGCGGAGATGTTGGCGCGCATCTGCTCGGCGGCGCGGCGACGCAGTTCGGCGATCGCCTCGACAACAGTTTCGTTGCCGTAACGATCGAGGATTCCATTGAGCCGGTCCTGACCGATCAGCAGTGCCGCGGCCTGCGCCCTTATATCGCCGATGCGCTGGTCGGCGACCCGGATGTTGGAGCAGATGATGGCGTAGATTTCCGTGTCCAGCACGCCCTTCTTGAACAGCTTGACCGGCGGCAGCCGCAGGCCTTCCTGCTCGACGGCTGTGGCGGAAGCGGAGAAGCCGCCCGGCACCGAGCCACCGATATCGGGCCAGTGGCCGGTATTCGATAGCCAGCAAAATATCTTGCCGTCGCGATAGACCGGCATGGCGAAGCGCACATCCATCAGATGCGTGCCGCCGAGATAGGGATCGTTGACGATATAGATGTCGCCCGGCTCAGGTGGCAGGCAGCGGCCGTCGGCGATCATCTCGATCACCGTCCTGGTCGAATACTGCATGACGCCGACGAACACCGGCAGGCCCTGGCTGCCTTGTGCGATCAGCGAGCCGTCGACGGCCGAGTAGATGCCGTCGGAGCGGTCATTGGCTTCGGCGATGACAGGCGAGAAGGCCGCGCGGGAGAAAGTGAGATCCATCTCGTCGCAGACCTGCTGGAGGGCAGCCTGCAGGACCGAAAGCGTGATGGCGTCGAGCTTTTGCATCTCAGGCCTCGCCGATATCGATGATGATGTTGCCGTCGGCGTCCGATCTTGCGCGGTCGCCGGGTTCGAGCACGGTGGTGGCGTCCATCTGTTCGAGGATCGCCGGCCCTTCGATGACGGCATCGGGCGGCAGCTTTTCGCGTGCGTATATCGGCGTATCGTGCCAGCGTCCTGCGTACCAGACAGGCCTTGTTTCGCGCAGCGCCTCGTCTAGCGTCTTTGTACGTCCGGCCGGGTCGATCAGCCGTGACAGGTCGATCGCCGGCCGCACGCCCGTCACCGACGTGTTGAGGTTGACCAGATTGGCGCGGATCTCCGGCAGCTCGACCTTGAAGCGGGCGAAATAGGCTTTTTCGAACAGCGCCTGCAACTCCTGCCTTGTCACCGATGAAGACGGCAACGGCACGTTGATGATGTGGGTCTGGCCGACAAACTGCATGTCGGCAGAGTGCGTAACGCGGATCGTTTCCGGCTTCACCGCTTCCTTGCCGATCAGTTCCTCGCCTTCCCCGCGGTGACGTTCCAGCACCTCGCGAAGCCTGGCTTCATCGAGCACGGCGACCGGCTGGTTGATCGTGTTGACGAAGTCGTGACGCAGATCGGCCACGACGCAGCCGAGCGCATTGGTGATGCCCGGACGCGCCGGCACCAGCACACGGGGCAGGCCGAGTTCGCGCGCCAGGGCGGAGGCATGCAGCGGCCCGGCGCCACCGAAGGCGAACAGCGCGAAATCGCGCGGATCATGGCCGCGCGACACCGAGACCATGCGGATGGCGCCGGCCATTTTCATGTTGCCGAGCCGCAGGATTGCACCCGCCGCCTCGACGCCGGAGAGGCCGGTGGCCTTGCCTATTCTGTTCTCGAAAATGCCGGTGACGCGCTCGACGGTGACCGGATTTTCGACCGCCAGCAGTTTTTTCGGCGCCAGCCGTCCCAGCACCAGATTGGCATCGGTGATGGTCGGCTCCAAGCCGCCGCGGCCGTAGCAGATCGGACCGGGATTGGCGCCGGCACTTTCCGGGCCGATCTGGATCAGGCCGGCCGCATCAACGCGCGCGATCGAGCCGCCGCCGGCGCCGACCGTATGCACCGCCACCATCGGCACATGGATCGGCATCGCATATTCGATCTCGATCTCGTTGGAGACCGCCGGCTCGGCGTTGCGGATCAGCGCCACATCGGTCGAGGTGCCGCCCATGTCGTAGGTGACGAGGTTTTCAAAGCCGGCGCGCTTGCCCGTATAGGCGGCGGCGATGACGCCGGAGGCCGGGCCGGACATCACGGTCTTGGCCGACTCGCGCGTGACGAAACGGGCCGAGATCATGCCGCCATTGCCGTTCATGATCAGGAAGTCGCGGGCATAGCCCTTGGCGGCCAATTCCTTGCGCAGCCGCTCGACATAACGCTCGAGGATCGGCTGCACCGAGGCGTTGACCGCGGCGGTAACGCCGCGCTCGAATTCGCGGGCTTCCGACAGCAGCGCATGGCCAGTCGTGATGTAGCCGTTCGGCCAAAGCTCGGCGGCGATTTCGGCCGCGCGCCGCTCATGTCCAGGGTTGGCGTAGGAATGCAGGAAATGGATGACGAGGGACTCGCAGCCGGCCGCGATCAGCGTCTTCACGGCGTCGCGCATCTCGGCCTCGTCGAGCGGCGTGCGCACCGCGCCGGATGCTTCGACGCGCTCCGAGACTTCGAGCCTGAGATCGCGCGGTATGATCGGAACGAAGGTGCCTGTCATGCCATAGGGCTGCGGTCGGGTCCGCCGTCCCAACTCGATCACGTCGCGAAAACCGCGTGTGGTGATCATGCCGGTTTTCGCCAGCCGGCGTTCCAGAACTGCATTGGTGGTGGTGGTCGTGCCATGCACGATGAGGTCGATGCCGTCTATGGCAAAGCCGGTGGCGCCCAGCGCTGAAACCACGCCGAACGCCTGGTTGTCGACCGTCGTCGGCGTCTTGGCGATATGCACCTTTCCGCCGTCATTTCCGTCGATCAAAATGAGGTCGGTGAAGGTTCCGCCAACATCGATGCCGGCAACGACGTGACCCAGGGAATCCGGTTGTTGCACCGAAAAATTCTCTTTCATTGTCGAAATCCGAAATGGCGGAACTACGAATATGCCGCAGTTTGGAAAGCTGTTTTAGCGTGGTATCTTGACACAAATATCGTTTGTATACTAATAAATTTGGGACACAAGAGCTCACTGCTTTGGAGTGTGTGAACGGCTCGCCGGGACCTGAATGGTCTGGGCGCGCAGGAAACGGTTTGGCGCCCGCACAGGCGTGGGCAAGACAGAGTTGGATTTGATGAACACCACATCCGCACTCAACACCGCCGGCGCCCGTCCGCTGCAGTTCCCGATTCCGGCCAACGTCTATGCCGAAACCGTCGTCTCGGTGAAGCATTACACCGACCGTCTGTTCTCGTTCCGCATCACCCGTCCGCAGTCGCTGCGCTTCCGCTCCGGCGAGTTCGTCATGATCGGGCTGCCCAATGCCGAAAAGCCGGTGTACCGCGCCTATTCGGTGGCAAGCCCGGCCTGGGACGAAGAGCTGGAATTCTTCTCGATCAAGGTGCCGGACGGCCCGCTGACCTCCGAACTGCAGAAGATCCAGGTCGGCGACACCGTCATCATGCGCCAGAAGTCGACCGGCACGCTGGTTGTCGACGCGCTGACCCCGGCAAAGCGCCTGTTCATGATCTCGACCGGCACCGGCATTGCGCCCTTCGCCAGCCTTCTGCGCGACCCCGATACCTACGAAAAATTCGATCAGGTCATCCTGACCCACACCTGCCGCGACAATGCCGAACTGACCTATGGCCAGGAACTGGTGGCCGCGCTCGAGAACGATCCCCTGATCGGCGAACTGACCGGCGGCCGCGTCACCCTCTACAATTCGACGACCCGCGAAGAGTCGGCGCGCATGGGCCGCATCACCGCGCTGATCGGCTCCGGCAAATTCTACGACGACCTCGGCATCGAGAAGCTCAATCCGGAGACGGATCGCATTATGATCTGCGGCTCGATGCATATGCTGAAGGACGTCAAGGAAATGGCCGAAAGCCTCGGCTTCCATGAGGGCTCGCTCAGCCATCCCTCGACCTTCGTCGTCGAGCGCGCTTTCGTCGGCTGACATCAGCCGGCGCCTCGGCGCCACGTCTTGAATTGACGTTTTGACCATGTGGTCAAAATTCAGCTGCTTTTGCCGCCTTTTTCCGTTATGAGCCCTTGAAGGACTCGTGAAGCATCGATTCACGGGCTATCTTCGGTGTGTGTCGCCCAAGTCCGGGAGCAACGACACGCACCACGACGTAAAATCGTCGAGCGAAAGGGCAGGAGATGAGCAGCACAATCCGCGAAGCCGATCTCGGCGGGTCCAAGGTCACGCCGCTGCCGGCGCGTGCCGCAGCCAACACGCCCGTGCCGCAAAGCCACGGTATTGCCCGCAACACCGGCATGCGGCTCGATCTCGGCTTCATGGAATCGGTGCGCTCGGTCAACCGCTCGGCGCTGGAACGCAGGGTCGCCAGCCTCACAAAGCGGCGCTCGATCAAGGCTGACAACCAGGCCGCCTGGCTGCTGCGCGCGGTCTCCTGCATGGATTTGACGACTCTGAATTCCAACGACACCGAAGAGCGGGTGCGCCGCCTATGCGCCAAGGCGATCAACCCGTTCCGCCGCGACATCGTCGAGGGGCTTGGCATCGAGGGCGAAAAAATCCGCCCGGCGGCGGTCTGCGTCTATCATCCATTCGTCGCGACGGCTGTTGATGCCGTGCGCGGCACCGGCATCCATGTCGCCGCCGTCTCCACCGCTTTCCCGCACGGCCTTGCGCCGTTGTCGACCCGCCTGCAGGAGATCGAGGCATCGGTGCGCGACGGCGCCGACGAGATCGACGTCGTCATCCCGCGCGGCCTGGTCTTCGGCGCCAAGTGGCAGGAGCTCTACAACGAGATCGTCTCGATGCGCGAAGCCTGCGGCGATGCGCATCTCAAGGTCATTCTCGGCACTGGCGACCTCGCCACGCTGCGCAATGTCATGCTGGCCTCGATGGTGGCGATGATGGCCGGCGCCGATTTCATCAAGACCTCGACCGGCAAGGAAAGCGTCAACGCCACGCTGCCCGTCGGCCTTGCCATGGTGCGCGCCATCCGAGCCTATTTCGAGGAGACCGGCTTTCTCATCGGCTTCAAGCCGGCCGGCGGCATCTCTACAGCCAAGGCTTCGCTCGACTGGCTGGTGCTGATGAAGGAGGAGCTCGGCCGGCCATGGCTGGAGCCAGAGCTGTTCCGCTTCGGCGCCTCGAGCCTGCTGACCGATATCGAGCGCCAGCTCGAGCATCATCTGACCGGGCATTATTCGGCCAACCACCGCCACGCAATGGCGTGAGGCGGGTGAAGGCCTTGAACGCCGAGTTTTTTCGCGCCCCCCTCTGTCCTCCCGGACATCTCCCCCACCTGGGGGGAGATTGGCTATCATTGACGATTTCGCCAGTCGTCGACGTTTCGGAGCCGACAGGCGCGAATGCTGATCTCCCTCCTTGTGGGGAAGATGTCCGGCAGGAAGGAGGGGGGCGCCACAGAGCGCCTGCCAAGAAGATTATCTGGAGCGCGTCATGAACATTCTCGAACGCTATCACGCCATGGAATACGGCCCGGCGCCGGAAGCCCGCACCGAGGCCGATGCCTGGCTTGCCGGACGCGATTTCGGCAAGGCGCTGTTCATCGATGGCGGCTGGAAGGCGGCCGCCAGCGGCAAGACTTTCGAGACCAGCGAACCCTCCTCCGGCAAGCTGCTGGCCAAGATCTCCGATGCCGGCGCCGCCGATATCGACGCAGCCGTCGCCGCAGCCACCAAGGCCTTACCGAAATGGTCGGCATCCTCGGGCTACCAGCGCGCAAAAGTGCTTTACGCCATTGGCCGCGCGATGCAGCGTCATCAGCGCCTGTTCGCAGTGCTTGAGTCAATCGACAACGGCAAGCCGATCCGCGAAAGCCGCGACATCGACGTGCCGCTGGCCATCCGCCATTTCATCCATCATGCCGGCTGGGCACAGGCGCTGGACAAGGATTTCCCAGGCCACAAGGGTGTCGGCGTCGTCGGCCAGATCATCCCATGGAATTTCCCGCTGCTGATGCTGGCATGGAAGATTGCGCCGGCGCTCGCCGCCGGCTGCACGGTGGTGCTGAAGCCGGCCGAGTTCACGCCGCTCACCGCCATCCTGTTTGCCGAGATCTGCGAGCGTGCCGGCGTGCCCAAGGGCGTCGTCAACATCGTCCAGGGCGGGCCGGAAGCGGGCGTCGCCATCGTCAACCATCCCGGCATCCAGAAGATCGCCTTCACCGGCTCTTCGGAGGTCGGCAAGATCATCAGGAAAGCCACGGCTGGATCGGGCAAGAAGCTGTCATTGGAGCTTGGCGGCAAATCGGCCTTCATCGTCTTCGAGGACGCCGATCTCGACAGCGCCGTCGAAGGACTGGTCGACGGCATCTGGTTCAACCAGGGCCAGATCTGCTGCGCCGGGTCACGGCTTCTGGTGCAGGAAGGCATTGCCGATGCCTTGATCGCCAAGGTCAAGGTCAGGATGAGCCGGCTTCGCGTCGGCAGCCCGCTCGACAAGAACACCGATGTCGGCCCGCTGGTCGACGCCACGCAGCTCGACCGCGTCAAGGGTCTGGTCGCCGAAGGCGCCAGGCAGGGCGCCGTCTGCTGGCAGCCCGATGCGGTGCTGCCGTCTTCCGGCTACTACCACCTGCCGACGCTCGCCACCGGTGTTTCGCCGGCAAACATACTGGCGCAGGAAGAGGTGTTCGGTCCGGTTCTGGCCACCATGACCTTCCGCAACACCGAGGAAGCGATCGAGCTTGCCAACAACACGCGCTATGGGCTGGCCGCCTCGGTGTGGAGCGAAAACATCAACCTCGCGCTGCATGTCGCTCCGCAATTGAAGGCCGGCGTCGTCTGGGTTAACGGCACCAACATGTTCGACGCCGCCTGCGGCTTCGGCGGCTATCGCGAAAGCGGCTTTGGCCGCGAGGGCGGGCGCGAGGGCATGTTCGAATATCTCTCGGCAAAACTGCCGCTCGGCCCGGTGATCAAGCCGACGGCGTCTTCGGCGCAGCCCGTCGAGCAATCGGATGGCGGCGCCATCGACCGCACGGCCAAGCTGTTCATTGGCGGCAAGCAGGTGCGTCCCGATGGAAATTACTCGGTTTATGTCGCCACTGCCAGGGGCAAGCTGGCCGGCGAAGTCGGTCTCGGCAGCCGCAAGGACATCCGCGACGCCGTTGCCGCCGCCCGCGCCTGCAAAGCGTGGCCGGAGGCGACCGCCTACAATCGCTCCCAGGTGCTATATTATCTCGCCGAAAATCTGTCCGGCCGTGCCGGCGAGTTTACCGCACGCTTGACCGAACTGACCGGCGCCAACGCCAAGGCCGCGCGGGAGGAAGTGGAACAATCGATCGAGCGCCTGTTCCTCTATGCCGGCCTTGCCGACAAGTATGAGGGCAGGGTGCATCAGCCACCGGCCCGCGCCGTCACGCTCGCTTTGCACGAGCCGGTCGGCGTCGTCGGCATCGTCGCCCCGGACAGCGCGCCGCTGCTCGGCTTGATCTCCCTGATCGCACCTGCGCTTGCCATGGGCAACACGGTAGTGGCCGTGCCGTCGGAAAAATACCCGCTGCTTGCCACCGATCTCTACCAGGTGATCGAATATTCCGACGTTCCGGCAGGCGCCATCAACATCGTCACCGGCCGCACGGCGGAGCTTGCCGGCGTGCTGGCCAAGCATGACGATGTCGACGGGCTCTGGCTGTTTGCCGATGCCGACACTTGCGCCAAGGCGGAGGCCGATTCCGTCGGCAATCTCAAGCGCGTCTGGACCGGCAACGGCAGCAGCCTCGACTGGGCGTCCGACGAGGCCGCCGGCGATGCCCTGCTGCGCCGCGCCGTCGAAGTGAAGAACGTCTGGGTGCCATACGGCGACTAATGCCGCCTGAAGCGCGCTGTGCTTGAGTGAACCATGGCAGCGTGACTCGTTGTCCGGTTGTCATACATGTTGTTGCATCAGAGCAAGCGATGTGCATTACATCAGCCGTCGCGAAGGTGATCGCGTTCGGGCTTGACGCTTGGACATGTGTTCTTTAACCAGAAAAAACATTTGTTATGGACTGATGGATTGTGCAGGGCCGCATAGTCGCGCCTGTCTGGCACGGGACGCCCCAGTCAGCCGGCAGTAAATCGGGCCGAGCAGTGGCCAAAGAGGGCGAGGAGAAACGCATGGCGGATCTAGCAGGCAAGGTCGTTGTCGTCACCGCGGCGGCACAAGGCATCGGCAGAGCGAGCGCATTGGCCTTCGCCAAGGCAGGTGCCATCGTGCACGCCACCGACATCAACGAGGCGCTGCTGGCCGAACTCGCCAAGACCTCCGGCATCAAGACCCGCAAGCTCGACGTTCTCAACGACGATGCGGTGGCATCCGGCTTCGCCGAAATCGGCCGCGTCGACGTGCTGTTCAACTGCGCCGGCTTCGTCCATTCCGGGTCCATCCTCGAGATGAAGGACGCCGATCTCGATTTCGCCTTCAACCTCAATGTCCGCGCCATGATCCGCACCATTCGGGCCGTACTGCCCGGCATGCTGGAGCGCGGCGATGGCTCGATCATCAACATGTCGTCCGTCGCCGGCGCCGGCAAGGGTGTGCCCAACCGCTTCGCCTACGGCGTCACCAAGGCGGCCGTGATCGGTCTCACCAAGGCGATTGCCGCGGACTATGTCGCCAAGGGCATTCGCTGCAACGCCATCTGCCCCGGCACCGTCGAGAGCCCGTCGCTACAGGACCGCATGCATGCGCAGGGCGATTACGAGGCGGCCCGCGCGGCCTTCATTGCCCGCCAGCCGATGGGCCGTCTCGGCACGCCCGAGGAAATCGCCGACCTTGCCGTCTACCTCGCCGGCGCCACGTACACCTCAGGCCAGGCCTATAATATCGACGGCGGCTGGTCGATCTGAGCAATAGCCTCGATCCGCAGGTCCAGGCTCGAACAGTTCTAAAGTCCGGCTTGCCCTAGGTCGGGTCCGATAGCCAGAGTCCACCCAGTCATCGCTTGGCGGAACGAGTTTTGAAAACGGCCTTGGGCCGCAATTTGGAGAGCAAGATGAAACTGCTGCGCTATGGCGAGATAGGGAGCGAACGCCCCGGCCTGCTCGATGCGGATGGAACGATCCGCGATCTTTCGGGTCATGTCACCGACATTGCCGGCAAGGCGCTCGATCCGGCGTCGCTCGAGACATTGTCGAAGCTCGATCCGAACTCGCTGCCAGCGGTTTCCGGCAAGCCGCGCCTCGGCGCCTGCGTCGCCGGCACGGGCAAGTTCATCTGCATCGGCCTGAATTATTCCGACCATGCCGCCGAAACCGGCGCCACCGTGCCGCCGGAGCCGATCATCTTCATGAAGGCAAGCTCGGCCATTGTCGGTCCCGACGATGACGTGCTGATCCCGCGCGGTTCGGAAAAGACCGACTGGGAGGTTGAACTCGCCGTGGTCATCGGCAGAAAAGCCAAATATGTCAGCGAAGCCGAGGCGCTGGATTATGTCGCCGGCTATGCCGTTGCCCATGACGTGTCCGAGCGAGCCTTCCAGGCCGAGCGCCAGGGCCAGTGGACCAAGGGCAAGAGCTGCGACACGTTCGGTCCGACCGGGCCGTGGCTTGTCACCAAGGACGAGGTTGCCGATCCGCAGAACCTCAAAATGTGGCTGACGGTCAACGGCAAGACGATGCAGAACGGCTCGACCAGGACCATGGTCTACGGCGTCGCCTATCTCGTTTCCTATCTCAGCCAGTTCATGTCGCTGCATCCTGGCGACATCATCTCCACCGGCACCCCGCCCGGCGTTGGGCTGGGCATGAAGCCGCCGGTGTTCTTGAAGGCTGGCGATGTGGTGGAACTGGGCATCGAGGGGCTCGGCCAGCAGAAGCAGACCTTCAAGGCGGATGTTTAGCCATCTCTTCTCTTGAGCGTTTCACCGTTTGGCGGCGAAACGCTCAATCTCTTTGTTTCCCCGGCGGCTGGCGCCTCTTGTCAGCGCCAGCCGAGAGCCGGCGCGACGTGCTTCAGGATCGCCTCGATGACGTGGGCGTTGTACTCGACGCCGAGCTGGTTGGGGACGGTCAGAAGCAGCGTGTCGGCCTCGGCGATCGCTTCGTCCTCTTTCAGCTGATCGATCAGCACATCGGGCTCCGCGGCATAGGAGCGGCCGAAGACGGCAAGCTTCTCAGGCTCGATATAGCCGAAATGATCTTCGCTGCTGCCGCCGCCGAAATAGGCGCGGTCGCGGTCGTTCACTAGCGCAAAGATGCTGCGGCTGACCGACACGCGCGGCTCGCGCGCATGGCCGGCCTCCTTCCACGCCGCGCGATAAGCGCGGATCTGTTCGGCCTGCTGGATGTGGAGCGGCTGGCCGCTCTCATCGAACTTCAGCGTTGAACTTTGCAGGTTCATGCCGAGCTTGCCCGCCCATTCGGCGGTGGCGTTGGTAGCGGCGCCCCACCAGATCCGGTCGCGCAGGCCGGCCGAGAACGGCTCGAGCCGCAGCATTCCCGGAGGATTGGGGAACATCGGCCGCGGATTGGGTTGCGCGAAACCTTCGCCGCGCAGCACGTCCAGGAACACCTCGGCATGGTTGCGCGCCATGTCGGCATCGCTTTTGCCGTCCTGCGGCACGTAGCCGAAGTAGCGCCAGCCGTCGATCACCTGCTCCGGCGAACCGCGGCTGATGCCAAGCTGCAGCCGGCCACCGGCGATCAGGTCGGCAGCACCCGCATCCTCGGCCATATACAGCGGATTCTCATAGCGCATGTCGATGACGGCGGTGCCGATCTCGATGCGGCTGGTGCGGGCGCCGACCGCGGCCAGAAGCGGAAATGGCGAAGCGAGCTGGCGGGCAAAATGATGGACGCGGAAATAGGCGCCGTCCGCGCCCAGCTCCTCGGCGGCGACGGCCAGGTCGATCGACTGCAGCAGCGCGTCGGAAGCCGAGCGCGTCTGCGATTGCGACGAGGGCGACCAATGGCCGAAAGAAAGAAGGCCGATCTTCTTCATGCGCGCATCCTGTTCTTTGATTCCAGTTGCCTACTTCGTCGCCCACGCGATCGGGTTCAATCGACACTCACACAACGCAGTGTCAATGCCGCCGGCCCTTGACGGTTTCGCGACGATACCCATCGGTGCGCAAAGGACCAAGGCCATGGTCCCCGGCGATGCCTTGCGCGACCGCGTCAGCATCTGCCGCGGCGCTTTTGGGGCCAAATGAACCAACCAAAGGCGATGTACCGCAAACTCCATTCGCTTCAGAGCCCGGTTTTGAAATCTTCTCGCTCATTTAATTCTACAAAATCGGTAGGCTTAATGCGGATAGTGCGTTTGCGAGAAGGAGCCTCGGATGTCAAAAAAGCTGGTGGTGGGGTGGTCCGGCAACCTGACCCGTCCGTCCAAGACGAAGGCATTCGTCAGCCACATCGCCGGTGAGGTGGCGAGCCGGGCCGGCTCGGCTTTGAGCGTTTTCGACATCGAGGATCTCGGCCCGTCCTTTGCGCCTGCAAGACAGCTTGGCGATCTCGATCCGGCGGCGCGCGGTATTATCGAGCAGCTGCTCGGCGCCGACGTGCTGGTGGTCGGCTCCCCGACCTTCAAGGGCAGCTACACCGGGCTGTTCAAGCACTTCTTCGACCTGCTCGACCCGTCGTCGCTGCGCGGCAAGCCGATCATCCTGGCGGCAACAGGCGGCGGCGAGCGTCATTCGCTTGTCGTCGAACACCAGTTGCGGCCGTTGTTCGGCTTCTTCGAGGCGCAGACCCTGCCGACCGCGATCTACGCCTCGGACAAGGACTTTGCAGATGGCGTGCTGGTGTCAGAGGCAGTCAAGGCGCGAGCCCGGCAGGCGGTCGCTGAGGCATGCCGGGTGGCCGGCGTGCCCTACAGCGTCGTCCTTGCCGCCTGAAAACCAACGATCCGCGACGCAATATTCCATCCCGCATAGACCAGAAGGACGCCTGCAAATGACTCGAGCCAGCAAGTCCGATAGCAAACCGCGGCAGATCAAGCTCGGCGCCTTCCTGCCCGGCGGCGGACAGCATATTGCCGCCTGGCGTCATCCCGATGCGCCGGCCGACGGCGCCACCAATTTCGAGTTCCACAAGCAACTGGCGCTGACCGCCGAGCGCGGCCTGTTCGACGCCTATTTCCTGGCCGACAACCTGACCGTCGGCCTCGGCGCCCGCGAGGGCGGCAACGCCAAGATCGCCGGCTTCGAGCCGGTGACGCTGTTTGCGGCGCTGGCGCCGCTGACGACGCATCTCGGCTTCATCGCAACGGCGTCCACCACCTATGAGGAGCCTTACACGCTGGCGCGCAAATTCGCTTCGCTCGACCTGTTGTCGAACGGCCGCGCCGGCTGGAACGTGGTGACCTCGGCCGGCGACGAAACGGCACGCAATTTCAACCGCGACGTCCAGCCCAGCCATGCCGAGCGCTATGCCAGGGCGCATGAGCATGTCGAGACGGTCAAGGCGCTGTGGGACAGCTGGGAGGATGACGCCTTCATCCGCGACAAGCAGTCGGGCCGTTTCTACGACAAGGACAGATTGCACGACATCGACCACAAGGGCGAGCATTTCAACGTCAAGGGTCCGCTCAACGTGCCGCGCCCGGTGCAAGGACATCCGGTTGTCGTACAAGCGGGGCAGTCGGAAGACGGCCGTGGGCTTGCCGCGCACTCGGCCGAGGTCATCTTCACCGCCCATCAGAAGCTCGAGACGGCGCAGGAATTCTACCGCGACATCAAGGCGCGCGTGGCTGAAGTCGGCCGCGATCCCGACCAGGTGCTGATCATGCCGGGCGTCGCGCCCTTCGTCGGCCGCACCGAGGACGAGGCCCGCGCCAAATACCAACAGCTCAACGACCTTATCCTGCCCGAGGACGGTGTTGCGCTCCTCAACGGTCTTGCCGGCCAGACGCTCGACATCAGGGGCTATCCGCTCGACGGCCCGTTGCCGCCGAGCAAGGAAACCGAAGGCATGAAGAGCCGCCAGGCGCTGATCCGGCAGATTGCCGACGAGCACAATTTCAGCATCCGCCAGCTTTACCAATGGGTAGCGACGGCGCGCGGCCACTACACCATCGTCGGCAGCGTCAGGCAGGTCGCCGATCAGCTGGAGGAATGGTTCACCAGCGACGCGGCCGACGGCTTCAACATCCTGCCGCCCTGGCTGCCCGGCGCGCTCGACGATTTCGTCGACCTGGTCATTCCCGAACTGCAGCGGCGCGGCCTGTTCCGCACGGCTTACGAAGGCCGCACGCTGCGCGAGAATCTCGGCCTCAGGCGCCCGGAAAATCCATGGACCGTCGCCCGCTCGACCGTCCTTGCCGCCGAATGACCTTGGCAATCGAAGGGGTGAAGCAATGACGCTGCAGCACATCGATCGGCAGATCACGGTTCGCCGCAGTGGTGGCGAAACCGGGCTCGGCACCGACTTCCTGAACCTCGGTAGCAAGGCGGCTGTTCGCTTCCTGAAGCGCTACGGCGTGCTTGCCGGCTTCCTGGCGCTCTGGCAGGTGGCGGGCAGCGTCGGCTGGGTCAACGCGGCGGTGCTGCCGCCGATCGACATGATCGTCGTCGCACTCTGGAAGGGGCTTGCCGGCGGCAGCCTGCTCGGCGACATCGCCATCAGCCTGCAACGCGCCGGCATCGCCTTTGCGGCGGCTGTCGCCGTTGCCATTCCGCTTGGCCTGTTCATGGGCCAGGTGCGCCAGGTCGAAACCGCGCTCGATCCGATCCTGCAGGTGTTCCGGCAGACGTCGGCGCTGGCGCTCTATCCGGTGTTCATCCTGCTCTTGGGACTTGGCGAGACCTCGAAGATCTTCGTCATCTTCTGGGCGACGCTGTTTCCGCTGCTGCTCAACACCATCAGCGGCGTCAAGGAAGTCGATCCCAAGCTGCTTGAAATGGCGCGCGTCTATGGTGCGAGCCGGCTCACCGTGTTTCGCCGCGTCGTACTGCCGGGCGCCGTGCCGTCGATCTTCGTCGGCTTGCGGCTGAGCGCCACCACGGCGCTGCTGCTGCTGATCGCGTCCGAGATGATCGGTGCCAACAAGGGCATCGGCTTCCAGGTGATGAACGCGCAGTACAATTTCCAGATCCCGCTGATGTTTGCGGCAATCGTCATCCTCGCCGGGCTTGGCCTGATCGCCAACCAGGCGTTGGTCACCCTGCAGCGGCGGCTCTGTCGCTGGAGCAATCCTGTCAACTGAGCAGTCCGCCCCTCACCGTTTACCTCACAAGGACCCGATCATGAAAATCACCCGCCGTTCGCTGCTTGCCGGCGCGCCGCTTGCCGCCGGCCTCATCGCCGCCGGCCTGCCGCGCCTGGCCTTTGCGCAAGCCGCAGCCGTCAAGTTCCGCTACCTCGCCAGCCGTGGCAGCATCTCCCCGCACGAGCTGGCCGACGAGCTCGGCTACTTCAAAGGGCTCGGCGTCGAGCTGGAGAATGTCGGCTATTCCTCGGGTGGACCGGAATCGCTGTTTGCGCTGTCTTCCGGCAGCGTCGACATCGGCTCGGCCGCCACCGCAGCGGTGATCAACTCGATCTCCGGCGGCAACGACTTCGTCGCGGCGTATCCGAGCAACGGCATCAACAAGGATGTGAAGAGCGTCTTCTACGTGCTGGAAGACAGCCCGATCAAATCGATCGCCGACATTGCCGGCAAGACCATCTCGGTCAACACGCTCGGCGCTCATCTCGACTATACGGTGCGTGAGGCCCTGCACAGCGTCGGCCTGCCGCCGACCGCCGCCAACCTCATTGTCGTGCCCGGCCCGCAGCTTGAGCAGACGCTGCGCTCGCGCCAGGTCGACATTGCCGGCCTCGGCTACTGGCAGGCGACCTTTGCCGGCGCGCTGGTCGCCAACGGCGGCGTGCGCGGCGTGTTCGACGACACCCAGGTGCTCGGCGAACTCGCCGGCGGCTTCGTCGTACTCAGGCGCGACTTCATTGCCGCCAACCCGGATGCGGCGCGCAACTTCGTCGAACAGTCGGCGCGCGCCTCGGACTGGTCGCGCCAGAACCCGGACGAAGCCCGCAAGGTGCTGGCCACTATCCTCGACAAGCGCGGCGAAAACGGCGATCTCGCCCGCTACTGGACCGGCTTTGGTCTGCGCGAAGGTGCGCAGGCGACCGATCGCGACATCGACTTCTGGGTCGCCGTGCTGGAGCGAGACGGCCGTCTGGCCAAGGGCAAGCTGAAAGCCGCCGACATCCTGTACCGGCCCGGCGAAACCAAGATCAACTGAGCTTTGAAATAGCTGAGAGACAAGATGGCCGGTTCCAACCGTGGCGGAGAGGTCTCGATCCGCGACCTGTCCAAATCCTTCAGCCTCGGCGGGCGCCAGCTTGCCGTGCTGCGGACGCTCAACCTCGACATTCGTTCGGGGGAATGCCTGGTCATCGTCGGCGCCAGCGGCTCCGGCAAGACCACGCTGCTGCGTATTCTGGCCGGGCTGGAGGCGGCCGACAGCGGCGGTGTCGCGATCGACGGCCAGCCGGTGCATGGCGTCGGCGCCGAGCGTGCCGTGATTTTCCAGGAGCCGCGGCTGCTGCCGTGGCTCAGCGTGCTCGGCAATGTCGCGTTCGGCCTCGAAGTGCGCGGTGTTCCCAAGAGGCAGGCCGAGGAACGCGCCCGCTTCTACGTCGCACTGGTCGGTCTTGCTGAATTCGCGGATGCTTTTCCGAGCCAGCTTTCCGGCGGCATGGCGCAGCGCGTCGGCATCGCCCGGGCGCTCACCGTGCAGCCCGAAATCCTTCTGCTCGACGAGCCGCTGGGGGCGCTGGACGCCATGACCAAGATAGGCATGCAGGAGGAACTGGCGCGCATCTGGAGCGAGGAGAACGTCACCATGGTGATGGTCACCCACGATCTGGAGGAGGCGATCTATCTTGCCGACCGGGTGCTGATCCTGCCCAAGGAGAAAGGCGGCGCGGCGCGGTTGATCGACATCGACCTGCCACGCCCGCGCGAGCGCAGCGAGAGCCGCTTCGTGCGCTATCGCGAAGAACTGCTGCGCGAATTCGGCCTGCACTGATCGGGGAAGGGGCCAGCCGTGGCTCCCCCGGAAGATTAGCTCTCGCGATTATTGCTTGGTGAACGTGCCCGTATAGGTTCGGTCGGCAAGCCCATAGGTGACGGCCAGCGTTCCGTCCGCCTGAATGACCGCGCTGACGTCCGCGCCATTGGGAAGGCGCCGCAGTTTCAACGTGTTGCCGAAAATCTTGCCTTCGCCGTCGGCCACGCCCGGTTTGTTGTCGGCGACATCGCCCCAGGCATAGGTGGCGGTGACATTGCCGCCGCGCGTAATCGTCAGCACGGCGAGCTTGCCGTCATACATCCCGTCCAGCTGTCCGCCCCATATGCCGGAAAACGCGACATATTTGGCCGGGACGCCTTCGCCGGGCGGCATAACCCGCACGGATGGATCGAGGACCGCCGCACCATCAGGAGCAGAGATCGCGGCAGGGGCCATGGGCTGAGGTGCGGGCGCTGGCGGCGGCGATGATGGTTCAGGCGCCGACTGGCAGGCGACAAGCATGAATGCCGCGAAACCGAGCGTCGGAAAGAGACTGTTTGGTGGAGCCAATCGGGATCGAACCGACGACCTCTTGAATGCCATTCAAGCGCTCTCCCAACTGAGCTATGGCCCCACTCCGGCAGTCAGCCGTCGCCGTTGCCGGCGAGAGGTCCGGCGCGGGTTTCAGGACCGCGCCGTTTAGTGCAGGCGGCTTCTAACCCCGCCTTCCCTGAAGATCAAGCCTTCGAGGGCCGCTTTTTCGTCATAGCCCGTGAACGCCGCTAAATGCATGCGTTCGAAGCGTTCTTAGACTTCGTCGTCGTCGTCGCCGACGCCGATCATGTCGGCGACATCGTCGTCTTCTTCCTCTTCGTCGGCAAGGAAAGTATCGTCCTCATCGTCGCCTAGATCGACATCGTCCTCGTCGTCGCCCAGGTCGGGAAGCTCGTCGCCGGCCTTGACGTCTTCGTCGGCCTCTTCAAGCGAGACGACTTCAACGCCTTCTTCTTCCTCGGCGTCCACTTCCTTCTCGGCCACTTCCTCTTCCTCTTCGAGGGCGGCGATCTTGCCGTCCTCGAAATAGGAACGCGGATACGTCTTGCCCGTATAGGGCGAGACGACAGGGTCCTTGTTCAGGTCGTAGAATTTTCGGCCCGTTTCAGGGTCGACACGCTTTGTGCCAAGTTCGTTTTTTGCCACGTCAAGCCTCGTCAGTAAAAGAGTGGTCCCCTTAACCACAGTTTACCGCGCTGTCAAAGCGAAAAGCCGGCGTCACAAAACCAAGCACTGAAAGGCCTCGCGCCAAGCGACGACCATGGGGATGACCATTCGTGCCCGCCGTGATACGAGACCGCCGCAACAAATGAAAAGCGCCGGTGCGCCGGCATTCCGTCCAGGGAAATTCCATGTCTCACGCCGCCGCTGCCAAGCCGGCCACCGCCCGCAAATCATCCGCCCTTTCCGGCACCGCTCGCGTGCCGGGCGACAAGTCGATTTCGCACCGTTCCATGATGTTCGGCGGCCTTGCCTCCGGCGAAACCCGCGTCACCGGCCTGCTCGAAGGCGAGGATGTGATGCGCACGGCGGCCGCCATGAAGGCGATGGGCGCGCATATCGAGAAGCGCGGCGCCGAGTGGGTGATCCGCGGCACCGGCAATGGCGCGCTGCTGCAGCCGGAAGGCCCGCTCGATTTCGGCAATGCCGGTACCGGCTCCCGCCTCACAATGGGCCTCGTCGGCACTTACGACATGGAAACGACCTTCATCGGCGACGCATCGCTGTCGGGACGGCCGATGGGCCGCGTGCTCGAACCCTTGCGCCAGATGGGCGTGCAGGTGCTGAAGGCGACGCCGGGCGACCGCATGCCGATCACGCTGCATGGGCCGAAACACGCCGCACCCATTACCTACCGCGTGCCGATGGCCTCGGCGCAGGTGAAGTCGGCCGTGCTGCTGGCAGGCCTCAACACGCCCGGCATCACCACCGTGATCGAACCGGTGATGACGCGCGATCATACCGAAAAGATGCTTAGGGGATTTGGCGCCAATCTCTCGGTCGAGACCGACGAGCGCGGCGTGCGCCACATCTTCATCGAGGGCCAGGGCAAATTGACGGGGCAGACCATCGCCGTGCCCGGCGACCCCTCCTCGGCCGGCTTCCCGCTGGTCGCGGCACTGATCGTGCCGGGTTCGGACATCGTCATCGAGAACGTGCTGATGAACCCCACCCGCACCGGCCTGCTTCTAACGTTGCAGGAAATGGGCGGCCAGATCGACATCTTGAACCCGCGCAATGCCGGCGGCGAGGATGTTGCCGATCTGCGCGTGCGCTACTCCGAGCTCAAGGGCGTCACCGTGCCGCCCGAGCGGGCGCCGTCTATGATCGACGAATATCCGGTGCTGGCGGTTGCCGCGAGCTTCGCCGAGGGCGAGACGTTGATGCAGGGGCTGGAAGAGCTGCGGGTGAAGGAATCCGACCGACTGGCAGCGGTTGCCAATGGGCTGAAGCTCAACGGCGTCGACTGCGCCGAAGGCGAAGCTTCGCTCGCGGTGCGCGGAAAGCCCGGCGGCAAGGGGCTGGGCGGCCATCCCAATGGCCAGGACACGACGGTGCAGACGCATCTCGACCATCGTATCGCCATGAGCTTCCTGGTAATGGGGCTGGCAACGGAAAAGCCGGTGACCATCGACGACGCCGCCATGATCGCGACGAGTTTCCCGGAGTTCATGGGTCTGATGACGGGGCTCGGTGCGGAGATCGGGTAGGTTGATGCCAAGCGCAAAGCAAGCAGAGATGTCGGCGGGACAGCGCCCCCCTCTGTCCTGCCGGACATCTCCCCCTCAAGGGGGGAGATCGGCCGTCACAGCGGCTTTCGCCAGTTTTCGAAATTGCAGGAAAGAGTGGGGCGCAGAAGCTTCTGATCTCCCCTCTGGAGGGGGAGATGTCCGGCAGGACAGAGGGGGGCGCGAAGGATCGCGGCGTCTGTCTTTCGTGTTGGCCCGCCAATGACCTTCACCATCGCCATCGACGGTCCCGCCGGCGCCGGCAAAGGCACGCTGGCCCGACGGCTGGCCGACCACTACCGCCTCAACCTGCTCGACACCGGCCTCACCTACCGCGCCGTCGCCTATGCGTTGATCCGGCACGCGCTGCCACTCGACAATGTCTCAGCAGCCGAAACCGCCGCACGCCAGGTCGATCTGGCAAAGCTCGACCGTGCGGTGCTGTCGGCGCATGCGGTTGGCGAGGCGGCCTCGAAGGTCGCGATTTACCCTACCGTCCGGCGCATCCTGGTCGAAAAGCAGCGCGATTTCGCCAGGACACCGCCAGGCGCGGTGCTCGACGGGCGCGACATCGGCACGGTTGTGTGCCCTGACGCCGACATAAAGCTCTATGTGACGGCGAGCGCCGAAGTGCGGGCGCAGCGCCGGCTGGCCGAGATCGAAAGCATCGGCGGCACCGCCGATTTCGCCGAAATTCTTGCCGATATTGTGCGCCGCGACGAGCGCGACATGGGCCGCGCCGACTCGCCGCTGAAGCCGGCGGCGGACGCGCACTTGCTTGATACCTCCGAAATGGCTATAGAGGCCGCGTTTCTGGCGGCCAAAGCGATCATCGACGACGCCCTGGCCAAGAGAGACAAAGCCTGATCCAGGGTTTTCCCGCTCCACCGATTGCCGGAAGCGAAGAAAATACCCATATCGGGCACGAACCAGCCTGCCAGCATTCTTCATGCGCCGGAATTGCCGCTTAGGCGGCCCAGGGCTTTTGTAGCCCGGAACGCCGGCAGGCCAACGCAACGCTAACCCACGGCGCCCGTTCCGCTTCAGATGCGGGGCACTCCAGGAGAAAATATGTCAGCTGCAAATCCCACTCGCGACGATTTCGCGAGCCTGCTCGAAGAATCATTTACCACCGGTCACTCCGGCGAAGGTCAGGTCGTCAAGGGCACGATCCTGGCGATCGAAAAAGACATGGCCATCATCGATGTCGGCCTCAAGGTCGAAGGCCGCGTGCCGCTGAAGGAATTCGGCGTCAAGGGCAAGGACTCGACGCTCAAGGTCGGCGACACGGTCGAGGTCATGGTTGAGCGCATCGAAAACGCGCTGGGCGAAGCCGTCCTGTCGCGCGACAAGGCCCGCCGCGAAGAGAGCTGGGTCAAGCTCGAAGAGAAGTTCACCAAGGGTGAGCGCGTCGAAGGCGTCATCTTCAACCAGGTCAAGGGCGGCTTCACTGTCGACCTCGACGGCGCCGTGGCCTTTCTGCCGCGCAGCCAGGTCGATATCCGCCCGATCCGCGATGTCTCCCCGCTGATGCACAACCCGCAGCCCTTCGAGATCCTCAAGATGGATCGCCGCCGCGGCAACATCGTTGTGTCGCGCCGCACCGTGCTCGAGGAAAGCCGCGCCGAACAGCGTTCGGAAATCGTGCAGAACCTCGAAGAGGGCCAGGTTGTCGAAGGCGTCGTCAAGAACATCACCGACTACGGTGCGTTCGTCGACCTCGGCGGCATCGATGGCCTGCTGCATGTCACCGACATGGCATGGCGCCGCGTCAACCACCCGACCGAGATCCTCAACATCGGTCAGACGGTCAAGGTGCAGATCATCCGCATCAACCAGGAAACCCACCGCATCTCGCTCGGCATGAAGCAGCTCGAGAGCGATCCGTGGTCCGAGATCGGCACCAAGTTCCCGATCGGCAAGAAGATCAAGGGTACCGTCACCAACATCACCGACTACGGCGCGTTCGTCGAGCTGGAGCCGGGCATCGAAGGCCTCATCCACGTTTCGGAAATGTCGTGGACCAAGAAGAACGTGCACCCCGGCAAGATCCTGTCGACGACGCAGGAAGTCGACGTGGTCGTGCTCGAGGTCGATCCGGCCAAGCGCCGCATCTCGCTCGGCCTCAAGCAGACGCTCGAGAATCCGTGGCAGGCTTTTGCCGCGAGCCATCCGGTCGGCAGCCAGGTCGAGGGCGAGGTCAAGAACAAGACCGAGTTCGGCCTGTTCATCGGCCTTGAAGGCGACGTGGACGGCATGGTGCACCTCTCGGACCTCGACTGGACCCGTCCGGGCGAGCAGGTCATCGAAGAGTACAATCGCGGCGACATGGTCAAGGCGCAGGTGCTCGACGTCGACATCGACAAGGAGCGCATCTCGCTCGGCATCAAGCAGCTGGCCAAGGATACGGTCGGCGAAGCGGCGACTTCAGGCGAACTGCGCAAGAACGCGGTCGTCACCTGCGAAGTCACCGGCATCAAGGATGGCGGCCTGGAAGTGCGGCTGGTCGACAGCGGCATAGAGACCTTCATCAAGCGCAACGACCTCAGCCGTGACCGTGACGAGCAGCGCCCCGAGCGCTTCTCGGTCGGCCAGAAGCTGGACGCCCGCGTCATCGCCTTCGACAAGAAGACCCGCAAGCTGCAGGTCTCGATCAAGGCGCTGGAAATCGCCGAAGAGAAGGAAGCCGTCGCACAGTACGGCTCTACCGACTCCGGCGCTTCGCTGGGCGACATCCTTGGCGCCGCGCTGAAGAAGCAGGGCAGCTAAGCCGCTTTGCGCGCAGCGCGTAAGCCGCTTCGCGCAAGCGTAAGCCTCGGCTGCGCCTCGCGCGCAGCCTGAACAAGAAAACCCGCGGGCCGCAAGGCTCGCGGGTTTTTCATGCTCGGCTGCGCGATTGGCACTAGACTAAGACTGTGTAACCCCTTCAATTCCACACGCGCGGTTGTAGGCTCGGCCGTCGTTGCAGACGTAAACACGGAAGTCCGGCCCTTCGGGCAACGGAGAAGCATGCGGGATGAAGGTCGTCGAACTCTATCGCTATCCGGTCAAGAGCCTGCGCGGCCATGCCGTGCCGAGCGCCGACATCAAGACAATGGGCATGGAAGGCGACCGCCGCTGGATGGTCGTCGACAAGGATGGGCAGTTCCTCACCATTCGCCAGATACCTGATATGACGACGATCGACGTCGAGCATCGCGGAACGGGCATCCTGTTGAAACATGACAGGCATGGCTCGCACTTCGTCGAGGCTCCGGCTCCCGGCACCGCGCTCCGGCAAGTCAAGATCTGGAAGGATATGGCTGCCGCGCGGCCGGGCGATCCGGCCGCCGGCGCCTATCTCTCGGCTATTCTTGGCCGGCCTGTCGATCTCGTCTATTTCGACGATCCGCAAAACCGGCCGGTCGATGCGGAATTCGGCCAGCCCGGCGATTTCGTCGGCTTTGCCGACGGTTTTCCGCTGCTGATCGCCACGACAGGCTCGCTGAACCATCTGAACAGCCATCTTGCCAGGCCCATCGAGATGGCGCGGTTCCGGCCAAACATCGTCGTCGACGCAGAAGGCGCATGGCCTGAAGACAGCTGGAAGACGATCCGCATCGGCACGGTGGAGTTGCGGATCGCAAAGCCCTGCTCGCGCTGCGTCATCACCACCCGAGATCCGTTGAGCGGCGAGCAGCCGGACCCGCGCGAGCCGTTGCAGACGCTTGGCAAACTCCACCGCTCCGCCAAGGGCGGCATCATCTTCGGCCAGAATGCGATTCCCAACAACGCCGGCGCGATCGCCATCGGCGACGCAGTCGAGGTCGTGGAAGCGGGCGTCTCGAACCTGACGTAGTCGCAGGCCTTCTAATGCCGTGGAGGCGTCGGCGGACGCCATGATTGAATGGCCAACCTCCGCTGTAGACTCAGGCGAGGTCGGCAAAGGCCGCCATCGGAAGCCAAACCAAATGAGTCGCCTGCGCGGCGGAACTTCAGGCGCGGCCGTAAAGTGGCGCCAGCGTTCCGCTCATTGCCAGATTGGCCGGTGATGCCAGATAGGCGATTGCCTCGGCGGCGGCTTCGAGGCTGACCCATTTGCCGAAATCGGCATCCGGCATGTCGGCGCGGTTGGCCGGCGTATCGAGCGTCGAGGGCGCCACCGCGTTGACCAGTATGCCTTTGTGCTTCAGCTCTTCCGCCATCGCCACGGTCATCGCCGCCACTGCCGCTTTGCTCGCGGTATAGGCGACCATGCCGGCGCCTCGGCGCGGGTCGAGCCCGGCGCGTGCCGTGACATTGACGATGCGGCCCGCTGTGTTCGAGCCCAACATGGAGCGCACTGCCGCGCGGCAGCACAGAAAGGCGGTGCGGGCGTTGGTGTCCATCATTTCGGCAAAGGATGCGGATTCGATCTTCTCGACCGGGGCTGCGGCAAAGCCGCCGGCCAGATGGATGGAGGCCCACAATTCGGGGACGCTGTCATAGAAGGCATCGACCTTGGCAGGATCGGCGAGATCGACATTGTGCGCCAGCCGGACGCGATCATGGGCCGCGAAGGGGAAATGCGAGGGGGCCGACGCGTGGGCATTCGGCACATGGCAGATCGCGCCGTCCGCCAGCAATTTGCCGACGACCGCGGCACCCAGCGCCCCGGTGCCACCGGTCACCACGATATGCTTGCCCTGAACTGTTTCCGTCATCCTGGACGCTCCTGTCGTTTCTTATGATTATGTCGCTTGTCGTGCCGCGCCGACGCAGAGCGTCGCGCCTTTTGCACGATCACTCAACCGACATCTCGACATGGCAGTTGTTGCGTCTTTGCATCGCTCGAAGTCGCCGACCGCCCCCTTCTGACCCGCGCATTGACGTAAAGCGCGCGGTCAAGCGTCAGTCGATGGTGATTTCGATGACGTGCGGCAGTCTGGTTGCGCGTGCGCGTTTGAGCGCATCGGCGAGACCGGCAGTACCGGCAAGCCGTTCGGCTGATATGCCGTAGGCCTCGGCCAGCTTGCAGAAATCCGGCGGCGCCGGCGACACGCCGACCGGCTCGACGCCGACATCGAGCATCGACGTTTCGATCTCGCGATAGCCTCTGTTGTTCCAGACGACGAAGATGACCGGTGCGGGTGCATCGAGCGCCGCGCCCAGCTCCGGCAAGGTGAACTGGAAGCCGCCGTCGCCGGTGAGGCAGACCACCGGCACGCCGGGCATGGCAAGGGCTGCGCCGATCGCCGCCGGTGGTCCGTAGCCGAGCGCGCCGAAACCGGTGGCGGCATTGAACCAGCCGCCTGGCCGGTCATGGTCGTAGTAAAGGTTGGCGGCGTAGATCGGCTGGGTGGAATCGCCGACGATGATGGCGCCCGGCAGCGCGTCGCGAATGGTTTCCACCGCACGCACCTGCGCGGCATAGGCCGGGCTGAGCTCGGCAAAGGCCGCCTTTCTCGACGTGGCTGCGCGGCTCTCGCCGTCCTTCGCCGCGGCATGATCAGGGTGGAGCGCGCCAAGCAGTGCGCCAAGCGCCTCCGCGCAATCGGCCTGGATGCCGACGCTCACCGGGCGGCGGGCGAGCTGGTCGGCGCCGATATCGATGCGGATCAGATTGGCGGGCAGCACGAAGCCGCCATCGCTGTAACCGTCATAGTCGGTCGGGCCGAATTCGGTGCCGGCGGCGATGACCAGATCGGCGTCTGCCATCAGCGCACGCACCGCCTTCAGGCTGGGGCTGGCCGGCACGCAAAGCGGATGTGCATGCAGCAGACCGCGCGCATTGGCGGTCTGGGCGACAGGCGCGCCGAGCCGCTCGGCCAAAAGCTGCAATGGCTGTTCGGCGCGCTTGGCGCCGCCACCGGCAAGGATCAGCGGCCGGCGCGCGGCTGCGATCAGTTTGGCTGCCTCGGCAATGGCCGCGCCATCCGGCGCCGGCGGCGCTGCATTGGTGAGCGAAGCAGCGATGCCGTCGGCCGGTTTGACCATGACGTCGGTCGGGATCTCGATATGGACGGGGCCCGGCCGCGACGACGAAAACAGCGCGAAGGCCCGCGCCAAAGCGCCAGGCAATTCGCTGGCCTCGGTGACACGCTGCGAAAACAGCGCCACCTTCTCCATCATGCCGCGCTGGTCCGGCAGTTCGTGCAGGAAGCCCAGTCCCTTTCCCAACGTCGGCATCGCGTTGACGCCCGAAATCACCAGCATCGGCACCGAATCGGCGCGCGCCTGGCCCATTGCGGTGATGGTGTTGGTCAGCCCCGGTCCGGTGATGACAAAGGCAACGCCCGGCCGGCCGCTGGCACGGGCATAGCCGTCGGCCATGAAGCCGGCGCCCTGTTCGTGACGCGGCGTGACATGGCGTATCTTTGAACGCGCCAGCCCGCGATAAAGCTCGACAGTGTGGACGCCAGGAATGCCGAAAACGGTGTCGACGCCATGCGCTTCGAGCAGCGTGATGAGGGCTTCGCCGATGGTGGTCATGGGTTCTCTCCCGTTAGTGCCGACCACTGTTCAACGGAAACAATGATCGGCTCTACCTCTTTGTTTTTAACGCAATTCCGGACGGAAAACCGCTTCTCACTTTTCCTGGAATTGCGTTTGCGGCGCGAGGCCGAGCTCGGCCTCTATGGCTTTGACGCCGATCCCTGCCAATTCGCCAGGCGAGAACATCTCTGCGGCCAGACAGCCTTCGATCCAGAGCCCGTCGATGATCGCGTTGATCGCGATGGCATGGCGGCGCAGCTCATTTGCGTTTGGCCTGCGCTGCTCGGCGCCGAGCACTTCGGCAACGACTGCTTCCACCTCGTTGCGAAAGCCGAGATAGCCTTCGCGGTGGGCGCGAGCCAGGCTCGGATCCGCGCCGGCGCGGCCGATGAAGGTTGCCCAGAGCGAAAACACGCGTGCATCGATGATCGGCGCGTTGAGGTTGGCGGCAACGAAGGCCGCAAGGCGCTGGCGCGGCGAGGCGTCTTCCATGAGCAATGCCGCCTTCGCCTGCTCGGTCATGCGGCCCATCAGCGCCGCGTACGCTTCCTGCAGCAAGTCTTCCTTGCCGGGGAAATAGTGCCGGATCAGCCCGGCGGTGACACCGGCGCGCAGTGCGATGGTGCGCAGGCTGGCGCCCTCCAGCCCATGTTCGGCCACGCTGTCCAGGGTCGCGTCGATCAAATCCTGCCGCCGCCGCTCCTCGCCCTCGCGGCGGAACTTGCGGCGCTCATTCATTGCCGCAGGATGGGCCGCGTCAGGCATGTCGGCCCACCTTCGCAGGCGATGCAGAGGGCATCCGCCTCGAAGATTTGAACCGTGCAGCCGGCGGCTTCCATCGCGGCCTTGGTCTTGGGAAAGCCGGCGACGGCAATGACCTTATGCGGGCTGGTCGGCAGCACGTTCAGGCTGAGGCCGTTGGACGCGGCAAACTCTTCGGCGTCGCCTTCCACCAGCCGGATGCCGCGCGCCTTCAGCAACTGATAGAACGGCGCCGGCAAAAGCGGTGAATAGACCAGGGCCAGGTCGTCGGCCAGCGGGCTGATCACCGACATCAGATGCAGGCACGCCTCCTCGCCCTGCCACAGCGGCAGATCGAAGCCGTAGACGGAAATGCCGAGCGGCGTCAGCAGGTTGGAAACCTGCTGTATGCCTTCCTGGTTGGAGCGCACCCCGCGCCCGATTACCAGCGTGTTTTTATCCAGCCATACGCAATCGCCGCCTTCGACCTGGCCGGGAGCCTCGACGCGGCCGAGGATAGGAATACCCAAGCGTGTGTAGGTTTCCTCATGCAGCGATGGCTCCCTGGCGCGCAGTGGCTTGCCCATGGACAGGATCAGCGCGCCGCGATCGGTCATCAGTGACGGATCGTGGGTGAATACGGAATCCGACAGCCCGTCGGCATTGTCATCGATCCATTCGATTTCGGCGCCGGACGCCGTCACCAGCTCAGCGAGAGCCGCGTGCTGCGCCGCCGCTTTCGCCGGGTCGAAACCCGGGCCATAGTGCCAGGTAGCCCGGTCGGCACCGCGCATGGCATTGGCCGCCGACCGCATCAGCACGCGCCGCAACGGCGCCGCCATGGACTGTGATCCGAAAGCGCTCATCAGTGCCCTTTTCAATGCCGTGTTCAGGGTGAAAAAAATGGAAGAAATTTCATCGGAGGCTATTTATACACTTGCACAATAAGGCCGCAAGTGCCGTAATGAGCGGGATTGACGGGCTCGCGCTGTTGGGTCCATGCTGAAGTCTGGAGTGGGCATTACAGCGTATGTTGATTAGCCGGATAGACGTTCGACGATCTGCCGTGGACCCTGTGGCAGAGGTTCCCCGGTGAGCGCGGCGGGAACCGCCGCAGTCCAATCCGGCAAGGCGCAGGACGGCGCCGCCGAAGCCATCCATGTCGAGAACCTGCACAAGAAATTCGGCCATCTGCATGTGCTGAAAGGCGTTTCGCTGTCGGCGCGCGACGGCGAGGTGATCGCCATTATCGGCGGCTCGGGTTCCGGCAAGTCGACGCTGCTGCGCTGCATCAACTGCCTGGAAAACCCGACCAGCGGCATCATCCGCGTCAATGGCGAGGAGATCAAACTCAAGGCCGACAGCCACGGCCACACCGTGCCCGCCGACCGCCGGCAGATCGAACGCATCCGCGCCAAGCTCGGCATGGTGTTCCAGAACTTCAACCTGTGGAGCCACATGACGCTGATCGAGAACGTCATCGAGGTTCCGGTGCATGTTCTGGGCGTCAGGCGCGACGTGGCGATCAGGGAAGCCGAAAAGCTTTTGGCGCGCGTCGGCCTGGCCGAAAAGCGCGACGTCTATCCGGCCTATCTCTCGGGCGGCCAGCAGCAGCGCGCGGCGATCGCCCGCGCCCTGGCCATCAACCCGCGCGTCATGCTGTTCGACGAGCCGACCTCGGCGCTCGACCCGGAGCTGGTCGGCGAGGTGCTGAAGGTGATCGGCGACCTGGCGCGCGAGGGCCGCACCATGGTGCTGGTCACGCATGAAATGAAATTCGCCCGCGAGGTCGCGACCCATGTCGTCTACCTCTGCAACGGGCTGGTCGAGGAAGAGGGGCCGCCGGAGCAGATATTCGGCGCACCGAAATCCGAAAGGCTGAAGCAGTTCATCCGCAACATCGGCTAGGACAAGCCGGGACGGAAGAAAACCGGGAACCAACAACAAACTGGGAGTCGTGACATGAAGACTGTTCTGAAAACATTCGCCGCAGCGCTGCTGCTCGGCGTTGCCGCCATGGGCGTGGCCAAGGCCGATCCGGTCAAGATCGGTGTCGCCGCCGAGCCCTATCCGCCCTTCACCTCGCCGGACGCTTCCGGCAAATGGGTTGGCTGGGAAATCGAGTTCATCGACGCCGTCTGCGCCGAGGAGAAGCTCGACTGCGTCATCACGCCTGTCGCCTGGGACGGCATCATCCCGGCGCTGACGACCAAGAAGATCGACGTCATCGCCAGTTCGATGTCGATCACCGCCGAACGCGAGAAGACCATCGACTTCTCGGATAAGTACTACAACACGCCGACCGCCATCATCGGGCCGAAGGACCAGAAATTCGGCGCCACGCCGGACGATCTCAAGGGCAAAGTGCTCGGGGTGCAGGTGTCGACCACCCATTCGGCCTATGCCAAGAAGCATTTCGGCCCCACGGCCGCCGAGATCAAGGAATACCAGACGCAGGACGAAGCCAACAACGATCTGGCCGCAGGCCGCCTCGACGCCGTCCAGGCGGATTCGATCGCGCTCGACGCATTCCTGAAGTCGGACCAGGGCAAGGCCTGCTGCGATCTGAAGGGCATGGTGGCTCCGGACGATGAAGTGCTCGGACCGGGCGTGGGCGCCGGCGTGCGCAAGGAAGACACCGACCTTAAGGCCAAGATCAACGCCGGCATCAAGGCGATCCGCTCGAACGGCAAATATGACGAGATATCGAAGAAATACTTCGATTTCGACATTTACGGTGGTGGCGGCGCGCAGTCGAACTGACGATCCTCGCATGAGCTGAGGGGCATGGCGCCAACGCCATGCCCCTCCTGCCCGACCTTTCCCAGACATGCTTGCCGCCGGCGCTGCCGACGGCGGTGGTTGGACCCAGCAATCCGGGGGCGACGCTGATCGACGCACTTCTTTCGGCCTCGGCGGCCGGCATCATAGAACTTCTCTCGCCCAATCCGCCGGGCTGGGGCGGCACGCTGTTGCTTGGGCTGCTCCATTCGATCGAGATCGCGCTCGGCGCCACGGTCCTCGGTCTTCTGATCGGCACCGGTGGCGCCTTTGGCAAGCTCTATGGCGGTCCTGTCGTGCGCGACCTGCTGGCGGTTTACACCACCATCGTGCGCGCCGTGCCCGAACTGGTGCTGATCCTGCTGCTCTATTATGCCGGAACAGACCTGATCAACCAGGCGCTGACCGCTATGGGCTACCAGCGCGTCGACATCAGCGGCCTTGCCGCGGGCATCGCCGTGCTCGGCTTTGTCCAGGGCGCCTATTCGACCGAAGTGATCCGCGGCGCCATCCTGGCCATACCGCAGGGCCAGATCGAAGCCGCCCGCGCCTATGGCATGTCACCCGGGCTCATGCTGCGGCGCATCACCTTGCCGGCAATGCTGCCCTTCGCCATACCCGGGCTCGCCAATCTGTGGCTGATCGCCACCAAGGATACGGCCCTTCTGGCGGTCGTCGGCTTTTACGAACTGGCGCTGGCGACGCGGCAGGCGGCGGGCGTCACCAAAGCCTATTTCACCTTCTTTTTCGCCGCGGGCGTGCTCTATCTCATCTTGTCGCTGGTCTCCAACCTGCTCATCGGCCGCCTCGAGGCCTGGTCGCGGCGCGGTATGCCGTCGCTCAAGGATGCGCGCTGATGGCCGGAGAAGCGACCATCATCAACGCTGCCGCGCGCACGTCGCGGTGGCTGCAGCCGCATCGCATCGTGCTGATCCTGGTCGCGATCGCGCTGGTTTTCGGCGCAGCCTTCTTCATGCGCTGGGATTGGCTGCCGCAATATTATGAAATGGGGCTTCTCGGCATCTGGCGGTCGCTGTGGATCCTGGCCGTCACCTGCTTTCTCGGCTTCCTGCTCGCCGTGCCGCTCGGGCTCGCGCAGGCCGCCGGCCCGTTCTGGTTTTCCGCGCCCGCCAGGACATTCTGCACCGTCATCAGGGGCACGCCGCTGCTGATCCAGCTATGGCTGCTCTATTACGGGCTGGGCTCGCTGTTTCCGCAATTTCCCTGGATCCGCGAATCCTGGATGTGGCCGTATCTGAGGCAAGCCTGGCCTTATGGCGTGCTGGCACTGACCTTGTCCTTCGCCGGCTATGAGGGCGAAGTAATGCGCGGCGCCTTTGCCGGCGTGCCGAAGGGGCAGTTAGAGGCGGCCCGCGCTTTCGGCATGAGCCGCTGGAAGATTTTCCGCCGCATCTGGCTGCCGCAGGCCATCTACCGGGCGCTGCCGACGCTGACCGGCGAAACCGTGCTGCAGCTGAAGTCGACGCCGCTGGTGGCGACGATCAGCGTCATCGACATCTTCGCAGTCTCGTCCAAGGTCCGGCAGGACACCTACCTCACCTACGAACCCTTGCTGCTTTTGGCGCTGATCTACATGATCATCACCGGCATACTGGTGTTTGCATTCAGCAAGATCGAAGCGCGCATACCGAACAAGGTGGGCTAGGGAATAGTGAGCAGGCAGTAGTGAGTAGTCAGCATATGACCGGGAAACCGCTTGCTTTCGCTACTCCCTACTGACTACTCCCTACTCACTCTCACCACCAATCGGGTCCGCACCATGCAACTCTCTCTCGACCAGGCAACAGGGCTGTGCCGGATGGCGGCGCTCGGCGCCGGCGCCAATGAGGAGGCGGCGCGGTCGCTCACCGCCTCGATCATTGCCGCCGAGGCGGAAGGGCTTTCGACCGTCGGGCTGACCCATTTCATCGATTACCTCGAAGCGCTGGAAGCCGGCCGCATCGACGGCAATGCCGATCCGGTGATCACCAGGCCGGCGCTCGCCGTCTATCTCTCCGATGCGCGTGGCGGCCTCGCCCATACCGGGTTCGACCGCACCATCGATGACCTTGCCAAGGCGGCAAAGCTGTTCGGCGTCGCCATCTTCTCGCAGAAGAACGCTTATACCTGCGGCGCGCTCGGCTATTTCACCGGGCGTCTGGCGCAGCTGGGATTGGTCTCCTTCGCCGCCACCAACGGGCCGGCGGTGCTGGCAGGCTCGGGCTCGGTCAAGCCGGTCTATTGCACCAACCCGATGTCGTTTGCGGCACCCGCCGCCGATGGCGCGCCGCTGGTCATCGACCAGTCGTCGAGCGCCACGGCGTTCGTCAACATCCGCAAGGCGGCCGAGGACGGCAAGAAGATCCCCGAAGGCTGGGCGCTGGACGCCAGCGGCAACCCGACCACCGATCCGGCCGCGGCCATGAAGGGCGCCATGCTGGCCTTCGGCGGCCAGCGCGGCGCCAACATCGCGCTGATGGTCGAAGTGCTGGCGGCTGGCCTGTCGGGCGCCAACTGGTCGCTCGACGCGCCCTGGTTCTCCGGCGGACCGGACAGCCCGGGAACCGGCCTGTTCGTGCTCGCCGTCGAGCCCAAGCTGCTCGACCCGGATTTTGAGCAGCGCATGAAGGACCAGCTCGACCGGCTGCGCCGGCGCTTTGGCGTGCNCGACCGGCTGCGCCGGCGCTTTGGCGTGCACGTGCCGGGCCGGGCGCGGGCCGAAGCGGCGGAGAAGGCGCAGGCGCGCGGCATCAACGCCCCCAAAGCCGTGGTGCAGCGCATTTCCGAATTCGCCGAGCGCTATTCGGGCTGAAGAATCCTTCTTTATCAAACAATTTAAACTGACCTTCCGGTTGGCGACGGGCAGGCGCGCATTTGCGCCGCCTGCTGAACCTTCTTGCGTCTTGCGGCGACCCATCCTTGTCCAGGGCAAGGTGAGCTTGCCCGAACCAGACCGGAGGAAACACCCAACCAAATCGAAAGCCTGCTTCACGCGAAGGGTGTGCCCTTTGCGCTCCGGAAACATCAACCGCAATCAAAGGAAATCATCATGACCAACACCAAGACCACCCTGCTGATAGCAGTCCTTCTGCTCGGTTCTTTCATGGGCGCCACCCAGGCGGCCTCCCTGAAGGCCGCGCCGGTCAAGCCATCTTCGGCCGGCGTCATCACGGCTCCGAGCGGCGGTGCAACCGAGGACCATTACTGCAAGAACGGCCACGCCAAATTTGCCAATTGCAGCGCCGACTTCATCGCGGCCTGCAAGCAGGTCGGCGGCACCATGTCGGATGTCCAGGGCTGGGGTGGGCGTACTTGCTTCACGCCCTCCTGATACCGTCTCAGGTCAGGCCGCTCCGTCGGCCCCTGGCTTCGTCCTGATGCTGCCCGGAAAACCCCGCTTCGGCGGGGTTTTCTGCGTTTCATCCCTCCGTGAGCAATAAACATGACGGTGAAAGTTAACTTTTGTTAACTTGACTTGATGGGACCATCGGGCGTTTGCGAGAGGTCATCACAACAACAGGAGCTACGATGTCCGCAACCACCGACGCCTCCCGCGGCAGACTGATCATTCCGGTGTTTGGCCGCCTGTACTCGTCGCTGCATGACGGCGCCGAAACCCTTCTGCGCGTCGTCGCCGGCGGGTTTCTCACCATTCACGGCTCGCAGAAGATCACCAACCCTTTCGGCGCCGCCGAGATGGTCGAAGGCCTCGGCTTCTATCCCGGCGCGTTCTGGTCGTTGCTTTTGTCCTGCACCGAATTCTTCGGCGGCATTCTGATCGCCATCGGCCTGTTGACTCGGCCCGCCGCCTTTGCCGGCATGATCGTGCTGCTGGTCACCGTCTGGTTCCACTGGATCACTGTCGGCCAGGGCTTTTCCGGCGCTGAAAAGTCGCTTCTATGGGCGGCGATCCTGCTGTTCTTCGTTATCCGCGGCGGCAACCGCCAGTCGGTCGACGCGCGCCTCGGCAAGGCGTTCTGAAGGGTCTATAAGAGGGTGGCAGCGACGACGCGTCACCCTTTGCCTTTGGCCCAAAACGGACTATGAAACGGCTTCAGCCAAGCTTTCGAGCGCCGGAGCCAGCCATGACCGAAATCCTGCAGATCCCCAAGCTCGTGGTCGTCTTCGGCGGCTCCGGCTTCGTCGGCCGCCACATCGTGCGGGCGCTGGCCAAGCGCGGCTACCGCATCAGGGTGGCGGTGCGCCGGCCCGATCTGGCGGGACATCTGCAGCCGCTCGGCAATGTCGGCCAGATCCAGCCGGTGCAGGCCAATGTGCGCGTGCGCTGGTCGGTCGACCGCGCCGTGCAGGGCGCCGACCATGTCATCAATCTGGTCGCCATCCCGCATGAAAGCGGCCGGCAGAAATTCAACACCGTGCACGAATTCGGCGCCCGCGCCGTCGCCGAAGCCGCACGCTCGGTCGGCGCAGGGCTCACCCACATCTCGGCGCTGGGCGCCGACCTCAACGCCGAATCCGACTATGCCCGCACCAAGGCGCTCGGCGAAAAGGCCGTCCTGGAGACGATCCCGGACGCCGTCATCTTCCGTCCGTCGATCAATTTCGGACCGGAGGACAGTTTCTTCAATCGCTTCGCCGACATGGCGCGCTATTCGCCGGTGCTGCCGCTGATCGGCGGCGGCCAGACCAAGTTCCAGCCGGTCTATGTCGGCGATGTCGCCGAAGCCGTGGCGCGTTCGGTCGAGGGCAAGGTCAAGGGTGGCCAGATCTATGAACTCGGCGGGCCGCAAGTGCTCACCTTCAAGCAGTGCATGGAAGAGCTGCTGACCGTCATCGAGCGCAAGCGGCTCCTGGTACCGGTGCCGTGGTGGATGGCCAATCTGCAGGCCTCGATCCTCGGCCTGCTGCCCAACCCGTTGCTGACCAAGGACCAGGTGCTGCTGCTGCGCCAGCCCAACATCGTGTCGGAGGAGGCCAACAAGGCCAACCGGAACCTTGCCGGCCTCGACATCCAGCCGCAGTCTATCGGCACCATCCTGCCCAGCTATCTCTGGCGCTTCCGCGCCGCAGGCCAGTTCCAGCGCAAGCCCGCCGGTATCGCGTAACAAGGCGTTGCGCCGTTAAACGCGCCGCGTGACCTGCATCGGCAGGCCGCCCTGCGGCTGTGTCGTCAGTTTCTGCACCGGCCACGGCTTGGTCTCGGCGGTCACATCGAAGCGGAAGCGCGACAGCATGATGGCCAGCGCAATGATCGCCTCCTGCATGGCGAAGCTGGCGCCGATGCAGATGCGCGGACCGGCGCCGAACGGCAGATACTGGAAGCGGTCGATCTTCTCGCGGTTTCCCGGATGGAAGCGTTCGGGCATGAAGGCGTCGGGCATGTCCCACAGTTTTCTGTGGCGGTGGACGACCCAAGGCATCACCAGTACGGCCGCGCGCTTGGGGAGCACCAGATCGTTCCAGGTCTCCGTCTCGATCGGCTCGCGGTTGATCGACGGCGCCGGCGGATAAAGCCGCAGCGCCTCCTCGAAGGCGGCGCGGGTGAACGGCATTGCCTCGAGCCATTTCGTTGGGTCGGGTTCGCGCGCCAGCACGGCCTCGATCTCGCGCTCGACCTTTTCGCGCTCCCACGGCGCTTCGGCGAGGCAGTAGATCGTCCAGCCCAGTGCCCGCGCGGTGGTCTCGTGGCCGGCGCCGATGAAGGTGATGATGTTGTCCTCGACTTCCGCCCGCGTCAGCCCGTCGGGGCCTTCGGCGCGCAGCAGAAGCGTCAGGAAATCCTGCGGCGCGGTGTCGGGGTCGCGCTTCAGCCGCTCCTCGCGCATCTTGACCGTATCGGTGACGATCTTGCGGAAATAGGCCATGGTCTTGCGGCCGCGGATGCGGGTCAGCCGCGGCAGCCATTCGGGCGCGCGCAACAGGTCGAGCGGATCGACGCGGCCCATGGTCTCGAACAGGCGGTCGATCTCCTGCGCGAAACTGCCGGGCTCGCCCGCAATCTCGCCCGAAAACAGCGTCTCGGCCAGGATATCGTAGGTGAGCAGCGTCATGTCATGGGCGACATCGGTCATGCCGCCTTCGTCATAGCGGGCGACGAACTGCATCGTGCGGCGCAGCATCGGCTCGGCGAAGCCGAAGATATGCCGCGGCGTGAACACCGGCGCCATCGCCTTGCGCGAGCGCTTCCACACCTCGCCTTCGGCGGTCAACAGCCCGTCGCGCAAGATCGGTCGCAGGATCATCTGGCGCACCGTCGCCATCTTGTAGTTCTTGGCGTTGTCGATCAGCACGTGGCGGATAAGGCCGGGATCGTTGGCGACGATCAGATGCCCGCCGACGCCATTCGCCGAAATCCAGGGCTCGTTGTAGGTGTGCTCGCCCCACAGTTCGAGCGGATTGCGGTAGACGATCCGCATCATCTCCAGCGTCGAAGGCGGCGTCGTGCGCGGCCTGGGCGCCGGCGGCACGAAGGGGACGGGCTGCGTGTCCATGAGGTGCTCCGCTGATAGCTCAGATGTAGTGGCTGGCAATCCGGGCGTCCATGTGACCGAACGGCAAACTGAAACGCTGCAGCGCCCGGTGTGCCCGACAGACGGTGTGTTCATCGGATCGTGACCGCCGGTGAAACGGTTGCGGCTTGTCCGGTTGGACACTCTGCCATAGGTGACAGTTACCAACAGCTACTGCCAATCGCCCAGGAGAGTCCGCTTGAAGCACAAGCTGAACATCATAATCGGCAGCACGCGGCCGGGCCGCGCCGGGCCGGTCTTCGCCCACTGGCTGGAGGATTTTGCCCGCGAGCACGGCAAATTCGAACCGGTGCTGACCGACATTGCCACGTTCCATCTGCCGGTTCTGGACGAGCCGCATCACCCCAGGCTCGGCAATTACCAGAACGACCACACCAAAGCCTGGTCGAAGGTCATTGATGCCGCCGACGCCTTCGTGTTCGTGGCGCCTGCGATCGTCAACGCCATCGACTACCTTGCGCGCGAATGGAAATACAAGCCAGCCGCCATCTTCAGCTATGGCGGCATTTCCGGAGGCCTGCGCGCCGCGCAGGCGCTGAAGCCGCTGCTGACCGCGGTGGGCGTCATGCCCATCTCGGAAGGCGTCGCGCTGCCGATGTATCAGAAACTGCTGGAGAGCGACGGCTCCTTCCAGGCTAGTGAGCAGGTAGAGGGTGGGACCAAGACCATGCTGGACGAGCTCTCGCGCTGGAGCGGGGCGCTGAAGCCGATGCGGGCTACGTAACGCAGCCGGCCCCGGCTTGCTCATGCCATAAAGAGGTGGAATGGTCGGCAGGTGACTGAGCCGGGGGCGGTTCGATTTGCGCCTGTTGTTTGCCTTGCTGTTGATGCTTGCGACCACCGCCACAGCGGTGGCGGAGCGGCGCGTGGCGTTGGTCATTGCCGAGGACGACTACCGGCTGGTGCGGCCGCTGGCCAATCCTGTCAATGACGGCGAGGTGATGGAAGTGGCGCTGAAGAAGCTCGGCTTCGAGGTCGTGGTCGAGACCAATCGTGATCTCAGGCGCATGCGCCGGGCTCTCGACGATTTTCGCGAGGACGCCATGGGCGCCGACGTGGCGCTGGTGTATTTCTCCGGCCATGGCGTCGAAATCTCCGGCGACAACCGTCTTCTGCCGGTCGATGCCGATGCCTCCTCGCTCGACCAGCTGGAGAAGACCAGCCTGCCGTTGGAGGAAGTGCGCGATGCGGTTGCCGCCACGGCGAAGGTCGGGCTGATCGTGCTCGACGCCTGCCGCAGCGATCCGTTCACAGGCGGCAACGGCGACGGGCGTGGCGCCACATCGCTGATCAAGGACCTGGTGGACAAGATCAAGCCGGGCCTCGGACGCGTCGGCAAGGCGGAAAACATCCTGTTCGCCTTTTCGGCGGCGCCCGGCGAGACGGCTGCCGACGGTACCGGTGCGAATTCGCCCTTTACAGCGGCGCTGATCAAATACCTCGGCACCGACGGGCTCGAAATCCGCTCGGTGCTGACGCTGGTGCAGCAGGAGGTCTACGACCTTTCGCGCGGAAAACAGCTGCCCTACGTCGAGAGCGGGCTGCCGAAGCTGTTCTTCGCCTCGGCGGCCAAGGAACAACTGCCGGAGCGCGAGCGGCTGTTGCTTGCCATGGCCGATGTGACGCCGGAAATGCGCGGCGCGGTCGAACGGGTCGCCAGCGATGCCGACATGCCGCTGGCGCCGCTCTATGGCGCGCTGATCAGTTCCGACACCAGCCATCTCTCCGGCGAAAGCCTGGACGCCAAGCTGCGCGAGGCGGCCGACGCCTTCGTCAAGGTGCGCGGCGAGATGAAGACGCTGGCCGCCGACGACCCGCAGGTGACCGAACTGCGCCGCCAGGCCGAGGAACAGTTGGCGCTCGGCGCTTTCGATGGTGCACGCGTGATCCTCGCCAAGGCCGCCGACGTCGACAATGTCTCGCGCCAGGCGTTGAAGGCCAATTTCGTCAGCCGCACCCTGTCCGAAGCCGCGACGCGATTTCTCTCGGGCGGCGCGGCGCGTGCCACCCTGGACTATGCAACCGCCATCAAGGACTATGAAACGGTGCTGGCGCTCTATGGCGAAGCCGGGCAGACCTCGCTCAGCCTGGAACAGGCCGACCGCCAAAGCCGCACGCTGGAAGAGCTCGGCATCCTCTACACAACGGTCGGCAACACCGACGCCGCCGGCCGCGCCTTTGCGGCGCTGGTCGCCAATCTTGAGCAGCGAGCGCGCCAGGAAACCGATCCGAGCGTCAAGCGCGACCTCGCCATCGGCCATATCAAGTTCGCCAACATCAAGATGGCGCAAGGCGATCTGCCGGCCTCCCTGCAAAACTATGAGGCGGCCAGGGACATGTTGCAGGGCCTGACCACAGACGTGCCGGACAAGAAGGACTGGCTCGGCGATCTCGCCATGGCCAATGACAAGATCGGCAATGTGCTGGCCACGCAAGGCGACCTGGGTGCGGCAGCCCAGGCCTACCAGCAAAGCCTGTCCATCAAGCAGCAATTGGCCGATGCCGAGCCGAACAGCGTCTATCTGCTGCGCGACCTGACCATTACCTACGACGAAATCGGCGGTCTTGCCCGTACCGCCGGCCAGCTGGATGGCGCCCAGACTGCATTCGAAGAGAGCCTGAGAATTCGGCTGGCGCTGGCGCAGAACAACCCCGACGACCCCAGGCATCAGCGCGCCGTCTCCGTCAGCTACACCAGGATCGGCGACGTCCTGCGCGAGCGTGGCGACGCTGCGGGCGCGCTCGACGCCTACAACAAGAGCCAAATAATCGCCGAAGCGCTGGTGCGCCGCGACTCAAACGACACCGATTTGAAGCGCGACCTGTCGGTCGGTTACGCCAAGATCGGCAATGCTTACGGCGACCAGAAGGACTGGCCATTCGCGTTGGAGGCCTACCAGCAGGCGCTGGCCACGGCGCGAGACCTTGCCGCCAGCGACCCAGGCAACACCGATTGGCAGCGCGACCTGTCGGTCTGTCTGGAAAAAATTGCCGGCGTGTTTGATGCCCAGGGCGATATCGCCGGTGCTTTGCAGAACTACCAGGACAGTCTCGTCATTGCCGACCGGTTGGCAAATCTCGACCCGGGCAATTCCGACTGGCAGCGCGACCTGTCGATCACGTTCGAGGAAATAGGCCTGCTGGAGACCAAGCAGCGCCACTATGAGGGCTCGAAGAAGGCCTTCGAAGCCAGCCTGGCCATCCGCCAGCGGTTGGCCCTGTCCGATCCGGACAATGCGATCTGGCAATTCGATCTGGTACAGGCCTATATCAACTATGCCTATGTGGCGAAGAATCCGAAGGCTGTGTTGTCGCAGGCGCTAGACCTGACGCTGGAGCTTGACCGCACAGGCAAACTGGCGCCGAGGGACAAACCCACGATCAAATATCTGCGCCGTCTTCTGCCCAAATCGAAAGCCGCGAAAAAATAGCCGGCTGCCAGCTCGGGATTCAGCCCTGAAATGCCCGCAAACCTTGGAAAAACCGCCTTTTGCGCCTATATCTAGGACATCAAAGCGGCGTGATTCGAAGCCATTTTTTCGCGCTGAGCATGCGGCATCAATCAGACAGGTTTTCATGAGCGATCAAAGCGACAACGCCAACGGCGCTGAGGCCGAATACGGCGCCGATTCCATCAAGGTTTTGAAGGGGTTGGACGCTGTCCGCAAGCGGCCGGGCATGTATATCGGCGACACCGACGACGGCTCGGGCCTGCATCACATGGTCTATGAGGTGGTCGACAACGCCATCGACGAGGCGCTGGCCGGCCATGCCGATCTGGTCACGGTGACGCTCAATCCCGACGGTTCGGTCACCGTTATCGACAATGGCCGCGGGATTCCGACCGATATTCACACTGGCGAAGGCATTTCGGCGGCCGAAGTGATCATGACGCAGCTGCATGCCGGCGGCAAATTCGACCAGAATTCCTACAAGGTGTCTGGCGGCCTGCACGGCGTCGGCGTCTCGGTGGTCAACGCGTTGTCGGCCTGGCTGAAGCTGAAAATCCGCCGCAACGGCCAGATTTTCGAGATGAGCTTCACGCATGGCAATGCCGATGCGCCGCTCAAGGCGACCGGCAGCTATGAGCAGAACAAGCAGCCCGGCACCTATGAGGGCCGCAGCGGTTCCGAGATCACCTTCTTTCCGTCGTCCGAAACCTTCACCATGGTCGAGTTCGACTTCGGCACGCTGGAGCACCGGCTGCGCGAGCTCGCCTTCCTGAATTCCGGCGTGCGCATCATTTTGACCGATGCCCGCCATGCCGATCTCGTGCGCCACGAGTTGCACTATGATGGCGGCCTGGAAGAGTTCGTCAAATATCTCGACCGGGTCAAGAAACCGCTGATCGACAAGCCGATCGCCATCAAGGCCGAGCGCGACGGCATCACCGTCGAAGTGGCGATGTGGTGGAACGACAGCTACCACGAGAACGTGCTGGCCTTCACCAACAACATCCCGCAGCGCGATGGCGGCACCCATCTGGCCGGCTTCCGTGGCGCGCTGACGCGCCAGATCACCGGCTATGGCGAATCGTCGGGCCTGACCAAGAAGGAAAAGGTGGCGCTGATCGGCGACGACTGCCGCGAAGGCCTGACGGCGGTGCTGTCGGTCAAGGTTCCCGACCCGAAATTCTCCTCCCAGACCAAGGACAAGCTGGTCTCGTCGGAAGTCCGCCCGGTGGTCGAAGGCCTGGTCAACGAGGCGCTTGGCACCTGGCTGGAAGAACACCCGACCGAGGGCAAGGTGGTCATCGACAAGGTGATCCAGGCGGCCGCGGCGCGCGAAGCCGCGCGCAAGGCCCGAGACATCACCCGCAAAAGCTCGCTCGGCGTCACCTCTCTGCCTGGCAAGCTTGCCGACTGCCAGGAACGCGACCCGGCGAAATCCGAAATCTTCATCGTCGAGGGTGACTCGGCCGGCGGCTCTGCCAAGGGCGGCCGTTCGCGCCAGAACCAGGCAATCCTGCCGTTGCGCGGCAAGATACTCAATGTCGAGCGGGCGCGCTTCGACCGCATGCTCGGCTCCGAGATGATCGGCACGCTGATCACCGCGCTCGGCACCTCGATCGGCAAGGACGAGTTCAACGCCGACAAATTGCGCTACCACAAGATCATCCTGATGACCGACGCCGACGTCGACGGCGCCCATATCAGGACCTTGCTGCTCACCTTCTTCTTCCGCCAGATGCCGGAGCTGATCGAGCGCGGCCATCTCTACATCGCCCAGCCGCCGCTCTACAAAGTGACGCGCGGAAAAAGCTCGCAATACATCAAGGACGAGAGCGCCTTCGAGGAGTTCCTGATCGGCTCCGGGCTGGAGGAGGCGTCGCTGACGCTTGCCTCCGGCGAGGCGCGGGCCGGACAGGATCTGCGCGGCTCGATCGATGATGCACTGGCCGTGCGCCAGCTCATCAACGGGCTGCACACGCGCTACAACAGGGGCGTGGTCGAACAGGCGGCGATCGCCGGCGCGCTCAACGCCGATGTGCTAAACGACCTCGGCCGCGCCAATGCCATGGCCGAACGCGTCGCCCAGCGCCTTGACATCATTGCCGAGGACACCGAGCGCGGCTGGACCGGCCGGCTGTCGACCTCCAATGAAGGCGTCGGCGGCTATGTGTTCGAACGCACGGTGCGCAGCGTCAAGGAATTCGCGCAGCTCGATGCCGGGCTGATAAATTCGGCCGACGCACGCCAGCTCGACCGCTATGCCCCGCGCCTCATGGAAGTCTATGGCGAGCCGCCGGTGCTGCGCCGCAAGGATGTCTCCGAAACCATTTCGGGGCCGCTGGCGCTGCTCAACGCGGTGTTTGCGACCGGCCGCAAGGGCCTGACCATGCAGCGCTACAAGGGCCTCGGCGAGATGAATGCCGAGCAGCTCTGGGAAACCACGCTCGACCCGAATGTGCGTTCGCTGCTGCAGGTCAAGGTCAATGACGCCACCGATGCGGATTCGCTGTTTTCGCGGCTGATGGGCGACGAGGTCGAACCGCGGCGCGAATTCATCCAGGACAACGCGCTGTCAGTTGCCAATCTGGACATTTGAGGGCTGGGGGCCTTGCCGCCGGAGCTCCACTCCGGGTCAGGCCTTTGGCTCCAGCTTCCGACCAAGGTCCACCGCGTCGCGCAGCACTTGCAGATGCGAGCGCGGCGCGGTGCCCGCCGGCAGGGCGATTTCGACGCCGTTTGCCGTCGATGACCAATAAAGCGTGTGGGTGAAGATACGGCCAAGTGAGCTGCGAAGCTCGATCTGGATGTTCTCCACACCGGGGCCGAAGTTTTCCGTCATCGGACCGGAAATCGGATCGCCTGTCGCCCAGCCATTGCCGCGGTCGTAGACGTTCGTCCAGCGCGTTGCCGCAAACACCGCGCCATGATGCACCGCGCGCTGCGCCTTGCCTTGGCTGTGTCCTTCCCGGTAAAGCACGGTGCCGCCGGGGCGCCCGTCATCGGCAATCGGCGGGCAAGCCGAGAACAGGCGCTCGGCAAGGCCACGCCTGAATTCCGCGAGATTGTAGGTCACCAGGAATTCGCTGTGGGAGAGCGGACTGCCAAGCGTGACGAAATCGCTGATCTTCCAGGGCAGCGGGTGGTCGGCGTCCTTGGTCCGAAGCTGCTGGTAGAGCGCCCATTGACCGCGCCGGAATCCGGCGAGGTCTTCAAGGTTCTTTGGCCACGCTGACCCATCAGAGCCGAGCGTTGCCTTGTCGACGGCCTCGACCGCCGCCAGTTTGGCCTTGTCGCGGACCGCTTCCAGCCTTCGCGGCCGGAACTCGGCCCACAGGATCTGCAGCAAATCATAGGCGATGATCGACCCAAGGCTGTGCGAGACCAGCACGATGCGGTCGTAAGCATCGTCCTTCATCAGCGTCTTGAGCAACGTCAGGCCTCTGTCGCGGATCAGCGCACGCTTCTCGATCGTCGCCGCCTCGGCGCGCACATAAGCGGCGACGTCACCGAAATAGGGCAGGGCGAACTGATCCACCGCCCAGATGACAAAAGAAGCGAGGGTGGTGATCATCAGGCCGGTCGTCAAGGTAACGGCCTGTTGCCAGACCGATGTTGCCAGCACGAGTGCTGCGCCCAGAATGACGATAACGATCAGAAGTGTGGCGACGTAAAGCTTGCGGGCGTCGAGCGGAATGTCGGCGGGCTTGCGCCACAACAGGTTCGTCACCCAGGCGGCCAGCCGGCCGCGCGTCGTGCCTTGCGTGATGTCGGCCCAATAAAGCTCGTAGAAATCGGTACGGCGGCCATCGACGTCGTAGGGCGTGGTGATGCGGCGCAGCTCGTGTGACTTGGTCCGGCTGTCGGGCGTGATCCAGCTCTGGTTGATCGTGGCGCCGGAAACGGCCGGATCGGGAATCTGGGCGTAGGGTGGAGCACGGGTGGGATCGCTGCTCCAGACCGCCTGGACGAATCCCCTCAGCGTACCCATCGGCCGCTGCTCGCCCATGCCATGCACGATCACCACCGCCTGGCTGGGCTGCGCCTTTTTGTAAGCCAGCGATGCGACAGTCTTGGGCATCAGCGTCTCCGTTGACGACATCCGACGGCGGGATCGCTCATGCTACCCCCGGCTCACCGAGCCAACAATACACGGCAGCCCATGTGGAACTCCGTGAACCAATCCACAGTTTCGCAGTCGTGCCTCGGGCCGCGCGGAAAATAGTTCCGTTCCCGGTAAGCAAATCATTTCATTGCTCCTCGGAACGGAAATCGCTCAGGAACATTGTGACGACATCGATCAATTTCTCGCAGGGAGGCTCTTTATGGGACGCGGTATTTTGCTCTGGTTGCTCGGTATTCCGATCCCGATCATCATTCTCATCATGCTGTTCGTACGGTAGGAGGCGTCGATGCAGTCCACCGTATCGGCTGTCGACGTATCTGCTTCAACAGAATCCTCCGCCACGGCCGTCAGCTGGGGGCCGATCATCGCCGGCGCCTTCGCGGCCTCGACGCTGACCTTCATCCTCATGCTGCTCGGTTCGGGGCTGGGGCTGACCATGGTCTCGCCGTGGTCCGGCGCCAGTGCCTCGCTGACCACCTTCGCGGTGTCCGGCGCCATCTGGCTCATCATCGTGCAATGGCTGTCCTCCGGGGTCGGTGGCTATCTTGCCGGACGCCTGCGCACCAAATGGGTCGGCATCCACACCGACGAGGTCTATTTCCGTGACACCGCGCACGGCCTCCTCGCCTGGGCGCTGGCGACATTGCTGGTCGTCGGCATTCTCGGGTCGGCGCTGTCGGCAGTGCTTGGTTCAGGCGTGCAGGCGGCTTCTACTGTTGCCTCAGGCGCCGCCATGGGTGCTTCGGCCGGCGCGTCCGCCAATGCCGGCAGCGCACCGGCCGACAATGCAACGTCCTATCTCGTGGATACGCTGTTCCGTCCGGCTGATGCCGCCAGGCTCGCGGCGGCCAATCCGGACAGCGATGCGGCTGCGGCCGGGCAGGCTTCGCGCATCCTCATCGCCAGTGCGGCGGCAGGCGAAGTTTCGGCTGACGACAAGACCTATCTGTCGCAGCTGGTCGCCGCCCGCACCGGGCTTTCCGAGGCCGACGCCAAGGCGCGTGTCGACGCCCTGGTGGCCAGGGTCGAGGACGCCAAGGTCAAGGCAAAGCAGGCCGCCGACGCCGCGCGGAAAGGCAGCGCCACCTTCGCCCTGCTTGGCGCCCTGTCGCTGGTTATCGGCGCCTTCATCGCCAGCGCTGCGGCAGCCCTGGGCGGCAGGCAGCGCGACGACGAGGAAGCGGTTTTCCTGACCAGCCGCTGAACCGGTCTTCAACATCAAAAAGCCCGGTCGAACCGGGCTTTTTTGTTTCCGATGATGGACCGACAACCTTCCAGTGGAAGGTTGCGGCGGCTTAGTGATCCATGGCCTTGACGATTTCCTCGGTCATCTTCTTGGCGTCGCCGAGCAGCATCATGGTGCCGTCCTTGTAGAACAGCGTGTTGTCGATGCCGGCGTAGCCCGAGCCGAGCGAGCGCTTGACGAACAGGCAGGTGCGGGCCTTGTCGACGTCGAGGATCGGCATACCGTAGATCGGCGACGACTTGTCGTCGCGGGCGGATGGATTGGTGACGTCGTTGGCGCCGATGACATAGGCGACATCGGCCTGCGCGAACTCGGAGTTGATATCTTCCAGTTCGAACACTTCGTCATAGGGAACATTGGCTTCGGCGAGCAGCACGTTCATGTGGCCCGGCATGCGGCCTGCCACGGGGTGGATGGCGTATTTGACATCCACGCCATTGGCCTTGAGCTTGTCGGCCATTTCGCGCAGCGCGTGCTGGGCCTGGGCGACCGCCATGCCGTAGCCCGGCACGATGATGACCTTCTGTGCGTTCATCATCAGATAGGCAGCGTCGTCGGCCGAGCCCTGCTTGACCGTGCGTTCGATGCCGTCATCGGCAACCGCCGCGGTCTCGCCGCCGAAGCCGCCGAGGATGACCGAGATGAACGACCGGTTCATGCCCTTGCACATGATGTAGGACAGGATGGCGCCGGACGAGCCGACCAGCGCGCCGGTGATGATCAACGCCAGATTGCCAAGCGTGAAGCCGAGTGCCGCGGCGGCCCAGCCGGAATAAGAATTCAGCATCGAGACGACGACCGGCATGTCGGCGCCGCCGATCGGGATGATCAAGAGGACGCCGAGCGCCAGCGACGCCGCGACGATCAGCCAGAACACCAGCTTGGCCTCGGTGGTGACCAGAAGCACGATCAGCACGATCAGCGCGATGCCGAGGACCGCGTTGATGATGTGACGGCCGCCGATCATGATCGGCTTGCCCGACATGCGGCCATCGAGCTTGAGGAAGGCGATGACGGAGCCGGTGAAAGTGATGGCGCCGATGGCAACGCCAAGGCTCATCTCGATCAGCGCCTGGGCGTGGATGTCGCCATTCGTGCCGATGCCGAAACTTTCCGGCGCGTAGATGGCGGCTGCCGCGACCATGACGGCGGCAAGGCCGACCAGCGAGTGGAAGGCGGCGACCAGCTGCGGCATCGACGTCATGGCGATGCGGCGCGCTGTAACGGCGCCGACGCCGCCGCCGATGGCTAGACCAAGCACGATCAGGCCGAAGCGCCCGGCGGACGGAGTCGCCAGCGCCAGCGTGGTGGCAATGGCAATGCCCATGCCGATCATGCCGTAGAGATTGCCTTGGCGGCTGGTGGTCGGATGAGATAGGCCGCGAAGCGCCATGATGAACAGGACGCCAGAGACCAGGTAGAGGAAGGACGCGAAGTTGGCGTTCATGGCGCTCTACCGGTCCTTCTTCTTGTACATGGCCAGCATGCGCTGGGTGACCAGGAAGCCGCCAAAGATGTTGACCGAGACCAGCATCAGCGCGACGAAGCCGAAGCCGGTGGCAATGCCGGAGGCCGAGATGCCGACGGCCAGCAGCGCGCCGACGACGATGACCGAGGAGATGGCGTTGGTGACCGCCATCAGCGGCGTGTGCAGCGCCGGCGTCACCGACCAGACGACGTAGTATCCGACGAAGATCGCAAGTACGAAGATGGCGAAGCGGAAGACGAAGGGATCGATGGCGCCGCCGGACAGTGCGTGCGCGGCATCGCCCGCCGCATCGGCGCCACCGGGCGCGTTGGCCAGGTTCTGCACAGCCAGCCGGACGGCGGCACTTGCCTGGTCGAGCTGATCGAGGGCTTTCTGCAAGGTCTGATCCATCACGCGATCCCCTTCGGCTTGGCGGCGGACTTGCCGGCAGTGGCTTTGTCGGACGCCTTTTTCGGTGCAGCCTTCTTCGGCGTGGCATCAGCCACCATGGTCTCGGCCGGAATGGCCGCCGGTTCGATATGGGGCTGTTCCGCCGCCTTGGCGAAGGCCGGATGCACCACGCGGCCAGCGTCGGTCAGCATCGTCGCCTTAACCAGATCGTCTTCGCGGTTGATGGCGAGCGTCTTGCTGGTCTTGTCGACCAGCGTCTCGAGGAAGGCGAACAGGTTCCTGGCGTAGAGCAGCGAGGCCGATGCGGCGACGCGGCCGGGCACGTTGAGGTGGCCGACGATCTTAACGTTGTTGGCCGTCGTCACCACCTGACCCGCAACCGCGCCTTCGACATTGCCGCCGCGCTCGACGGCGAGGTCGACGATCACCGAACCCGGCTTCATCGAGGCGACCATCGCCGCCGACACCAGCTTCGGCGCCGGCCGGCCGGGGATCAGCGCCGTGGTGATGACGATGTCCTGCTTGGCGATGTGCTCAGCGGTGAGCGCTGCCTGCTTCGCCTGGTACTCCTTCGACATTTCCTTGGCGTAGCCGCCGGCGGTCTCGGCCGCCTTGAACTCCTCGTCCTCGACGGCGAGGAACTTTGCGCCAAGCGACGCCACCTGTTCCTTGGCGGCGGGACGAACGTCGGTGGCGGTGACGACAGCGCCGAGACGGCGCGCCGTGGCGATCGCCTGCAGGCCGGCAACGCCGACGCCCATGATGAAGATCTTCGCCGCCGGCACGGTGCCGGCCGCAGTCATCATCATCGGCAGCGCGCGGTCATACTCCGATGCGCCGTCAATCACGGCCTGGTAGCCGGCGAGATTGGCCTGCGACGACAGCACGTCCATCGACTGGGCGCGGGTGATGCGCGGCATGAATTCCATCGAGAAGGCGGTGACCCCAGCCTCGGCAAGCGCCGCGACCGCGGCATCATTGCCGTAGGGATCCATGATGGCGATGACCGCCGCACCCGATTTGTAGCCCTTCAGCTCGGCGTCGGTCGGCCGGCGCACCTTCAGCACCACATCCGCCCGTCTCGCATCCGAAGCCTTGCCGATCGCGGCACCCGCCTTGGCGAACTCCTCATCGGGAATGCGCGACCTGGTGCCGGCGCCCGTCTCGACGGTGACGTCGAAGCCCAGCGCCGCCAGCCGCTTCACGGTATCGGGCGAGGCCGCGACACGAGGCTCGCTGGCATCGAGCTCGCGAGGGATGAAAACCGTCTGTCCCACCGCATGATCCTTTCGGCTGGAACCTGTTTGCGCAAGAGTGCGGCTTTGCGAAAGAGTGCGGCCGGATGTCCGGCTACGCCCTTGGCAAGGGTCTGAAGAGACTATCGGAGAATGAAGGCGCCGAGGGCGAGGATCAGCACGAACAGGATGGTCGCGGAGAAGAAGCCGCCTGCGAAGAAGCCGAAAGCCATGGCCAGGAGCAGGGCGCCGCAGAACAGCGAGCCGTATTTGGCCAGCGCCAGAAAGCCATGATAGGTGCGGTCATGTTCGGCATAGTCCATCTTCGCGCCCAGTTCGACAGGACCGGTCGGCGTGTGATCAGCCATAGGAATACCCCTTCGAAGACATCTTTGAGGCACATAGCGAAAAGCTGGACCAAGAGCAATGGCGCTATTGCCGCACGACCAGCGACAACAGCCTCAAAGAATGTTGAAAGCCGGCGGTATGGGCTCTTGTCGCCGGCCTAACGTCGAACGTTGAGGGTTTTGCGTTTCAACCGGCTAGATGCGGAAACAGCCCGAGCAGCCCAATGACGATCAGATAGAGCGCGACGATGTAGTTGAGCAGCCGCGGCATCACCAGGATCAGCACGCCGGCAATCAGCGAGATCAGCGGGGTCAATGCTAGCTCGGGAATATGCATGTCGGTTCCTTTCTATGGCCGCGTCGGGGTCGTGACGTCCAGAACGCCGAAGCGGCCGGAAAGCTCCTCGCACCGGGCGCTAAAGTGCGCCGGCTTTGCCGACATTACGCTGCTTCGCGAAAATATTTAGCGGTGGGCAGGATGGTCAGCGGCGCGAGCTCGCCGGCCGGCGCCTTGGCAAACAGCATACGCCGCTCCAGCGCCGTCGACTGGAAGAAGGGAAAGCGCTCCAGCGTCGGGGCCATGTTCTGCTCGCAGATCGATTCATAGAAGAAGATCGGCATGGTGAAGGGCGGGTAGAGGCGCGGCTCGCCGACCTGCACCGATCCGAAGATGCGATGGTAGAAGGCCGTGTGCTCCTCGCGGATCATCGAAATGCAGCTGGTGGCGTTGAAGAAGGTGTTGGCGATAACCGCGAGCCGCAGCGTGACATAGGGCAGGGCGCGGTTGGCCGACGACATTTGCGGATCGATCGCCAACCGGCTCGGGTCGATGAAGGTTTCACCGCGCGCCAGCCGCAGCAGCAGCCGGTCGCCGAAAACGGTCATGATCGGCGCTTCGGGGGTCTCGCGGGTCAAATGGTGGAGCCTGACGGTGCTGACCAGCTCGCCATCCATGAAGACGCCGAAACAGTAGCAATTGCGCACTTCGTCAAGGTGATCGACGAGCTTCTGTTCGGTAATGGTGTCAAGCAGGCCGTGTGTATGAAAGGCCTTGTAGCGCAGCCGGTAGACCGCTTCGAGATCCTCGCCGCTTTCGCAGCGCCGGTATTCGACACGCTCGAGGACGTCGAGGACGTTGCGGGCGAACAGGGAAGGCGGGCCAGATTTGACTGCCGCACCCGAAAGCACACCTGACTGATGCGTGTCCATTACTTCCCCTCGTACCGCCGCAGGAGAACAATACCGGACGACCGAAGGAACAAGAAGATGAAACTCTAATCGTCTGTGTTTACCGATCATTAACCTTAACAATCAGTTAACGTCTAGACAATACAACGCTTTTTAGACGGGCTTTTCAAGCGCAATTTAATGACGGGTCAGGGCGTGGCGAGTTTTGCCGCCGGCCGCAGCTCGGCGGCGAAAGGCCAGGTCACGTTGGACATGGTCTCTATGCCCGAGGCACTAAGTGCTGCGCCAAACAGGAAGCCCTGGACGAGGTCCGGCTTGACCGAATGCACCAGGATCTTCAGCTGTTCGAAGGTTTCCACACCTTCGATGGTGACGGTCAGCCCGAGCACGCGGGTCAGGTCGACGATGCCCTTCAACAAGTCGAGCGAACGCTTGTTCTGGGTCACGTCCATCAGGAACGAACGGTCGATCTTGATCTTGTCGAGCGGCAGCTTGTGGAGGTAGCTCAGGCTTGAATAGCCGGTGCCGAAATCGTCGAGCGCAATGCGCACGCCAAGCTGCTTCAGTTCCTCGATATACTGGCGCGTTAGCGATTTGTCGTCGAGCAGCGCGGTTTCGGTGACTTCGATCTCGAGGCGGCCGGCGGCGAGCCCCGAAGTGGCAAGCGCGTCGCGAACCTTCTGGACAACGTCGCGGTTGCGGAAATCCTTGGCCGAAAGGTTGACCGAGACGCTGGTCTGGCCCGGCCATTTGGCGCATTCGGCGCAGGCAGCCGCGAGCACAAAAGTGCTGATCTCGGAGATGATGCCCATTTCTTCGGCCAGCGGAATGAAGATGCTGGGCGAAACCGGCCCGAGATCGGGATGATCCCAGCGGCACAGGGCCTCGCAGCTGGCGATGCGCATGGTGTTCATCGCCACGATCGGCTGATAGACCACCCGCAGCGCCTTGCCTTCGACCGCCGTGCGCAGGTCGGCCTTCATCAGCTGGCGGTTGCGGAACGCCGCATCCATCGCTGCCTCGAACAGCCGCCAGTTGTTCTTGCCGAGTTCCTTGGCCTTGTAGAGCGCCAGATCGGCCTTGACGATCATGGCGTCGACATCGGTGTCGTCGACCCTGGACAGCACGGCGCCCGCGCTTGCCTGGATGCGCAGACCGTGGCCTGCGACGTCGACCTCGCCCTGCAGATCGGCAAAGATCTGGTCGAGCAGGCCCGTCAGATGGCTTTCATCCTCGACGCGGTCGAAGAAGATCATGAACTCGTCGCCGCCGAAACGGCTGACATTGACGCCTTGCCCGGCGACGGCCGCCAGCCGCTCGGCAACGGCATAGATAAGTCCGTCGCCGACCGGATGGCCGAGGGTGTCGTTGACGCTCTTGAAATCGTCGAGATCGAGCACCGCCAGGGCGCACAGGCGGTCGCGGCTGCCCGACGCCATGGCTTCACCGACCAGCTCATGGAAATACGCGCGGTTCGGCAGGCCGGTAAGGCTGTCATAGCGCGCCATGAAGCGGATTTTTTCCTCAGCCTCGACGCGGGCGGTGACGTCCTCGAAGGTGATGACACCGAGATCCTGATTGCCTTCGCGGGCCGAGAACTCATAGTGCTGGCCATTGGAGAAGGAGACCAGCACCTTGCGGTCGCGGCCCTCGCGCAAGGCGCGCGTCAGCTGCGCTTCGACATAACGACAGTCTTTCGGCGCCAGCATGCCTCCGGCGACGCCGCGCAGGAGCAGCGAATGGATCGACCGCCCGAGCAGTTGGTCAGGCGAGCGCAGCGACATCAGATGCGCGGCTTCGGCATTGCCGACCACGACCTTGCCGTCGGGGCCGAGCATGACCAGGCCATGCGACATGGTGTTGAGCGCGCGGTTGAAGCGCTCGGCGAGCCTGGCGGCCGTCTTGCGCTCCGAAATGGCGTTGAACAGCACGGTGCGGACGTGGCTGGCCATCCGGGTGATGATGAAGATGAACGGCACGATGTAGAGGCCGAGGATGAAATCGCCGAGATGTCCCTTGAGCATCAGCCCGACCGCGATCGGCAGCACGACCGTGAAGGCCTGCACCGCAACCATGGTCTTGGAGCCGTAATTGCGGCCGACAATGGTCACCGTCGAGCCCATTATGACGGCGATGGCGGCGCTTTCCCCGAAGACATCGGGAATGAGATAGATTGAGGTGAAGCAGAAAAGCCCCATGAAGAAAGCCTGGATGGTGCCGCCAACCAGGTAGTAGCGTTCCCACTTCTTGGCTTGTTCATAAGTTTCGAAACTGCCTATGCGCAGGCCTTTGCGGATGCCGTAGTAACGGTAAAGCCCCGCCGCAAGCATAAGCGCGGCCAATGCAAGATAGGCCGGATGCCCCGAGGTAAAATAAACCAGAATGCCGATGAGGCCATGGCAAAATGCGCCAATCAGCAGGATCCCGGGATCGTTGAACAACGATCGCACGAACCCAGCATAGACGTCCTCACCTATCTCTGCGGCTTTGTTTTCTTGCATGGCCTGCGGTGTCGCACGAACCGCAGTCATGTCACATTCGCCTTAAGAAAGGTTTAGAGATGCCGTTCCGACGCCTGGCGTCAAGTCGGCTCCATCGGCGTAAACCGCGAAAATTCGTGTTCAGGTAAACAAGGCGTATCGATCACTCGGCGGCCTGAAGTTCAGGCCGCGCCGGCGTGTTGGCCAGCCGCTCGACAAGCCTTGTGCGCTCGCCCTCTGCCTTTTCGGCGCTGGCTTGCCTGACATGGCCGTAGCCGCGAATGAGCGCCGGCACCGAGACAAGGGCGATGGCGGCCTCGATCCTGCCTGGCGCAAGTGCTTTGGCGACAAGCTCCAGATCGGCCTCATAGCGGGCCAGAAGCTGCCGCTCCATGCGCCGCTCGGCGCTGTAGCCGAACACGTCGAAGGCCGTGCCGCGCAGGCTTTTCAGCGCCGCCAGCAGGCGAAAACCCTTCATCATCCACGGGCCGAAGCTCGATTTCCTCGGCTTGCCGTCATTGCCGCGCCTGCCCATGATCGGCGGCGCCAGATGAAATTCGAGCTTTTCGTAGCTCTGGAACTGTTTTGACAGCTCCATAGCGAAGGAGCCGTCAGTGTAGAGCCGCGCCACCTCATATTCGTCCTTGATCGCCATCAGCTTGAACAGATTTTTGGCGGCTGCCTCGGTCACCGCGGTCGAGCCGGGCACGGCCTTTGCCTCGGCGGCACGCAGGACCGCCAGCCGCTCGACATAGCGCCTGCCATAGGCGGCATTCTGATAGGCAGAGAGGAAAGCGACGCGGCGGGCGATGATATCGTCCAGCGTCTCGGCGATCTCAGTGGCCTTGCTCGGTTGCGCGATGAGGCCGCGCACAAACTCCGGCTGATGCGCGGCGCGCCGGCCCCAGCGGAACGCCGCGATGTTCATCGCCACCGCCTCGCCGTTCAATTCGATCGCCTTTTCAATAGCTTGCGCCGACAGCGGCAGGCCGCCATGCTGGAAGGCGAAGCCGAGCATGAACATGTTGGCGCCGAGCGAATTGCCGAACAATTGGGTGGCGGTGCGCGTGGCGTCGAAGAAATGCGTCTTGTCGTCGCCGGCGGCAGCGCGGATCGCCTTCTTCAGGCGCTCGATGGGCAGCGAGAAATCGGCCGAGCGGGCGAATTCGCCAGGCATGATCTCGGCAGTGTTGGCAAGGAAGATGGTATGGCCTTCGCGCACCGCGCCAAGCACCTTCTTGGCGCCGGACACGACAAGGTCGCAGCCGAGTACCAGGTCGGCCTTGCCGGCCGAAACGCGGATCGCGTGGATGTCGTCCGGCGTGCGGGCGATGCGGACATGGGTGAACACCGAACCGCCCTTCTGGGCGAGGCCGGCCATGTCGATCATGCCGCAGCCCTTGTCCTCGAGATGGGCGGCCATACCGAGCACAGCACCTATGGTGACGACGCCGGTGCCGCCGACGCCGTCGATGATCGCCGCCCAACCCTCGCTACCGAGCGGGAATTCGGCTGGCACCGGCACGCCGTCAAGCGGGTCGGAGCGGCCGGCAATGCCTTCGGCCTTCCTGATCTTGGCGCCGTGCACGGTGACGAAGGACGGGCAGAAGCCGTTGACGCAGGAGAAATCCTTGTTGCAGCTCGACTGGTCTATTCTGCGCTTGCGGCCGAACTCGGTCTCGACCGGCTGGATCGAAACGCAGTTCGATTGCACGCCGCAATCGCCGCAGCCCTCGCAGACCAGTTCGTTGATGAAGACCCGCTTGTCGGGATCCGGGAAGGTGCCACGCTTGCGGCGGCGGCGCTTTTCGGCGGCGCACGTCTGGTCGTAGAGCAGCACCGAGACGCCCTTGACGTCGCGCAGTTCGCGTTGGACGAGGTCGAGGTCGTCGCGGTGGTGGATGGTGGCGCCAGAGGGGAATTCGGCCTTCCCCGCATATTTGTCCGGCTCGTCGGTGACGATGGCGATGCGCTCGACGCCTTCGGCGCGCACCTGCCTGGCGATCATGTCGACAGTCAGGCCGCCTTCATGCGGCTGGCCGCCGGTCATGGCGACGGCGTCGTTGTAGAGGATCTTGTAGGTGATGTTGGCATCGGTCGACAGCGCGAAGCGGATCGCCAGCGTGCCGGAGTGATTGTAGGTCCCGTCGCCGAGATTCTGGAAAATGTGGCCGCGCTTGGAGAATGGCGCCTGGCCGACCCATTGTGCGCCCTCGCCCCCCATGGCGGTGAAGCCGACCGTGTTGCGGTCCATCCACAGCGCCATGAAATGGCAGCCGATACCGGCGGCGGCGATCGAGCCGTCGGGCACCTTGGTCGAGGAATTGTGCGGGCAGCCGGAGCAGAAGAACGGCGTGCGCGAACCGATATCGCTGGTTTCGGCAAGCATCGCCTGGAACTGGCGCAGCTTCGCCACCTTGGCAGTGATCTCTTCCGAAGGGCCGATTGTGCGCAGGATGCGCTCGCCCAGCGCAATGGCGATCTCGTTGGGGTCGAGCGCGCCCTTGGCCGGGAACAGCCAGTCGCCGCGCTCGTCCTTCTTGCCGACGATCGCCGGCTGGGTGGCGGTGCCGTAGAGGTTTTCGCGCAGCTGCACCTCGATCAGCGAGCGCTTCTCCTCGACGACGACGATGGTGTCGAGGCCGCGGGCGAATTCGGCGATATGCTGCAGGTCGAGCGGCCAGGGGCAGCCGACCTTGAACAGGCGGATGCCGATGCGGTTGGCGGCGGCCTCGTCGATGCCGATGTCTTCCAGCGCCTGGCGGACATCGAGATAGCTCTTGCCCAGCGTGATGATACCGAGCTTCGGCGCGCGGCCGCCCGAATAGACGACGCGGTTCAGGCCGTTGGCATGGATGAAGGCGGATGCAGCGGCGCGCTTGTATTCATGCAGCCGCTCCTCCTGGCCAAGCATGTCGATCTCATCGCGGATGTTGAGGCCGCCGGGCGGCATATCGAACTTCGGCACGACGATGTTCAGGCGCTCGAGCGCGGCATCGACGGAGGCCGTGGATTCGATGTTGTCCTTGACGCATTTGATAGCCGCCCAGGTGCCGGCGAAGCGCGACATGGCAAAGCCGTAGAGGCCGTAGTCGATGATCTCCTGAACGCCGGCCGGGTTGAGGATCGGCACCATGGTGTCGACGAACAGGAATTCGGTGGCGTGCGCATTGGTCGATGATTCGGCCATATGGTCGTCGCCCATCAGCGCAAGCACGCCGCCATACTTCGACGATCCCGCGAGGTTGGCGTGGCGGAAAACGTCGCCGGAGCGGTCGACTCCCGGCCCCTTGCCGTACCAGACCGAAAACACGCCGTCATGCGTGCCTTCACCCAGCAATCCCGCCTGCTGAGAGCCCCAGCAGGCGGTGGCGGCAAGCTCCTCGTTGAGGCCGGGCTGGAAAACGATGTCGGCCTGCGCCAGCTGCTTTTTCGCCCGCCACAGCTGCATGTCGAGGCCGCCGAGCGGCGAGCCGCGATAACCGGACACGAAGCCGGCCGTGTTGAGGCCGGCCCGTCGGTCGCGCTCGCGCTGCATCAAAAGCATGCGGATGACCGCCTGTGCGCCGGACAGGAAGATGCGCTCCTTACAAAGATCGAACTTGTCGTCGAGCGCGACGTCGTGCAGCGTCATCAGGCATTTCCTCGGCGGAGGCAGCACCGGGGGGCGCGCGGCCAACGTAGGAGTGAGATGGCGCAGTCTTTCTCCGCTTGCAAGGCAGGTCAAACGAAATCGAAAGTGCCAGGCAAAGCGCAACGAACGATCCGCTGCCGTCGCGTATCCGGCACGAAATCGGTCCGCGGCGGTTGTCCGGCGACCAGAAATTTCCACGCAGTCGCGCCGGGCTAAGACGCGTCAGCCTTTCGAGCAATCCGGCTTCGGCTCACCCGGCAGCTTGCCGTCGGGATGGCCGGCAAGATCGGGATTGGCCGTATAGAGCTGGTCGACCACCAGCGGCCGGTCGGGAAGGATCGACTGGTCCTCGCTCGACATCAGCGTCGTGTCGATCTTCTGCAGGAACGTGCCGTCAGGACCCCTGATGCTGATCGAAATCGCATAGGGCTTGTCCTTGACGATACAGGTCAGCGCCGGGCTCTCCAGGCTGACCTTGTCGAGCTTCGGCCAGACCTTCTGCTCGATCACCAGGGGAGGGCCGCCGGCCGGATTCTGGAAACTGGCGACCGCAACCTGGCCTTCGCCCATCGGCTGCAGGGGCCGCAGCGTCACGACATAGGTCGCCCGGGCGAGACGGTAATTGAAGACGACGACCTTGCCGGAAACCTCGAACAGCTTGCCGTCGCCGCCGGTGTCGCGGCAGGCGCCAAGCGCAACGGCTGCAATGAGCGCTGCACCGACAAGGATCGAACGAAAAACAACCCTAGGCATTGTTGACCTCATGTGCCGCCGTGCGGCGGCGATAGTGACGGCTTGCTTTCTGGCGGTTGCCGCACACAGCCATATCGCACCAAAGGCGGCTGGAATTGCGGCTCCTGTCGAGAAACAGCCAGCTGCAATTGGGACAGATCCTGAGCCTGGCGACCGTGTCGTCGCGCAGCAGCGACAAGGCCGAAACCGCCAGCGCCGCCTCGAACGCGATCGGCGTCGCCGGATCGCCGAACGGTCTGCCCGGTGCGCCGATTTCGGCCAGGCTCCGATCTAGGCCGTTGGCGCAGGCCTTGAGAAAAGCGGCGAGATCGCCGGCGGCAAGCGCACCTTTCGACACCGCGCCGCGAAACAGGCGGTCGGTCGTCTCGCGGATCGCCAGCACCACCGGGGCGATGCTGTCCGGCGAGGTCGCCTCCAGCGGTCTGCCGCCAAGCTCGGCACCGCGAAAGCCGCTTGCGGCATCGGCGAAGCGCGCGATCTCGGCCGGATCGTCAAAACGGTCGAAGGTCTTTTCCGGATCGTTGCGCAACACCACGGTGTTGGCCGTATCGAGCGCAAGAATGCCGCCGGTGAAGCGATGTGGGGTCCAGGATACTGTCATATCAGAAATCTAACCCATAAAACGCATTTGACAAGTTAGATTCTACGATGCAAACCTTGGCGCGGGCTCCGGCGCCCGGAAAGCTGTCTATGCTCTATTTCTTCCAGCAGGTGCTGAACGGGCTGCATTCCGGCGCGCTCTATGCGCTGCTTGCCTTCGGCTACGTGCTGACCAACGGCATCCTGCACCGGACCAATCTCGCCTATGGCGCGCTGTTCGCCTTTTGCGGCCAGACGATGATCCTGACCGTGGCCTTCGGCTATCAGGTATTGTGGCTGACCTTGCTGGCGGCAGTGGTGCTCGGCGTCGTCACGGCTTTCTTTTATGCCGCGCTGATCGGCCACGTGCTGTCGCGCAGCGTCTTCGAACCGCTGGCCGACCGCACGCCCAATGCCATTGTGGTGACGACGCTCGGCATCCTGCTGGTGCTGTCGGAAGCAAGCCGTATCGCCGCCGACACGCATGATTGGTGGCTGCCGCCGATGCTGGCGCAACCCATTGTCTTCGCTCAGGATGCCGGCTTCCAGGCGACGCTGACGCTGATCCAACTCATCGATTGCGCGGTGGTTCTGGCGGCAATCATGCTCGCTGCATGGGCGTTTGCCCGCTCGGGCTTCGGCCGCCGCTGGCGCGCCGTCTCCGACGATCCCAAAGCGGCTGCCATGTGCGGCGTGGACGTGCGCGCAGTGTTCCGGCATGCGGTGCTGTTCGGCGGTTTCTGCGCCGCGCTGGCCGGAATCATGGCCGCCCTTTACTACGGCAATGTCAGCTTCGGCTCCGGCCTCGTCTACGGGCTGAAAATCCTGTTCGTGACGGCGGTGGGCGGCTATCTCTCTCCGCCTCGGGCCGCGCTCGGTGCGGCCGCCTTCGGCATGGCGGAGTCGCTATGGGCCGGCTATTTCCCGATCGAATGGCGCGATGGCTGGATGTATCTGTTCCTGGTCGCGGCACTTGTGCTGATCGGTCCCGGCCGCGACCAGCAGAAGATCGCCTGATCGCCGCATCCGCTGTCAGACTTTGGTTGCATGACGCAGCAGCCGGTCGGCACTTATCCCCTGCCTCCCGTCACGACGGCGTTGATCGCGCCCATGCCATGTTGACCCGCCGAACCACGCACGGCATACCGTTGGGCCACAGCGGCGCGACGGAAAATAGGGGAGACGGCGCGCCTTCGACCTCAGGGAGGAATGCATGGCAGGGCTGCTCGCTCTATCCAGAACGATCGACCGTATGAACGAGTTCATCGGCCGGTGGATATCGTGGCTGATCCTGCTGGCAATCCTGGTCAGCGCCGCCAATGCCATCATCCGCAAGGTCTTCGACGTCTCGTCGAATGCCTGGCTGGAACTGCAGTGGTACCTGTTCGGCGCCGCCTTCATGCTGGCCGCCGCCTACACGCTGAAACAGAACGACCATATCCGCATCGACATCGTCTACGGCATGTGGTCGCGCCGCGTGCAGCACTGGATCGACCTGCTCGGCCATGTCTTCTTCCTGATGCCGTTCGTGACGCTGATGGTGATCTATTTTATACCCTACGTGTCGCTGTCGTTCCGCAGCGGCGAAATGTCGAACAATTCCGGCGGCCTGATCATCTGGCCGGCCAAGGCGATCCTGCTCGTCGGCTTCTTCCTGCTGGCGCTGCAGGGCATCTCCGAGATCATCAAGAAGATCGCCATCATGCGCGGCGACATGGACGATCCCAATCCGTTCATCTCGGTGCACGAACAGGCCGAGCTCGAGGCGAAAGCCCTTGCCGAAGAAGCCAAGGCGCTCGCCCAGGAGGCGCGCCCATGATCGAGTTCATCGCCCAGAACATGGCGCCGATCATGTTCGCTTCGCTGATCATCTTCCTGCTGATCGGCTACCCCGTCGCTTTCTCGCTCGCCGCCAACGGCCTGATGTTCTTCTTCATCGGTGTCGTGCTGTCGCCCTATTCGGGCGGCTCGATCAACCTGGCGTGGCCGCTGCTGCATGCGCTGCCCGACAATTTCTACGGCAGCCGGGTGATGTCGAACGACACGCTCTTGGCAATCCCGTTCTTCACCTTCATGGGCATCGTGCTGGAACGATCGGGCATGGCCGAGGACCTGCTCGACACGATCGGCCAGCTGTTCGGCCCGGTTCGCGGCGGCCTTGCCTATGCGGTGATCTTCGTCGGTGCGCTGCTTGCCGCGACCACGGGCGTGGTCGCGGCTTCGGTCATCGCCATGGGCCTGATCTCGCTGCCGATCATGCTGCGCTACGGCTATGACCGACGACTGGCGTCGGGCGTCATCGCGGCATCCGGCACACTCGCCCAGATCATCCCGCCGTCGCTGGTGCTGATCGTTCTGGCCGACCAGCTCGGCCGTTCGGTCGGCGACATGTATGCCGGCGCGCTGATCCCCGGCCTGGTGCTGACCGGCCTTTACACGCTCTACATCCTGATCATGTCGATCGTCCGGCCGAACTCGATGCCGGCGTTGCCGCTGGCGGCCCGCACGCTTGGCCACGGCGTGCTGTCGCTGCTCGCGGCACTGCTGGTGGCAGTCGCGGCTTTCTATGCGGCCTATCGCTACCTTGCGCCGGCGCATGGCGACAATGCCGATATTCTTGGCGCCAGCGTCGGCGTAGCCCTGATCTATATCGTGGCGATCGCCGACAAGGGCCTGAACATCAACATGATGTCCAGGTTGGCGCAGCAGGTGATCATCGTTTTGATCCCGCCTCTGGCGCTGATCTTCCTGGTGCTGGGCACCATCTTCCTCGGCATCGCCACCCCGACGGAGGGCGGCGCCATGGGCGCGGTTGGCGCCCTGGCGATGGCGGCAATGAAGGGGCGGTTGTCGCTGGATGTCATCAAACAGGCGCTCGCGTCGACCACCAGGCTTTCCTCCTTCGTGCTGTTCATCCTGATCGGCGCGCGGGTGTTCTCGCTGACCTTCTACGGCGTCAACGGCCACGTCTGGGTCGAGCATTTGTTGACGTCGCTGCCGGGCGGCGAAGTCGGCTTCCTGATCGGCGTCAACATCCTGGTCTTCGTGCTCGCCTTCTTCCTCGACTTCTTCGAGCTCGCCTTCATCATCGTACCGCTCTTGGCGCCGGCTGCCGATAAGCTCGGCATCGACCTGATCTGGTTCGGCGTGCTGCTCGGCGTCAACATGCAGACAAGCTTCATGCACCCGCCTTTCGGCTTTGCGCTGTTCTACCTGCGCTCTGTCGCCGCGCGCGTGCCCTATCTCGATCGCCTCACCGGCAAGCAGATCGCGCCGGTGACCACCGGCCAGATCTATTGGGGCGCCGTGCCCTTCGTCTGCATCCAGGTGATCATGATCGGGCTGACCATCGCCTTCCCGCAAATGGTCATGCGCTACAAGGGTGCGGCCGTCGATCCGGGAACGATCGAGATCAACTTGCCTGATATGCCAGGCCTTGCGCCTCTCGGCACACCACCACCAGCCAACGGTGGCCCATCACCTGCGGCGCCACCGTCGAACGATCTCTCGCAGCCGCCGAATTTCGGCGAGACGCCGCCCGCCAAGCCGGCGGCGCCGGCGACCGACCTGTCGCAGCCGCCGAACTTCAACTGATGTGTGAACACTGAGAACCTGAGTGAGGATGTCATGAGAGCCGTGCGCCTGGAAGCCGTGGGCAGCATTGCGCTACGGGAGGTCGACAAGCCTGTTGCGGGACCGCAGGACGTTCTGGTGCGCGTCGAAGCCTGCGGCGTTTGCGGCACCGACCGTCACCTCCTCCACGGCGAATTCCCTTCGAGCCCGCCGGTGACGCTTGGTCACGAATTCTGCGGCATCGTCGAGGCTGTCGGTGATGCGGTTTCCGGCATCGCCATCGGTGACCATGTTACCGGCGATCCCAACATCTTCTGCGGACGCTGCAGCCATTGTCGGGCTGGCCGGGTCAATTTGTGCAGCAATCTCAGGGCCATCGGCATCCATCGCGACGGCGGCTTCGCCGACTATGTCGTGATGCCGCAGAGCCAGGCCTTTCTTCTGCCTGCGAACCTCAAGCCAACGCATGGCGCCTTCTGCGAGCCGCTGGCCTGCTGCCTGCACGCTGTCGACCTCGCCGGAATCAGACCCGGCGCTGCCGTGGTGGTGCTTGGTGGCGGCGTCATCGGCCTGCTTACCGTGCAATTGGCGAGGCTCGCAGGAGCGGCGACCATCATCCTGTCGACGCGGCAGGCCTCCCGCCGTGCGCTCGCCGAAGAGCTCGGTGCAACGGCGACGGTCGACCCAAGCGCGGTCGACCCGATCGAGGCGATCGCCGGCCCAACCGGCCTTGTGCCCGGCGGGGCCGACGTGGTGCTCGAATGCGCCGGTGTCCCCGATACCGTCGAACAATCGATGCGGCTGGCGAAGTCCGGCGGCACGGTGGTGATCGTCGGCGTGATGCCGCAAGGCGTGAAAGTGCCCTTCGAACCGTTCGACATCCTGTTTCGCGAACTGAAGGTTCTCGGCTCGTTCATCAACCCCTTCACCCACAGGCGGGCAGCGGACCTTGTCGCGTCCGGGGCAATCGAGATCGACAAGCTCATCTCCAGACAGGTCGGCCTGGACGGAGCCCCCTCGGTTATCTCCAACCCGGCCGCCCCCGGCGAGGTCAAGGTGTTGGTGGTGCCGGGCAGGGATTGAAGGGCAGCCTCAATCCTGCGACGTTGGCGATTGGCGAAACGACGATGACCGCGTCCCTCTCCCCGTCGCTATACGGGGAGAGGATGCCGGCAGGCAGGTGAGGTGCAGCGTCAACGCTTGGAAAGATAAGCTATAATTTCGGGGCGGCTACCAAGCCCAAGGCGATCAATCGCCGAAGTTTGCGCCGCCCCTCATCCACCTGCCGGGACCTTCTCCCCGTATAGTGACGGGGAGAAGGGACAGATCCCAGCCTACAGTTTGCCGTTGCGCTGCTGGACCATCATGAAGGTGTCGTAATTGTACTCGGCCACCTGGGCCCACAGATAGTGCTCCTTGCGGAAGCCCTTGATCGAGTCCCAGATCTTCTTGAACGGTGCGTTGGTGGCTTCCATTTCGGTGTAGACCTCATTGGCCTTCTCGAAACAGGCGGCCATGATGTCCTGGCTGAACGGGCGCAATTTCGCGCCGCCGGCCACCAGCCGCTTCACCGCCGCAGGATTGAGAAAATCGTATTTCTGCAGCATGTTGGCGTCCGCCGCCTGCGCGGCGGTGTGCACAAGCGACTTGTAGGCGGGCGACAGCTCCTCGTACTTGGCCTTGTTGAACAAGAGATGGACGGTCGGGCCGCCTTCCCACCAGCCGGGATAATAGTAGTAGGGCGCGACCTTGTAGAAGCCGAGCTTCTCGTCGTCATAGGGGCCGACCCATTCGGCGGCGTCGATCGTGCCTTTTTCCAGCGCCGGATAGATGTCGCCACCGGCGATCTGCTGCGGCACGACGCCGAGCTTCTGCACCACTTTGCCGGCAAAGCCGCCGATGCGCATCTTGAGGCCGGACAGGTCGGCGACGGTGTTGATCTCCTTGCGGAACCAGCCGCCCATCTGCACGCCGGTGTTGCCGCCGGGCAGGCCGAAAAGACCCTGCGTGGCAAGAAACTCGTTGAACAGGTCGATGCCGCCGCCATGATAGTGCCAGGCGTTCATGCCGCGCGCGTTGAGCGAGAACGGCACCGCCGCACCGAGCGCCCATGTCGGGTCCTTGCCCCAATAATAGTATGACACCGTGTGGCAGGCCTCGACAGTGCCGGCAGTGGTGGCGTCGGCGGCCTGCAGGCCGGGCACGAGTTCGCCGGAGGCGAAGACCTGGACCTGGAAATTGCCGTCCGTCGCCTCAGACAGCATCTTGGAGAAGACTTCGGCGCCGCCATAGATCGTATCGAGTGACTTGGGAAAGGACGACGCCAACCGCCACGTCACTTTCGGATTGGACTGGGCGATTGCCGGTGCGGCTAGCGTAGCGGCAGCCGCCGCTGCGCCCACGCCGGTGACCCCGGCCTTGCGGATGAATGAACGACGATCCATGCAGTTCCTCCCTATTGGACCAACAACCGATATCAGGGACATCTCCTCACGTCCGGTATCGATTTGCCCGAAACAATACACGGGCAAAAGGTCGAGTCCAGCATGGTGGCGGGATTTGACGGCGGCGCTGGCGACAAATCCGCGGGCCGGCCGGCCAGCCTGCAACTATGTCTAACGTTCGCCGCGTGGCCCATGCGAGATGGCGAAACTTGCCATGGAAAAGCGCCTTCGGATCGCCTATTTTGCAGGCACAATAGCTATTCGCTTCGCGCCAAATGGAATCCGGACCCAAAATGCACCAGCCGCTCGTCGCCATATCAACCGACGTCCGTCAGTTCGACAACTACACCTGGCATGCCGTCCCGCAGCAATATATCGAGGCAGCACTTTCCGGCGCCGGCGTGTTCCCGCTTTTGGTGCCGTCATTCGGTGACCGGCTCGACTTCGACGAGCTGTTGTCTTCGGTCGACGGTGTCATGGTCACTGGCTCGAAGTCCAACGTGCATCCATCGCTCTATGGCGGCGACGCCAGCGAAGCCAACGGCCCCTACGACCCGGCGCGCGATTCCACCACGCTGCCGCTAATCCGCAAGGCGATCGAGCGCGGCGTGCCGCTGCTTGCCATCTGCCGCGGCATCCAGGAGTTGAACGTTGCGCTGGGCGGCACGCTTGGCACCGAGATCCAGGAGCGCGAAGGCTCGCTCGACCATCGCGCGCCGGTGAGCGACAACCAGGACGAACGCTTCGCCATTCATCAGACCATTTCGATCAAGCCGGGCAGCTGCCTGGCCGGCGTGTTTGGCGCCGGCGACATCAAGGTCAACTCGCTGCACCGCCAAGGCATCGACCGGCTCGGCTCGAAGCTGCAGGTCGAGGCGGTTGCCGGCGACGGCACGGTGGAGGCAGTTTCGGTGAAGGACGCCCGCGCCTTCGCCGTCGGCGTGCAATGGCACCCCGAATACTGGGTCAAGTCGGACAACAACTCGGCCAAGATCTTCCGCGCCTTCGGCGATGCGGTGCGGCTGCATGCGGCGGCGAAGGCCGGTGCACGGGCGGCGGCGGAATAAATCCCGGCGATCAATTGCCGGCGGATTGATCCCGTTCGCCGGTTGTCGCCAGCGACAGCAGCGGCGTGGCCGGAGCGTAGGATTCGTAGCCGTCGCCATCCGCAACCGAGAAGGTGACGATCGGGTCGGTGCCGTCGGCGCTGAACGCGATCGTGCCGTCCTCGCCCTCTCGCCAGAATTTTGCCCGCTCGATGCCGGGCAGCAGCCCGCGGCAATTCGGCGCCACGGTCAACAGCGACAGGCCATCGTCAATCGCGGCGCCGCGGCTAACCGCGCAGTCGCCTTCGTCGCCATTGGCGACCAGCCTGAAGGTGGTTGCCGGCCTTGCTTCATTGGCCGAACTTTCACTGCTGCCGCCGTGAAACAGCTGAAAGCCGGCGAAAAGTGCCGCTGCCGCAATCGATGCCGGAAGTTTCGTCATCTTGCACTCCGCGCCCCCGGCGCAGATGCAGAATGATTCCAAAGCGTTAAGCCGACGTTAACGAGTGTGGCAGAGAGCCGCTCAGCTTCGTGGCTTGACTTGCGCCGTCTCAGGCACCGGGGTCAGTGGCCGGCGCTCGCTGAACCAGGATACCAGATTGTCGACGCACAGATCCGCCATGGCGCGGCGCGTATGGTGCGAGGCCGAGCCGACATGGGGCAAAAGCGAGGTGTTTGGCGCCTCCAGCAAAGCCTTGGGCACATTCGGTTCATCGGCGAAAACATCGAGCCCGGCCGCGGCGATGGTGCCGTTGGCAAGCGCTGCGGCGAGGTCTGCCTCGTCGACCGTGCTGCCACGGCCGATGTTGACGAAAACGCCGTTGGCGCCAAGCGCCGCCAGGATTTCGGCATTGACCGCCTTCTCCGTGGAAGCGCCGCCCGGCACTACGGAAATCAGCGTATCGACCGCTTCGGCAAGGCCCTTCAGCGTCGGGTGGTATTCATAAGCCAGACCTTCGACCTTGCGCCTGTTGTGGTAGGCCACCGGCAGCCCGAACGCTTCCAGCCGGCGCGCAATGGCAAGGCCGATGCGGCCCATGCCGAAAATGCCGACATGCCGACCGCGCAAGGTCAGCCGGCTCAGGGGATAGTTGCCCTTCTTCACCCAACTGCCGTCGCGCAGCCATTTCTCGGCGTTGTAAAGTTCACGCACGGTGTTGAGCAAAAGGCCGATCGTGGTGTCGGCGACCTCCTCGGTCAAAACATCGGGGGTGTTGGTGACCATGATGTTTTTCTTGGCCGCATGGCCGGCATCGACCGAATCATAGCCGACGCCGAAGGAGGCGATGAGTTCGAGGTTGGGCAATGCATCCATCAATGCCGCATTGACGCCGGCAAAGGACGCAATGGCGCGCACGTCATGGCGCATCTCCTCGGTGACCAGGGCGGGATCGGCGCGCTCTATCTTGACCCGCTTGAAGGTGCGGTCGATGCGCTCGACCGCATGGTCGTTGAAATGTCCCGGCACCAGAACGGCGACGGTCTGCAACGCATCAGTCTTGGTCATGCACGCTCCACCGGCTTGCCGGTCGACTGGCGCACATGCAGTTCCGGCTTGATCAGTTCCTGTGACGGCCGTACCGCCTGTCCGTTCAGCTTGTCGAGCAGCGCGCTGGCGGCACGGCGGCCGACCTCTCGCTGGCCATTCCAGACCGTGGTGAGCGCCGGTGTCGCGATTGCCGCCTCCTCGAGATCGTCATAGCCGGTGACCGAGATGTCGGCGCCCGGCACCAGGCCGGCGCGGGCAATGCCGTTCATCAGGCCGATGGCGACCAGATCATTCCAGCAGCAAGCGGCGGTTGGCTTGTCTTTAAGCGCCAAAAACTGTCCAGCCGCCTCGAATCCGCCCTGCTTGGTGCGCGGCCCGGCGATGCGCCAGGACGGCCTGACCTCAAGCCCGGCGGCCTCCATGGCGTTGAGATAGCCCTGGTAGCGGTCGCGCCCTGTCGAGGTCTGGTCGGTGCCGCCGATCATGGCGATGCGCTTGTGCCCGAGCGAGATCAGATGATTGGTGGCAAGTGCCGTGCCATAGGCATCGTCACCACGAAACACCGGCACGTCGGCGCCTTCCACGCTGCGTGCGATCAGCACCGCCGGCAGGCCGTTTTCCTCGGCCATGACGATGTCGGAAGCCGGCGTGCCGATGGCCGGCGACATGATGACGCCGTCGGCGCCAAGCTGCAGCAGCGTATCGATGAAGGTGCGTTGCTTTTCCAACTGGTCATAATGGTTGGACAGGATGAAGGTCTGCCGGCTGCGATCGAGTTCGCTTTCGATCGAGCGCAGGATCTCGGCGAAGAACGGGTTCATTATGTCGTGCACGACGACACCGACAATGCCCGAGCGCGAGGTGCGCAGTGAGGCGGCGCGGCGGTTGTAGATATACCCGATGGCCCGCGCATGTTCCTTGATGCGGTCACGCGTGGCGCCGGCGACCAGCGGGCTGTCGCGCAAGGCGAGGGAGACAGTGGCCGTGGACACGCCAAGCGCATCCGCGATCGTCGAAAGCTTGATCTTTTGTGCCAGCCCTTCGCTCCCCGAGTTTTTTTAAATTTTTTAAATGCGGCGTTATGCCATCGGATTCGGAGCAAATCAAAGTTTTTTCGCCAGCGCCTCCGCCTCGGCATCGACGGTCGTGCGATTGCGCAGCCGCAAACGGTGCTCGCGATGGATGATGTAAAGGCCGCTGGCGACGATGATGGCAGCACCCACCAGCGTCCAGCGGTCGGGGAACTGGTGGAAGATGATCCAGCCGGACAGGATCATCCAGACCATCTGCGAATAGGGGTACGGCGCCAGCGCCGTGGTGGTCGCCAGGCGGTAGGCCTGCACCAGCAGCCAGTGGCCGCCGGCGCCGAACACGCCCAGCATCACCAGTATGAACCAGTGCCAGCCATCCTGCGGCAGCCCATGCGAGAACGGCAGCATCGGCAGAAGCAGCACGGCCGGCGCCAGCGCCGAAAACAGGATCAGGCTTTCCGAGGTTTCGCTGGCTGACATCCGCCGCGTCATGATGACGTAAAAACTGTTCGACAGCATCGAGCCGAGCGCGAAAAGATGGCCGATGCCGAACACGCCGATGCCCGGCCTTGTAATGACGAGCACGCCGACAAAGCCCGACAGGATTGCCAGCCAGCGCCGCCAGCCGGCCCATTCACCAAGCAGCGGTCCGGCAAGGGCGGTGATCACCATCGGCCCGAAGAAGTAGATCGAGGTGGTCTCGGCCAGTTGAAGCGTTTTGAGCGCCATGACGTTGCACATCGTCGAGCCGAACAGCAGACCGCCGCGCAGGATGTGGGCCGGCAAATTGTTGGCGCGGAAGCGCGACGGCTCGCGCCAGCCGCGCAGGAAGACGCCGACAAGCAGGACATGGACGGTGAAGCGGGCCCAGGCGACGATCAGCGCCGAGACGCCGGCCAGCACCAGATATTTGCTCGATGTGTCGAGAAAGGTGAAAAAGACATAGGTGGACAGCATGAACAGCATCGCCGCGGGCGGCGTTGCGCTTTCGTCTGATCTTGCGGGAACGTTCAAATGTCAGGCCGGGCAGGGAGGATCAACGCTTAACCTTTGCGGCAATCGCGTGCGCCCGGCAAGCCAAAAGCGACTGGCACAACAGGAGCCGCGCGCAGGCTCAGCGCGGGCCGATCCTATGCCGGCTAAAGCGCCTCGTCGGATGCCACTTGCGCCTGGAGATGAAGCCACAACGCCTCGGCGACGGGTCCATGCGGTCGGTCGCGCCGGCGCACCGCCGCCAGGATCTCCGTCCGGCCGGGCAGATGTGCACCAGCGATCGAGATCAGCCTCCTATCCCGCAGTTCGTCCTCGATCAGCCATGCCGGCAGATGGCCCCAGGCCAGTCCGTGAAGGATCAGTTCCTTCTTCATCAGATGATCCGGCGCCGAGCACTGATGCGCACCGTCGATGAGGAAATAGCTCTCCGGCGATGGCCGCCGCGCCGTGTCGCGGATCACGCACTGGGTGAAGGGCCGCATCTGCTCCGGCGCAATCTCGCGGCCAGGCGCGAACGGAAGGAACCCAGGCGCCACCACCGGCACGAGGGGCACCGCGCAGAGATCGATCCGCTCGAGATGCGGATCGGAAGGATCCGCGCGATGGAAGATGAGGTCAGCCGAGCCTTCCATCAACCGTTCGAGCGGACCGCCGACCGCCTCGTACTCCAGGTGCAGGCGTGTCCCGGTGCGTTCGGCAAAGAAGCCGCTGAGCATACGCAGGATTTGCGGTCGCGGGCAGAGATCACCCATGACGACACGCAGGACCGTCTCCTCGCCGCTCGCCAACTGGCCCGCATAGGTTCGCAGATGGTCGAGCTCGCGCAATGTCAGCTGCGCTCGCGCGTGAAACTCGCGGCCCGCCTCCGTCAGCCCCACCCGATATCCGCTGCGGTCGAGAAGTGTGAGCCCGAGCAACTGCTCGAGGCGTGCGACAGCGGCGAAGACGGATGGATGCGATCGGTTCAAGGCAAGGGCGGCCGCCTGGAAGCTGCCCTCGCTTGCCACGGCGTCAAAGCACCGTAAGTCGTGGAGTTTCAGACCATTCATTATCGTAAAAACCTACTGAGATCGTCCAATCATAGTAATTTTCCTGGATAATTACGAGGCCTAGGGTGGCTCATTCAAAGGGCGGCGGGAGCATCGAACTCCTTTCGCCAGGGTGAGATGAGGACCAGATGACTGACACGCTTTATTTTACGACGGGCGACGGCTGCCGGATCGCCTATCAGCTGGCGGGGGCCGGCCCTGTGCTTGTGCTCTCGAATTCCATTGCGACGAACCTGCATATGTGGGACCGGCAGCTAGCGGAACTTGCCGGATTTTTCCGGGTGCTGCGCTATGATCTGCGCGGCCACGGCAGTTCCGATGCTCCGGCCGGAGCCTATTCGCTTGATCGGCTGGGCCGCGACGTCCTTGAGCTGCTGGATGCGCTTCAAATCGCCCGCGTGCATTTCTGCGGGCTGTCGCTGGGCGGCTTCGTAGGGCAGTGGCTGGGTATCCATGCCTCGGAGCGCATCGAGCGTCTCATCCTTTCCAACACCTCGCCGCATCTCGGGCCGGCTTCTTACTTTGATGAGCAGATCAGGACTGTCCTTGCAGCGAGCAACATGTCGGCCACCGCGGACATGTTCATGCACAACTGGTTTCCCGCCTCGATGCTTGCCGGCCCAAACGAAACCGTCGACGCGTTCCGCGCGATGGTCCTGGCGACGCCGCCCCAAGGTCTCGCGGGATGCTTCGCCGCCGTACGCGATTGCGATCTGCGCCGGACTGTCTCCCTCATTACCGCCCCCACCCTGGTGATCGGTGGAGAAGACGACAAGGTAACGCTGGCAAGCCACAGCGAGGCGATCGCAGCCAGCATCCCCGGCGCCACGCTTACACTGCTTCCGGGCGTCCATATGCTGAACGTCGAGCGGCCGACTGAATTCATGAGCGCCGTTACACGCTTCCTGCTGAATTAGGCGTGCATGCGGGCGCCCTTGGTGATCTTGTCGACGAGTTTCTTGTCGGCACGCAGCGCGATGCCGACGATCTTGGCGTCCTCAGGGCCGAACTCGGCGAAGACGGCGCGGTTGGCCGCATCGAAGCCGGTGGCAAACATCTCCTCGACATAGGCTGACGCCGTCACGCCCCGCTCCAGCGCCTTCCGGTGGATGGAGTTGAGCGTCGGCCCATCGGCCGAAAGCACGATGACCGGCTGGATCGACAGAGGATTGTAAAGGTTGCCGGCGCGGTCGCGGTAGGGTTCGCCGATAATGTCGGGGAATTGCGCGACGACGCCGCTGGTCAGGAAGGCCGTGACGTTGAGCTTTTGCCAGACGGCGAGATTGTCCCGCAGCACGATTGCAAATTTCGTATCGAACACCAAAATGAGGACTCCGGAGCACGCCCATGAAGGGCAGGGATAGGTGATGACGCACGATCTAGACGGTGAGGCGACACAGGGTCTTGGACGTTCGTGCGCGGATGAAGACCGGATCGTCTCGGCGCCAGGCGGCACCGGCATCGAGCGCATCGAGGCGCATTTCCATGGCAACGCCTTCGACCTGCACCGTCATGATACACTTGCCGTCGGCGTGACGCTTTCCGGTGTGCAGCGCTTCCACTACAGGGGCACTGTCAACCACAGCCTGCCCGGCCAGGTTATCGTGCTGCATCCCGACGAAGTGCACGATGGCAGCGCCGGGACCGAGGATGGTCTGCGCTACCGGATCCTCTATCTGGAACCCTCACTGCTGCTCGACTGCCTCGACGGCGCGCCGCTGCCTTTCGTCAGGGATGCTGTGGTCAGCGATCCTGCCTTGCGTGGCACGCTGCTTTCGGCCCTGTCGCCGCTCGATGAGGAACTGGACGAGCTGTTCGTCGCCGATTTCGTTGCGGAGCTGGCGCAGCATCTGGGGCGTCATGCGGGACAGAAAGCAAAGCCGATGGGGAAGTCGGCCTCGCGTGCGGCAGCGCTGGCGCGCGGCTATCTCGAGGAGAATGCCGAGCGGTCCGTTCGTTCCGATGAGCTGGAAGCCGTCACCGGGCTCGACCGCTATGCGCTGTCACGCCATTTTCGCGCGACCTATTCCACCAGCCCGCATCGGTTCCTGCTGATGCGCCGGCTGCAAAAGGCAAGACGGATGATCGAGGTGGGCGAGCCGCTGGCCGAGATTGCCGTTGGCGCCGGCTTCAGCGACCAGAGCCATTTCAACAGGCATTTCAAGAAAGCATTCGGCCTGACGCCCGGCCGCTGGTCGACCCTGGTGCGCGGGCCTTCGGTAGCCGCCTAGGTCAGGAAGATCAATCGTCGATGTCGCCATCGTCGTCGACAAGCACCAGCTCCTCGTTCGACAAATTGGCCTCGATGCGGGCGAGCAGCTTGAACAGCGTCTTCTGTTCTTTCTTGTCGAGGCCCTTCAACGCCTGCTTCTCGGTCTTCTTCACCGACTTCTCGATGGCGTGGATGATCTCGCGGCCGGTGTCGGTGAGAAAGATATGCGCCTGGCGTGCATCCGCGGAAGAGGCGCGCTTTTCCAAAAAGCCCTGGGCCTGCAGCCGGTTGATGGTCTTGGTGATGGTCGGCGGGCGAACGCCGAGGCGGCCGGCGAGATTGCCGGGCGTCTGGCCGTCCTCGCGGTCGAGCGTCAGCATGATCTGGTCTTGGCCGGCATAGAAGCCGTGCGCCAGAAGCCGCGCCGCCAGCGCGGTCCTTGCCAGCCTTGCCGCCGAATGCAGCCGGCTCATCGTTGCAGTCTTGTCCGCCTTGGCCATGGTGATCCCTCTTCGGCCGTACCGGTGCGTGCAGCATAGACGCAGCCGGCCGGTTGGCAATCGACGATCCAAAAGATTCCGGCTTTCGAAACAGCTTTGCCGGCAAGCATTTGTGGTGCTCGAAATGGTGATGCCAGATGTTTATTTCAGTTAGATGACAAACGAGTTTCCGCCAAGGCGATTGCAACGGTTTGACGCGGCGCGGCTTAGCACAGGTCAACGAAGAGGCGTTTCCGGCGACACGTTGATGGTCGGCATCCCTCGCACTCCCATCCGCTTCGTCAATCCTGGGTCAAACACCCAGGCGGTTTGCCTCGTGCAAAAGACCGGCACACATCCTATATCAGGCCAACAATCCCTTCTTGCGGCCCGCAATTCCGTGGCCCAGCCATTTCGAGGCAAGATATGAGCGAAGCACAGACGCAAATCCCCGTGACCGTTCTCACCGGCTATCTCGGCGCCGGCAAGACGACGCTGCTCAACCGCATCCTGTCGGAAAACCATGGCAAGCGTTATGCCGTCATCGTCAATGAATTCGGCGAGATCGGCATCGACAATGATTTGATCGTGGAATCCGACGAGGAAATCTACGAAATGAACAATGGCTGCGTCTGCTGCACGGTGCGCGGCGACCTGATCCGCGTCGTCGAAGGCCTGATGCGCCGTCCCGGCCGCTTCGACGCCATCGTCGTCGAGACCACCGGCCTCGCCGATCCTGTGCCGGTGGCGCAGACCTTCTTCATGGACGACGACGTGCGCTCCAAGACCAAACTCGACGCTGTCGTGGCCCTGGTCGACGCCAAGCACCTGCCGCTCAGATTGAAGGATTCCAAGGAAGCCGAGGACCAGATCGCGTTTGCCGATGTTGTCGTGCTGAACAAGACCGACCTTGTGACGCCCGAAGAGCTGGCCAAGGTCGAAGCGACCATCCGCGCCATCAACCCGGCGGCCAGGATTCACCGCACCACGCGCGCCGGCGTGGCGCTGTCCGAAGTGCTCGACCGCGGCGCCTTCGACCTGTCGCGCGCATTGGAGAACGATCCGCATTTTCTCGAGGCGCACGATCATGATCACGACCACCATGATCACGACCACGATCACCACGACCATGATCACGACCATCATCATCACGATCACGCGCATCCCTCCGACATCCATGACGTGACCGTGCAGTCGGTGTCGCTGCGCGGCGGCGAGATGGACCCGAAGAAATTCTTCCCGTGGATCGAGAAGATCACTCAGAGGGAAGGTCCCAACATCCTGCGGCTGAAAGGCATCATCGCGCTCAAGGGCGACGACGAGCGCTATGTCATCCAGGGCGTGCACATGATCATCGAAGGCGACCACCAGCGCGCTTGGAAAGACGGCGAAAAGCATGAGAGCCGGCTGGTGTTCATCGGCCGCGAGCTTGACGCCGAACGGCTGAAGAAGAGCTTTGACGCCTGCCAGGCGGCTTGATTTCCGGACTCTATGGCGCTAGCGCTGCCCGCTCTTCCTTCTCCCCTTGTGGGAGAAGGTGGCCTCGCGAAGCGAGGTCGGATGAGGGGTGCTCCAGCTCGGCACCGACGGCGATCCGTTCAACACCCCTCATCCGTCTCGGCGCTGCGCGCCGATCCACCTTCTCCCACAAGGGGAGAAGGTCGGCGCCAGGCCTGGCCGCCTCAGTGGCTTCCCGGGAGTGGTGACAGCTTCATTGGAATGGTCCTGATGCCCACAGTTGCTCCCCTCGACCTGGAAGGTCACTGCCTTGCCGCCGTCTTCCTCGACAACGTGCCGCATTTTGCGCTCGCCGATGGGAAAGTTCATAGGCTCGACAACGGCCACAAGACAATTCAGGCCAATGACGGCCTGCTCTCCACGTTCCATGACGCCGCCAACGACCGCCTGATCACCGGCGGCGAGGACGGCAAGATTTTTGCCGTTGCCGCCGGCGGCAATGTCAGCGAACTCGCCAGCGTCGGCAAGAAGTGGATCACCAGCGTTGCCGCCGGGCCGCAAGGCGCTATCGCCTATGCCACGGGCAAGACTGCGTTCGTGCGCTTTGCCGACGGCAAGACCAAAGAGTTTGCCCATCCACGTTCGGTCGAGGGGCTGGCCTTCTCCCCCAAGGGCATGCGCTTCGGCATCGCCCGCTACAATGGCGCGACGCTGCATTTCCCGGCCGCCGAGGGCAGACCGGTGGAGCTGGAATGGGCCGGCGCCCATACCGGCGTGACCTTCTCGCGGGATGGCGCCTTCCTCGTCACCACCATGCAGGAAAACGCGCTGCATGGCTGGAAGCTCGCCGACGGCAAGCACATGCGCATGACCGGCTATCCCGGCAAGGTCAAAAGCCTATCGTGGAGCGTGAAGGGCAAGTGGCTGGCGAGTTCCGGCGCGCCGGCGGCGATCGTCTGGCCGTTTTCGGGCAAGGACGGCCCGATGGGCAAGGCGCCGCTGGAGCTCGGCACGCGCGGCAACGCCATGGTGACATCGGTTGCCTGCCATCCGAGCCAGGATGTCGTCGCCGTCGGCTATGATGACGGCATGGTCATGGCGGTGCGCTTTGCCGATGCCAAAGAGGTGCTGTTGCGCCGCCCGGGCATGGGCGCCATCACCGCGATGATGTGGGACAAGGAAGAGCGCCGGGTCGCCTTCGGCAGTGCCGCCGGCGACTGCGGCGTCATCGATATCTCGGCGTGACCTATTCGGCTCCGCACGACACCTTGCCGGTCAATTCTTTCGGCTTGCCGTCCTGTTCCGTGTCGGCGGCGTTGTCGTAGACGGCAAGCGTGTACCGGCCGGCATAGACGCCCTCGTCACTGGTCTTGGTCAGGATCGTCAGTTCGACAGAGTTGAATTTATCGCCGAGCTGATGCTCGTGGTAGATGTTCAGCCGCAACTCCTTGTCGTCCAGCCAGTACTGGGTGAGGTCGGAATCCTCGAAGACGGTCTTGCGCAGACTGTCGCCTTCCGGCCGGCCAAGTATCTCGAGATCGCCGCGAAAATTGAAGGTCGGGCCGCCCATGCCTCTGGTGACCCCGGCGCCGACCTCGAATTGCACCGCTTTGTCATCGACGGAACACCAGACGCCGCCCGATGCGGAAGCCGCAGCGGCCGACAAGAGTAGCGCAATAGCGCAGATGATCGTCCGCATTTTTCTCCCCAAACCACAAACCCGATCGCATTGGCGCCCGACTGCGCCGGAAGGTCAAGTCTGCCGAACTTGCTGCTGACCCAATGCAGGGCACCAACACGGCCAATTGCGGTTGCCGTCGCCAATTGGGTAGTGTGCCGGCCGAGAGGGATTTCATGCACAGCACGAACAGTTCAAAAGCATCCATCGGCGGTATCAGCCGTGACCGCATCGCTGCATTGCGGACAAGCGAGGCGAACACCTTCCGCAAGGCGCGGCCGAAATCGCAGGCCAAGGTCGGTAACGGCCTGCCAGGCTTCTTCGGCGGTGTGCCGATGCACTGGATGAACGACTGGCCGACGCCATTCCCGATCCTGGTCGAAAGCGCCAAGGGCGCCGCCATCACGGATATCGACGGCAACAGGCTGGACGATTTCTGCCTCGGTGACACCGGCTCGATGTTCGGCCATTCCCCGCCGCCGGTGGCGCGCGCCATCCGCCGCCAGGCCGGGCGCGGCCTGACCTATATGCTGCCTTCGGAAGATGCGCTGGCCATCGGGCCGCTGCTCACACAGCGTTTCGGTCTGCCGTTCTGGCAGATCGCCACCACCGCCACCGACGCCAACCGCTTCGCGCTGCGCGTCGCCCGCGCCGTCACCGGCCGCGAAAAGATACTGGTCTTCAACGGCTGCTATCACGGCTCGGTCGACGAGACGATGGTCCGGATGGTCGACGGCAAGCCCGTGAATCGGCCGGGGCTGGCGGGTGAGTTTCGCGACCTGACCACGATGGCGAAGGTCATTGAATTCAACGATGTCGCCGCGCTGCAAGCAGCGCTCAAGGACAAGGATGTCGCCTGCGTCATTGCTGAGCCGGTGCTGACCAATTCCTGCATGGTGCTGCCCGATCCGGGTTTTCACGACGCCTTGCGCAAACTGACGCGCGCGGCCGGAACGCTGCTTCTGATAGACGAGACGCACACGATTTCGACTGGACCCGGCGGCTACACTAGGAAATTCGGACTACAGCCCGACCTGTTCGTGCTGGGCAAGCCGATCGCCGGCGGCGTGCCGGCAAGCGTGTGGGGCATGAGCGACGAGGTCGCCTCGCGCTATGCCGACTACAATCGAACCAAGGAGCCGGGCTATTCCGGCATGGGCACGACGCTGTCGGCGAACCCGCTGCAGTTCGCAGCCATGCGCGCAACGCTCGAAGAGGTGATGACGCAGGAGAATTATGCCCGGATGGATCGCCTCGCCCTGCGGCTCGATGCCGGGCTGACCGGCGTCATCGATCGCTACAATCTGCCCTGGCATGTCGCCCGCGTCGGCGCCCGCGTCGAGTTCATCTGCGCCCCTGGCCCGCTCAGGAACGGCGCCGAAGCCGAGACTGCCCATGCGCCGGAGCTTGAGGCGGCTATCCATGTCGCGCTGGTCAACCAGGGCGTGCTGATCGCGCCCTTTCACAACATGATGCTGATCTCACCGGCCACCACCGGCGTCCAGGTCAACCGGCTGATCACCGCCTTCGCCACGGTTGCGGCAAGGCTGACGGCATGAGACAAGCTGCCAAGCCAAACTCGAGTACACTAATCATGACTTCACCTTCGGGCTCGACGCCCGCCGAGGCGCAAGCCTTTCTCGACGCCCATCCCGAAATCGAAGCCTTCGATATCGTCTTGACCGACGCCAACGGGGTCGGCCGCGGCAAGATCGTGCGCCGGCATGAGCTGAAAAGCATCTTCGAGGGCGGCCGCCACATGCCGATCTCGATCCTCGGCCTCGACATCACCGGCGAGGATGTGCACGAAACCGGGCTGATCTGGACGACTGGAGACGGCGATCTCAGGGCATGGCCGATCCCCGGCACGCTGGTGCCGCTTTACGGCACGAACCCGCCGCGCGGCCAGTTGCTGATGGCGATGTACCATCTCGAGGGACAGCCTATGTCGTCGGACCCACGGCTGGCGCTGGCCAGGCAGGTCGACATCTTGGCGGCCAAGGGCCTCTATCCCGCCGGCGCCTTCGAACTCGAATTTTTCCTGCTTGCCAATGAGCGTGACGCCGACGGCAAGGTAAAGCCGGCGGACGCCGTGCTCGACGGCCGCCGCTCGGCCAAGACGGAAGTCTATTCCGTCGACCATCTGCACGGCATGGAGCCGCTGTTTTCCGACATCTATGCCGCGGCCAAGGCGCAAGGCATTCCGGCCGAAACGGTGATTTCCGAATACGCGCCCGGCCAGTACGAGCTGACGCTGAACTATCGCAGGGATGTCATGCGGGCGGCCGACGACCTCGTCATGTTGAAGCGGCTGGTGCGGGCGCAGGCGCGCCGCCATGGTGTCACCGCCTGCTTCATGGCCAAGCCGATCGAAAAATACGCCGGCTCCGGCATGCATTTCCATGTTTCGTTGCAGGACAAGAACGGCCGCAACGTTTTTGCCGAGGCTGGCGGCGAAAGCTGGTCGCTGCCGCTGCTGCAGGGGCTCGGCGGGCTGATCCAGACCATGGCCGAATCGATGCTGGTGTTTGCGCCGCACGCCAATTCCTGGCGGCGCTTCGTCTCGCAGTCCTATGCGCCGGTGGCGCCGACCTGGGGCGTCAACAACCGTTCGGTGGCGCTGCGCATCCCGGCGGGCGACGCCAAAAACCGGCGCATCGAGCACCGGCCGTCGGGTGTCGACGCCAATCCCTACCTGATCGCGGCAACGGTGCTGGCCGGCATCATCAAGGGTCTGGACGAAGGCCTCGACCCCGGCCCCGAAACCACTGGGAATGGCTATGAAGCCGCCATCACGCGCACGACCATGCCGGTCGACTGGCGCGCCGCGATCGAGGCGGCGCGGGCCTCGAGCTTCCTGAAAGAGGCGCTTGGCGAGGATCTGCATCGCACCTTCGTGGCGATCAAGCAGTCGGAGTATCTGCGCGTCGCCCGCACCGTCAGCGAGCTGGATTACCACCTCTACCTCCATGAGGTCTGAGAGACCGCCTGGAACTCGGGCAGTCGTCCTGCTAGCCCGACGATCAGGCGGCGATTACTTTTTCGCCGCCTGCATCAAACGAGGTGGCGCTGCAGCCTTCAAGAACATATCATGAACGGATGAGCGCACCTACCGTCCGTGAAAAGCTGGCAATCCTGTCTGACGCCGCCAAATACGATGCTTCTTGCGCCTCGTCGGGCTCGGCGAAGAAGGATTCGCTCCAATCCGGCGGTATCGGCTCCACAGAAGGCATGGGCATCTGCCATTCCTACGCGCCGGATGGCCGCTGCATTTCGCTCCTGAAAATCCTGCTGACCAATTTCTGCATTTACGATTGCAGCTACTGCACCAACCGCTCGTCATCGAATGTGCGCCGCGCCCGCTTCAGCATCGAGGAGGTGGTGAAGCTGACCATGGATTTCTACCGGCGCAACTACATCGAGGGCCTCTTCCTGTCCTCAGGAGTCATCCGCTCCCCGGACGAGACCATGGCCGAGATGGTGGAGGTGGCGCGGCGGCTGCGGCTGGACGAAAAATTCTCCGGCTATATTCATCTGAAGACCATTCCGGAAAGCTCGGCCGAACTGGTCGAGCAGGCCGGGCTCTACGCCGACCGGCTGTCTATCAACGTCGAACTGCCGACCGATGAGGGCGTCAAGAAACTGGCGCCGGAGAAGAAGCCGGAAACGATCCGCCTTTCCATGGCGAACCTGCGCCGGAAGATGGAGGAAAAAGCCGAGCCGACGCTGAGGACCAAGAAGCGCGAACGCTTTGCGCCCGGAGGTCAGTCGACGCAGATGATCGTCGGCGCCGACAAGACATCCGACGACGGCATCTTGCACACCAGTGCGCGGCTCTATGGCAGCTACCATCTGCGGCGCGTCTATTACTCCGCCTTCAGCCCGATCCCGGATTCGTCATCGTCGCTGCCGCTGCAAAAACCGCCGCTGATGCGCGAGCACCGGCTCTATCAGGCCGACTGGCTGATGCGCTTCTACGGCTTTTCGCAGCCGGAAATCCTCGCCAGCAGCAGCGACGGCATGCTCGATCTCGCCATTGACCCCAAGCTCGCCTGGGCTTTGCGCAATCGGGCGAGGTTTCCCATCGACATCAACCGCGCCGATCGGGAAGCGCTGCTGCGGGTTCCGGGTCTGGGCACCAAGGTGGTGGCGAAGATCCTTGAAACCCGCCGCCACCGACACATGCGGCTGGAAGATGTCGGACGGATCTGCCATTCGATCGCCAAGCTGAGGCCCTTCATCATCGCCGAATGCTGGTCGCCGGGTAGACTGACGGACAAGACCGGCTTGCGCGACACGATCGTAAAGTCCTGCGAACAACTGTCTCTGTTTTGACCATGCAGCCGGCCCAGCTCGACCTTGCCCGATACACTGTCCGGCTAGCGAGCCAGACCGATTTCGCCGGTTGGCGCGATGCGGCACGGCGTCTGGCGCTGAATGAGGTCCGACCTGAGGATATTAGTTGGGGTGTCGGGTCCGACGCCAATGATCCTCAAGATGCCTTGCCGGCGGTGCCAGAGGGCGCGCAGCTTACCGTCCGGCGCGAGTTCATCGCCCATGCCGAAACCGCCTTCTGCCACTCCGACCCCGGCCGGTTTGCCTTTCTCTACTGGATGCTTTGGCGCCTGCGCACCGAGCCGAAACTGCTGGCGATCGCATCCGATCCCGACACCAGGCGGCTCGAAGCCATGGAAAAGGCGGTGCGGCGCGACAGCCATAAGATGCATGCCTTCGTACGCTTCCGGAAGATCGGCGACGGCGAGAACGAGCGCTACGTCGCCTGGTTCGAGCCGGAGCATTTCATTGTCGAGCGCAACGCGGATTTCTTCGTCCGGCGGTTCACCGGCATGCGCTGGACCATCCTGACGCCCTATGCCTCCGCCGACTGGAACGGCGAAAGGCTGGCGATCGGGCCGGGTGCGGCCAAGGGCGATGCACCCGATCAGGACGACACCGAGGCGTTGTGGCTGACCTATTTCGAAAACATCTTCAACCCGGCGCGGCTCAAGGTGAAGGCGATGCAGAAGGAGATGCCGAAGAAATATTGGCGGAACCTTCCCGAGGCCTCGCTCATTCCAGATCTGATCGCAGGAGCGGACGAGGCCGCCAGGGATATGATTGCCAGACTGCCGACAACGCCGGCGCCGCACCACGCCAAGCTGCAGGCAAGACATTGGCCGAAGCCCGAGCCGGCCGAGGCGCCGGATGAAGACGATGCCAAGACGATTTCCGATTTGCGCGAGGCTGCAAAGGGTTGTCGTCGCTGCCCGCTCTGGCGCGACGCGACACAGACCGTGTTCGGCGAGGGGCCGGATGACGCCAAAGTGGTCTTCGTCGGCGAACAACCTGGCGATCAGGAAGATCTCGCCGGCAAACCTTTTGTCGGGCCAGCGGGCAAAGTGTTCGATGCGATTCTCGATGACGCAGGCGTCGACCGGCAAAAAGTCTACGTCACCAACGCCGTCAAGCATTTCAAGTTCGAGCCGCGCGGCAAGCGCCGCATCCATTCGAAGCCAAATGCCGGCGAAGTCCAGGCCTGCCGCTGGTGGATCGGCCGGGAGCTTGAGCTGATCAAGCCGGACCTCGCCGTGGCGCTTGGGGCAACGGCGGCGTTGTCGCTGCTGGGCAAGGCCATTGCCGTGACGAAAATGCGCGGCCAGTTGATCGAACGCGAGGATGGCTTGCGCGTGTTCATCACCATCCACCCCTCCTTTATCCTGCGCATTCACGAGCCGACGGACAAGGAGGCTGAGCGCGAGCGGTTCCTAAAGGATATGAGAGAGGTGAAGCGGCTGATGGGGTCGTGAGATGAGCGAAAGCCTCAGCGACATCGTCATCCGCGGGCGGAGCAAGGAGTGAAGCGACGCAGCGCAGACCCGAGGATTCATGCCGCGACGTTTGGACGCTGCTACGGTGCAGAATTCTGCTCCGCTGCGCTCGACGGCTAACATCACGGAATGGACCCGGGGCTTCGCGACGGAGCTTCGCTCCTGCTTCGCCCAGGGATGACGAAGCTGAGTGGCTTCAGCCAATCACCTACGGTCGTGAATCCAACGTTGGAAACTTCGGCCGCCACGGCCGAATTAACTGATTAGGATTGCCCTCAGATCATTCACATTCGTACCCGTCGGCCCCGGCACGAACAGATCGCCGATCGCGTTGAACGCCGTCCAGGCATTGTTGCCGGCCAGCATCGCCTTGGCGTCGATGCCGGCGGCACGCATGCGCGAGACAGTTGAGCCATCGGCAAAGGCGCCGGCATTGTCTTCAGAGCCATCGATGCCGTCGGTATCGGCGGCCAATGCATGAATACCTTCCGCGCCGCTGATACCGATGGCAAAGGCGAGCAGGAATTCGGAGTTGCGGCCGCCCTTGCCCCTTTTTCCGTCAACAGGGGCCCGCAAGGTCACGGTCGTCTCGCCGCCGGACAGGATCAGCACCGGCTTTTTGAACGGCCGGTTGCGCGTCGCCACTTCGCGCGCAATGGCTGCATGCACGCCACCGACCTCGCGCGCCTCGCCCTCGATGGAATCGGAGAGGATGACGGCTTCGATGCCCTGCCGTTTTGCCTCAGCGGCTGCCGCTTCCAGCGACACGCCAGCCGAGGCGATCAGGTGCACTTCATTGCGTGAAAAGCGCTGGTCATCCAGATCTGGCGCATCGGCCTCTGGCGAGTTGATGTGCGCCATGACGGCGTCGGGCAGTTTCATGCCGTAGGCCGCTATCGAGGCCAGCGCATCGGCGCGGTTGCCGGAGTCGGGCACGGTCGGGCCGGAGGCCACCAGCGCCGGGTTGTCGCCGGGAATGTCAGAGACAACCAGTGATACCAGTTTGGCCGGCCAGGCGGCAGCTGCCAGCCGGCCGCCCTTGATGGTCGAGAGATGCTTGCGGATTGTGTTCATCGCCGCGATCGGCGCGCCGGAGGCAAGCAGCGCCTCGTTGACGGCGATTTCGTCGGCGAGCGTCAGGCCGGCGGCAGGCGACGGCAGCAGCGCCGATCCTCCGCCCGATATCAGCGCCACTACCAGGTCGTCCGCAGTCAGCCCTTGCACCTTTTCGAGCAGGCGCCGCGACGCCTCAAGACCGGCAGCGTCCGGCACCGGATGTGCCGCCTCGATGATTTCGATGCGCTCGCATCTGGCGCCATAGCCGTAGCGGGTGACGACCAGCCCTTCGATCGGGCCATCCCACACCTTCTCGAATGCCGCCGCCATCTGCGCCGAGCCCTTGCCGGCGCCGATGACGATGGTGCGGCCCTTGGGCCTGGCCGGCAGATGATCCCTGATGGTCCGTTCAGGATCGGCAGCGGCAACAGCGGCATTGAAGATCGAGATGAGAAAGGATTTGGGATCGAGCACGGTTATCCTTGGCCGTAACTGGCGGTTTTCAAAATGAGCAAACGTTGGCGCTGCCCCTCACCCTCACCCCGTGAAAGACGGGGAGAGGGGATCGCCAGCGCTCGAGCTTGTCCTTTCTCCCCGTCACTATACGGGGAGAAGGTGCCGGCAGGCGGATGAGGGGCAGCGCCAACGTCACGATTTACCTTCCGGCGGCAGCGCCAATTGTGTCCGATCGACGCCGAGATGATCGCACAGTGCATCGACGACGACGCCATGATCCTGGCGTTCCGGCAGGCCGGAGACGGCGATGACGCCGATGACGCCGGCACCCTTTACAGTCACCGGAAACCCGCCGCCGGCCAGTACGTAATCAGCAATATCCAGCCCCTCGCCGACCTTGAAGGTGCGGTCCGGTCGCTGCTGTTCCAGCACCAGACGATAGGTGCTCCTGAGGTAGCGCTTGACCACATTGATCTTGCGTCGTGCCCAGTCGGGGTTGGAGGCGTTTGAACCGGGCATCGCGGCATAAAACAGCGGCCGATCCCACAGCCTGATATCGATGATGATGGGCAGCTTTTCGGCCAGCGCCCGCTCGCGGATCGCCGCGCCGACCTTGAACGCGACGGCCTCGTCGAAGGCCGGGAAGACCAGCGTCTCTTCCTGTTTCTGGATCAGAGCGATGTCGTCTGCGGCGGCCATTTTTGTTCTCCGAAATCGTCACAAATCGTGTGTACGACAAGCTCCGCCCGGTCAAGGTCTCGTCGCGGTGGTGGTCTTGCCCCGCCAGGATCGCCCCCCCACTCCGTCGAGCTTCTCTCGACACCTCTCCCCCGATCGACGGGGTAGAGGAAGGGCGCAAAGCTGTCCGAACCGGCGCCCGTCCTCCGAAGCAAAGGCTCCCTTCCTCTCCCTCCGGAGGGGGATAGGTGGCGCCGCGAAGCGGCGACGGAGTGGGGGAACCTCTTGGCAACCAGGCGCAATCATCATCTTGTCCCGCGCGGATGATGAGTCCTAACCCGCGATCATATCACTCTTGGCCGGCCGCCCCGCGACATAGACCTCGCGCACGGCACGGTCGTCGCCCAGCGTCTGCAGCAGGAACAGCTCCTCCGCCAGCGTCTCCACAGTCGCCATCCTCAGCCGCATCGCCGGCGTGGCGCGGGCGTCGAGCACGGTGATGTCGGCATCGGTGCCTTCATCCAGCGTGCCGACCTTGTCCGCCATAGACAGCGCCTCGGCATTGCCACGTGTTAATTGCCAGAAGGACTGGAACGGGTTCAGCTTTTCGCCAGTCAGCGCGATCACCTTGTAGCCCTCGTCCATGGTGCGCAGCATCGAATAGTTGGTGCCGCCGCCGACATCGCTGGCCGCGGCGATGCGCAGCGGCTTGTCGCGGCGCCGAAAGCGCTGGTAATCGAACAGGCCGGAGCCGAGGAACAGGTTCGAGGTCGGGCAGAACACCGCCACCGAGCCGCTGTCCGACAGCGCATCGGCCTCGCGTTCCAAGAGATGGATGCAGTGGCCGAACAGGCTCTTTGGCCCCAGCAGGCCATACTGCTCGTAGACATCGGTGTAGTCGCGCGCCTGCGGATAGAGTTTTTGCGTGAAGGCGATTTCGGCGTGGTTTTCCGACAGATGCGTCTGCATATGCAGATCGGGATGCTCGCGGCAGAGCGCGCCCGACATCTCCAACTGTTCGGGCGAAGAGGTGATGGCGAAGCGCGGCGTGATCGCATAAAGCTGGCGGCCCTTGCCGTGCCATTCCGCAATCAGTGCCTTCGTATCGTCATAGCCGGATTGCGGCGTGTCGAGCACGCCTACCGGCGCGTTTCGATCCATCATCACCTTGCCGGCAATGTTGAGCATGCCGCGCGCATGCGATTCGGCAAAGAACGCTTCGGCAGACGCCTTGTGCACCGAGCAGTAGGCGGCGACCGTCGTCGTGCCGTGGCGCACCATCTCGTCCAGGAACAGCCGGGCGATGCGGCGGCCATGCTGGGCGTTGGCGAATTTGGTCTCTTCGGGAAAGGTGTAGGTGTTCAGCCAGTCGAGCAGTTCGGCGCCGTAGGAGGCAATGACCTGCATCTGCGGGAAATGCGCATGCGCATCGATGAAGCCGGGCAGCAGCAGATGCGGCCGATGATCGATCCTTTTCGCACCGTCGCCCGCTTGCTTTTCGACTTCCGTGTAGCTGCCTGCGGCAACGATCCGGCCGTCGCGGATCAGCAGGCCGCCATCCTCCTCATAGCGCCAGGCGGCATGGTCGTCGATGGCTTCGGGCCAGCGCAAGAAGCTTAGCGTGCGGCCGCGCAGAAGTGTGGAGGTCATCCCTATTTCCCTGCGCCTTCGAACCAGGCGACCAGCAGCGCCCGTTCCTTGTCGCTGATCTGGGTGACGTTGGCGGGCGGCATGGCGTGGCTGCGCCCGGCCTGCAAATAGATTTCACGCGCATGCTCGGCAATGCCGGCGTCGGTGTCGAGCATCACGCCCTTCGGCGCATGGTAGATGCCTTCATAGACCGGCTCGGCCGTATGGCACATCGAGCAGCGGCCAAGCACGGTGTCGCGCACCGCCGGGAAATGCGACGAGGCGATATAGACTTCGGCCGCGGCGGATGCCTTGGGCTCGCCGGTCAGTATTTTCGGCGCTGTCGACAGCCACATGATGATGACGAATAGCACCGCAGCCGCCATCCAGGTCCAGTGGGGGTTGCCGGCACGCTTATGCACGGTGTTGAAATAGTGCCGGATCAAGACGCCGATGATGAACACCAGCGAGGCGATGACCCAGTTGAACTCCGTCGCAAACGCCAGCGGATAGTGGTTCGACAGCATCAGGAACAGCACGGGCAGCGTCAGGTAGTTGTTGTGCAGCGAGCGCTGCTTGGCGATCTTGCCGTATTTCGGGTCGGGCTTTCGGCCGGCAATCAGGTCGGCGACGACGATCTTCTGGTTTGGAATAATCACCATGAAGACATTGGCCGACATGATAGTGGCGGTGATGGCGCCGAGATGCAGGAAAGCGGCGCGGCCGGTGAACAGATGCGTCAGACCCCAGGCGATGAACACCAGAACGCCATAGAGCACCAGCATCAGTCCGGTGTCACTTTTGCCGAGCGGCGACCGGCAGAGCAGATCGTAGACAACCCAGCCGACGCCGATCGTCGCCATCGACAGCAGGATGCCCACGGGAACCGACATGGACAGAACATTGGGGTCGATCAGGAACAGGTCGGCGCCGGCATAGTAGACCACGCACAGCATGGCGAAGCCGGACAGCCAGGTGGCGTAGGATTCCCACTTGAACCAGGTCAGGTGTTCCGGCATTTCGGCCGGCGCCACCAGATATTTCTGGACGTGGTAGAAGCCGCCGCCATGCACCTGCCATTCCTCGCCGAATGCGCCGACCGGCATGCCGGGGCGCTGGCGCAGGCCAAGGTCGAGCGCGACGAAATAGAAGGACGAGCCGATCCAGGCGATGCCGGTGACGACGTGCAGCCAGCGCACGGCGAAACTCAGCCAGTCCCAGAAAATCGCGAAATCCATCATGTGAAATCGTCCCTGCCGATCGGCTGACTTTACGGTGTGGGGCGCAAACGAAAAGAGGCGAGGTGTACGATGACTTTCAAAAAAAAATGGAAAATACTAGGCTGACCACGTACGCCGCCACATAAAGAGCCACGAATGGCCTATCTCGACAACATCGCCGTCTTCGTCCGCGTCGTCGAGCTTGGTAATCTCTCGGCGGCAGGCCGCGACATGCGCATTTCGCCGGCGGTCGCCTCCAACCGCATCAAGGAGCTGGAAAAACACCTCGGCGTGCGGCTGTTCAACCGCACGACACGGCAATTGATGCCGACGGAGCATGGCACGGTGTTCTACTCCGGCGCCAAGCAGGTGCTGGAGGCTATCACCGAGGCGGAAGCCGCGGTTTCGGCGCTTTCCGGCCAACCGCGCGGCACCATCAAGGTGACCGCACCGCTCGGCCTCGGACGGCGGCTGGTGGCGTCGGGCATTCCGGATTTCCACGACAAATACCCCGATATCGAGGTGCGGCTGAGGCTCTCCGACCACAATATCGACATCATGAAGGAAGGCATCGACGTCGCCTTCAAGCTCGGCATCATCGAGGATTCCAGCCTGCGGATGCGCGGCATCATGGAATGTGAACGCGTGCTGGTGGCGGCACCGAAATATCTCGAAGCGCGCGGCGAGCCGGTGGAGCCACAGGAGCTGATCGGCAAGAAGCACGACTGCCTGATGCTGCGCTATTCCGGGGCGCGCGAATATGTCTGGACGCTGCAGACGCCGTCCGGCCCGCAGAAATTCGAGGTGCACGGCCCCTACGACACCGACGATGGCGATGTGCTGACCGGCTGGGCGCTGTCGGGCCGCGGCATCATCAACAAGCCGCGCTTCGAGGTCGAACCCTTCATCCGCGACCGGCGGCTGCAGGTCATCCTGGCCAGCACGCCGCCAACGCCGGTGCAGTTCGCCGCCGTCTATCCGCACAAGAAGCTGCAGGATCCAAAGGTGCGGCTGTTGCTCGACTTCATGGCCGAGCGTTGCCAGCGGCTGATCAAGGATTTGCTGGCCGGCAAGTGAGGGGCTGTTGGCCCAGTCGCCAGGGTTGTCTTACAAGCAGGTGACCTTAGGTTCGCATACGCCGGCCTATGATCGATGGTCCCATGCCGACTGACCAGCAAGCCACAATGCATCTTGCCGTTTCGCTCAACATTACTTCCGGGCAGCCGCTCGGGTTTAGCGACCTGGCCGGCTTTGCCAAGCAAGCGGAAGCGGCGGGGCTGGACATGATTGTCCTCGATGATTCCGCGCCGAACAGCGCCGGGTCGAGTTCTTTCGAAGCGACGACCTTGCTGGCGGCGCTGGCGACGGTGACAAGTCGGATCGGCCTTGTCGCTGCAGCCTCGACGGTGGCTCACCAGCCGTACAATCTGGCGCGCCGTTTTGCTTCGCTCGACATCATCAGCCATGGCCGCGCCGGCTGGCACGCGACCATGGCGCAGGCGCCACGGGAAGCCGCCAATTTCAGCCGGCCGGATGGATTTTCCGACGATGTGTTCCGCCGCCGCACGCAGGAATACATCGGCATCGTTCAGCGCCTGTGGCAGGGCTGGGATGCCGACGCGCTGCTGTTCGACAAGATCGGCGGCCGCTTCCACGATCCCGAAAAAATGCACCTGCTCGACCACAAGGGCGAATTTTTCTCCGTGCGCGGGCCGCTGAACGTCGCGCGCTCGCCGCAGGATACGCCGGTGCTGGTGCTGTCCGGCCTGTCCGAGGCCGACCTGGATATGGCCGCCCGCACTGCCGATGTCGTCCTGCTGGACAGACCCACAAAGGACCCCAAGGCGCGCCATGACGATCTCAAGCGCCGCGTTGTGGCCTGCGGACGCGATCCGGGTGCGGTCAAGCTGCTGCTGAACGTTGGCGCAGATGTCGCTGCCAACGCGCTCGAAACATGGTTCAGCTCGCAAAGCTGCGACGGGTTCAACATCGCAATACCGCCTGCGGCGATTGACGGTTTCATCGGCCGCGTGCTGCCGGAATTGCAGCGCCGCGGCCTCGTCCGCCCGGATTATCCCGGCACCACCTTGCGCTCTCATCTCAGACTTGCCGGAGGAGCGCAATGACCCGCCAGATGAAGCTTGGCGCCTTCCTGTGGGCGACGGGCCACCACATCGCCGCCTGGCGTCACCCCAAGGCGCATGTCACGGCAGGCATCGACATCGATCATTACATCCAGCTGGCGCGCACGGCGGAAGCGGCGAAGTTCGACATGGTGTTCTGCGAGGACGCCGCCGGTCTGCGCGAAGCCAATGTCGGCATCGCCAGCCAGACCTCACGCTCGATCGGCTTCGAGCCGATCAGCCTGCTGTCCGCGCTCGCCGTGCAGACCAGCCGCATCGGCCTCGTTTCGACGGCGTCGACCAGCTACAACGAGCCCTACGGCCTGGCGCGCACCTTTCTGTCGCTCGATCATCTGAGTGGTGGCCGGACTGGCTGGAACCTGGTGACGTCGGCCAGCCCCATCGAAGCCGCCAATTTCGGCGCGACGGGCCTGAAACCGCATGCCGACCGCTACGAGCGGGCGCGCGAATTCGCCGAGGTGGTATCAGGACTTTGGCAAGGCAGTGGCTTTCACGGTCACAACGGCCAGAGCTTTTCGGTGCGCGACCCGCTCGACCTGCCGCGCTCGCCGCAGGGCGCGCCGGTGATGGTGCAGGCCGGCGCCTCGGATGTCGGCCGCGACCTTGCCGCCCGCACCGCCGACGTCGTGTTCACGGCGGCGCAGACCCTCGAGGAAGCCAAGGGCTTTTACGACAACCTCAAGGGCCGTATGGCTGCCTATGGGCGGGAACCCGACGACATCAAGATCATGCCCGGCGTCTCCCCGGTGGTGGCAGATACCGAGGCCGAAGCGCGGGAGAAACAGGAGGAATTCCAGGCGCTGATCCCCGACGATGTCGGCGTGGCGCTACTGTCCAGCTATCTCAGCATCTCCGATCTCGGGAGCTATCCGATCGACGGACCGATGCCCGAGCTGCCGGAGACCGAGGGAATGAAAAGCCGCCAGGCGCTGGTCATCGAACAATCGCGCCGCGACGGCCTGTCGATCCGCCAGCTTGCGCGCCATTTCGCCGGCGCACGTGGCCATTGGCGTATCGTCGGCACGCCGGCGCAGATCGCTGACGAATTGCAGGCGCGGTTCGAGGGCGGCGGCGCGGACGGCTTCAACGTCATGCCGTCATACTTCCCCGGCGAGCTCGATGCCTTTGCCACGCTGGTGGTGCCGGAACTGCAGCGGCGCGGACTGTTCCGTCGGGAATACGAAGGCAGCACCTTGCGAGATCATCTCGGCCTGAAGCGGCCTGCTTAGCCGCGCCGAAGCTTAGCCGGCCATCATCTTGTGCTGGACTTCATGGTCGGCATTCGGCGCGGTGTTGTGAACGACCAGTGCCGTCATGATCTCGGCTGCCGCGAGCGCCGCGATCACCGGCGGGCGCTTGTCCCTGACGGCGTCGCCGCCGATCGGGGAGACGAGGCGGGCCAACTCAGCCTCCGTGCCATCCGCCGATTTCAGGAACCAGTTCCTGAACGTCGCTCTCTTGGTTTTCGAGCCGATCATGCCGACATAGGCCGCGTCGTCGCGCTTCAGCGCCTCGGCGACGATGAGGAAATCCAGCGCATGGTCGTGGGTGAGGATGGCGAAGGCGGTGCCGGCGGGGGCGTTTCGCACCTCGGCCTCGGGCATCGGCGTCAGCAGCGTCTCGACGGTTTCCGGCATGCCTTCCAGCGCTTCGGCCCGCGTCTCGATGACGACACCACGCACGGGAAGAAGTGCAACGGTCGAGGCCAGCGCCTGGCCGACATGGCCGCCGCCGAAGATATAGACATGCGGCAGGTGGGCTTCCTCGGCTTCTGCGGCCGCGATCAGCTCGGCAGCAAGCGCGGCATCGACGATACGGATCAAGACTTCGACGCGCCCGCCGCAGCACTGGCCGATCTCGGGACCTAGCGGCACGTCAAGCGTGGCGCGGACTTCATCGACCGCGATGCGGGCTTCTTTACCCTCCCCCTTGTGGGGAGGGTCGNGCACGTCAAGCGTGGCGCGGACTTCATCGACCGCGATGCGGGCTTCTTTACCCTCCCCCTTGTGGGGAGGGTCGGTGAGCGGACGCCGCGTGGCGGCGTCCGCGAAACGGGGTGGCTTGGCACGATCGTCCGCACCCCCACCCCGGCCGGCTTCGCCGGTCGACCCTCCCCACAAGGGGGAGGGTGAAGACCCCACCATCTGCCTCGCCTTGTCGATCGCCATGTACTCGAGCTGACCGCCGCCGATCGTGCCAAAAATCGCCGCCTGCGATACGAGCATGAAGGCGCCCTTCTCGCGCGGAGTCGAGCCTTTGGTGCCGGCCACTTCGACTAGAGCAAGCCGGCCGGCGCTGGCGAGAAAAGCTCTGAGGCTTTGCACTTTCGACTTCATATTTCGCATTCCCGTACGGGAAATATAGGGTTTTTCAGTCTGAATTGCACGTTTTGCCAGAATCCAGGTCAGAGTCAGGCGCTATTCTTGGCTTCACCCTTCAGCCGTTCGATCGCCATCAGCACCCGTTCTGGTGTTGCAGGAGCGTCGAGACGCGGACAGACCTTATGATCGGCCACACTTGCCACCGCGTCCGACAGCGCATGCAGCACAGACATGCCGAGCGGGAAGGGCGGTTCGCCGACCGCCTTGGAACGGTGCACCGTCGGCTCGTTGGCCTCCGGCCAGTCGGCCAGCGTGACGTTGAATATCTTCGGCCGGTCGGACGCGAGCGGGATCTTATAGGTCGACGGCGCATGCGTGCGCAGCCGGCCCTTGTCGTCCCACCACAGCTCCTCCGTCGTCAGCCAGCCCATGCCCTGGATGAAGCCGCCCTCGATCTGGCCGAGATCGATGGCGCGGTTCAGCGAGCGGCCGGTTTCATGCAATATGTCGGTGCGCTCGACGACATATTCGCCGGTCAGCGTGTCGACCGAGACTTCCGAGCACGAGGCGCCATAGGCGAAATAATAGAACGGACGGCCCTCGCCCTTGTCACGGTTCCAGTGGATTTTCGGCGTCTTGTAAAAACCCGCCGCCGACAGTTGGATGCGGGCCATATAGGCCTGCTTGACGAGGTCGGTGAAGGCGATCTCCTGGTTGCCGATGCGCACCCGGTTGGGCAGGAAAAGCACCTGCTCGCGCGGCACCTGGTATTTTTCGGCGGCGAAGTCGGTCAGCCGTTCCTTGATCTGGCGGGCGCCGTTCTGCGCCGCCATGCCGTTGAGGTCGGTGCCGGACGACGCCGCGGTGGCCGAAGTGTTGGGCACCTTGCCGGTGGTCGTCGCGGTGATCTTGACCTGGTCGAGGTCGATCTGGAACTCTTCCGCCACCACCTGCGCCACCTTGACGTAGAGGCCTTGCCCCATCTCGGTGCCGCCGTGATTCAGATGCACCGAACCATCGGTGTAGACATGCACCAGCGCGCCGGCCTGGTTGTAGTGGGTGGCCGTGAAAGAGATGCCGAATTTGACCGGCGTCAGCGCCAGGCCGCGCTTGATGAAGCGGCTGTTGGCGTTGAAGGCCTGGATGATGCGGCGGCGCCCCGCATAGTCGGCGCTCGCCTCCAGCTCGGCGACGATGCGGTGGATGATGTTGTCCTCGACCGTCTGGTGATAAGGGGTGACGTTGCGGCCCCCGTCTTTATCACCACTGGTGCCATAAAAATTCTGCTTGCGGATTTCGAGCGGGTCCTTGCCGACGGCAAAGGCAACCTCGTCGATGACCCGTTCGGCGCCGACCATGCCCTGCGGGCCGCCGAAGCCGCGAAACGCCGTGTTCGACACGGTGTTGGTGTAAAGCGGCGCCGATTGCGCATGCACCGCCGGCCAGAAATAGGTGTTGTCGCAATGGAACAGCGCGCGGTCGGTGACCGGGCCGGACAGGTCCGATGAAAAGCCGCAACGCGCCGCGAACATGAAGTCGACGCCAAGAATGTTGCCGGCGTCGTCGAAACCTACTTCGTAGTCGACGAGGAAGTCATGGCGCTTGCCGGTGGCAATCATGTCGTCGTCACGGTCGGGCCGGATCTTGACCGCGCGATGGTGTTTCTTGGCGGCGATCGCAGCCAATGCCGCAAACTGGTTGCCTTGCGTCTCCTTCCCGCCGAAGCCGCCACCCATGCGGCGGATTTCCACTGTGATGGCGTTGCTCGGCACGCCCAGCGCATGGCTGACCATATGCTGGACTTCGCTCGGATGCTGGGTCGAGGAATAGATGGTGACGTCCTGGTCCTCGCCAGGAATGGCCACTGCGATATGGCCTTCGAGATAGAAATGCTCTTGGCCGCCGATGCGCATCTTGCCCTTCAGCCGGCGCGGCGCCGCCTTGATCGCGGCAGCGGCATCGCCACGCTTCAGCGTGAGCGGCGGCGTGACCAGCTTGTCCTTGCGGGGGTCGAGATCGCCAATGTCGGTGACGAAAGGCAATGGACTGTATTCGACCTTGGCCAGCCGGGTGGCGCGGCGCGCCTGTTCGCGCGTCTTGGCAATAACGCAGAAGATCGGCTGACCATAAAACTGCACCTTGTCGTCGGCCAGCACCGGCTCGTCGTGTCGACCGGTCGGCGAAATGTCATTTTCGCCCGGAACGTCCTTGGCCGTCAGCACATCGACGACGCCCGGCGCCGCGCGCACCGCCGACAGATCCATTTTGCTGATCGTCGCATGCGTCGCCGTGGACAGGCCGAGGCAGCCATGCAGCATGCCCGCCGGTTCCGGCATATCGTCGATATAGACCGCGCTGCCGCTGACATGCTTGTGCGCGGAATCGTGGCGCTGGTCGGCGGCGACGCCACCGGAAATCTTCTGCGCCTTGAGATCTGGAGAGGCGTGCTTGTTCATCAGGCCGCCTCGTTGCGCGACACCTGGAACGGCGCCTTGCTGCCGCTGGTTTCGGCAAAAAAGCGCAGCAGCAGGTTCCTGGCCGCCAGCGCCCGGTATTCGGCCGATGCCCGCATATCGGTCAGCGGGGTGAAATCGCCGGCATATTCAGCCATGGCCGCTTCCACCGTCGTCTCCGTCCACGGCTTGCCGAGCAGCGCTTTTTCGACACCGAAAGCCCGCTTTGGGGTCGCCGCCATGCCGCCATAGGCGATGCAGACATCGGCCACCGTGCCATCCTTGGCGAGGTCGAGGAAAAAGGCGCCGAGGGCTGCGGTGATATCCTCGTCGCGGCGCTTGGTGATCTTGTAGACGGCAAACTTCGTGCCCTTGGCCGGCACGGGAACGTGCACGGCCTCGACGAATTCGCCTGGCTGCCGGTCCTGCTTGCCATAGGCGATGAAGAAATCTTCGAGCGCGATGGTACGCCGCTTCTTGCCGCGGCGCAGCGTAAGCTGCGCACCAAGCGCAATCAGGGGCGGCGGCGTGTCGCCGATCGGCGAGCCATTGGCGATGTTGCCGCCGATGGTGCCCATGTTTCGTACCTGTTCGCCGCCGATGCGGTCGAACAATGGCCCGAGCGCGGGGATGCGCTTGGCCAGTGTCGCGAAGGCGTCGGTGTAGGTGACGCCGGCGCCGATGGTGATGACATCATTTTCTTCGGAGATCGCGCACAGCCCCTCGAGATTGCCGATGAAGACTACCGGTGAGATGTCGCGCATGTGCTTGGTGACCCACAGGCCGACGTCGGTCGAGCCGGCGACAACAGTGGCGTCGGGTTCCTTATCCAGTACAGCGGCGAAATCGTCGACGTCAGCCGGCACAACCAGCCGCTGCTTGCCGGCGCCGATTTCGACGCGGGCACCGTCATGCATAGCCTCGAGCCTGGCCGTGATCGCCTTGCGCTCGGCCGCCAGCGGATCCTTCGCCGCCTTGCCGTAGCTGGAGATGGCACGCGCGGCGCGCATGATTGCCTCGTAACCGGTGCAGCGGCAAAGATTGCCTTGCAAGGCCTTTTCGATCGCCGCATTCGACGGGTCCGGCGACTTCATCCACAGGCCGTAGAGCGACATGACGAAGCCCGGCGTGCAGAAGCCGCATTGCGAACCGTGGAAATCGACCATCGCCTGCTGCACCGGATGCAATTGGCCAGGCGCGGCGCGCAGATGCTCGACGGTGACGACATGGGTGCCGTCGAGCGAGCCCAGGAAGCGGATGCAGGCATTGACGCTTTCATAAACCAGCTTGCCGGCGGACATTTTTCCGACCAGCACCGTGCAGGCGCCGCAATCGCCCTCGGCGCAGCCTTCCTTGGTGCCGCGCAGCGAGCGGTCGAGCCGCAACCAGTCGAGCAAGGTCGCGTCGGGCGCCACCGACGACAGCGCGACATCCCTGCCATTGAGGATGAAGCGGATCTCGTTGCGTATGGTGATCTTGGCCATGCGTCAGCTCCCCCTGTAGGTCGAGTAGCCATAGGGAGAGATAAGCAACGGCACGTGATAATGCACGGATTCTGCCATGCCGAAGCGGATCGGCACGCTGTCGAGGAAGGCCGGTTCCGGCAGTTTGGTGCCTTGGCCGCGTAGATAGTCACCGGCGGCGAAGACCAGTTCGTATTCTCCAAGGCGGAATTCCGCTCCTGCCAGCAGCGGCGCATCGCAGCGGCCGTCGGCATTTGTGACGACGGTCTTCAAATGTATCCGCGCGTTGCTCTCAAGATGATAAAGCGTGATCGACATGCCCGCCGCCGGCTTGCCGGTCGCGGTGTCGAGCACATGCGTCGTCAGACGTCCGCCATCGGCTTTCGACGTTTCTGCCACTGGCGCCTCCCATTTCCGATACAGCCGAACAAAGCAGTGAATTGTGCGCCAATTAAAGGCGATGCATAAGTCCCGGTCGAGCGGAGTGGCACAAAAACACTTTCAAAAATTTCGGGGGAATGCGCGAGCAACCCTTTCGACTATCCTGATCACAACTTCCGGCAGCGTCCGGCGGGGAGGGGCAATGCGTTACTCTAGAGACATGCGCGGCTACGGAGCCAATCCGCCGGATCCGAAATGGCCGGGCGGTGCGCATGTGGCCGTCCAATTCGTCGTCAACTACGAGGAAGGCGGCGAGAACTGCGTGCTGCACGGCGACAAGGCCTCGGAAGCCTTTCTGTCGGAAATCGTCGGCGCCGCGCCCTGGGTCGGCCAGCGCCACTGGAACATGGAATCGATCTACGAATATGGCGCGCGGGCAGGCTTCTGGCGGCTGCTGCGCCTGTTCAGCGAGGCGCAAGTGCCGGTGACCTGCTACGGGGTCGCCTCAGCATTAGCCCGGTCGCCCGACCAGGTGGCGGCGATGCAGGAGGCCGGCTGGGAAATGGCCTCGCACGGGCTGAAATGGATCGACTACCGCGACCACAGCGCCGAGGACGAGCGCCGCGACCTCGAAGCGGCGATCAAGCTGCACTACGAGGTGACGGGCCAACGGCCGACCGGCTGGTACACCGGCCGCACCTCGGTCAATACGGTGCGGTTGGTGGCCGAAGAGGGCGGCTTCGACTATGTGTCGGACACTTATGACGACGAACTGCCCTACTGGTTCGAGCACAGCGGCGGCGCGCAACTCGTCATCCCCTACACGCTCGATGCCAACGACATGCGTTTCGCCACGCCGCAGGGATTCAATTCCGGCGACCAGTTCTTCGCCTATTTGAAGGACAGTTTCGACACGCTCTATGCCGAGGGCAAAGCGGGCCGGCCGCGGATGATGAATATCGGCCTGCATTGCCGCCTCGTCGCACGTCCCGGGCGGGTGGCGGCGCTGAAGCGCTTCGTCGACTATGTCAGATCGCACGACAAGGTCTGGCTGGCACGGCGCATCGATATCGCCAGGCACTGGCAGGAGAACCACCCCTACCAGCCGGCGGCGCTCAAGCCGTCGAAGATGGCGTTCGAGACCTTCGTCGACACTTTCGGCGGCGTGTTCGAACATTCGCCCTGGATCGCCGAACGTGCCTATGAGCTGGAGCTTGGGCCGGCGCATGACAGCGCCGGCGGCCTGCACAATGCGCTCTGCCGCGTCTTCCGCGCCGCCAGCGAAACCGAGCGGATCGGCGTCCTCAACGCCCATCCCGATCTCGCTGGCAAACTGGCCGAAGCGAGACGCCTCACTGCGGAATCCACACGCGAGCAGGCCTCCGCCGGCCTCGACGCGCTGACCGACAAGGAGCGCGAGCTGTTTTCCAAGCTCAACGCCGCTTACGTCACCACCTTCGGCTTTCCCTTCATCATCGCGGTGCGGGGCAAGACCAAGGAGGAGATCCTCGCCGAGTTCGAGGCGCGCATCGGCAACAGCCGTGGCGTAGAACTCGATACCGCCTGCAAACAGGTCGAGCGCATCGCGCTGCTCCGCCTGAAAGACATGCTCCCGCTCTAATGAAATGACTGAGGGGTCAGGACCCAATGGATATGATCAAGACTGACCAGAAAACCTATTATGCACCGCATGGCGGCCATCCCGGCCAAACTGAGCTTTTGACCGGCCGCGCCGTCTTCACTGAGGCCTATGCCGTCATACCGAAGGGAGTGATGCAGGACATCGTCACCAGCCCACTGCCGTTCTGGGACGAGACCAGGGCCTGGATCATCGCCAGGCCGCTTTCGGGTTTCGCCGAGACATTTTCGCAGTACATCGTCGAGGTCCTGCCCGGCGGCGGCAGCGACCGGCCCGAGCCGGACGCCGGCGCCGAGGGCGTGCTGTTCGTGGTTGAGGGCGAGTTGACCGTTTCGCTGGCCGGCAAGAAGCACGTGCTGCAAGCCGGCGGTTTTGCCTTCCTGCCGCCGGACAGCGGCTGGACGGTGCGCAACGAAGGTCGCGACGCCGTACGCTTCCACTGGATCAGGAAGGCCTATGAGGCCGTCGACGGCATCGACGCGCCGGAAGTCTTGTTCAGCAGTGACCAGCAAATGGCGCCGACGCCGATGCCCGGCACCGAGGGTCGCTGGGCGACGACCCGTTTCGTCGATCCAGCCGACATTCGCCACGACATGCATGTCACCATCGTCACACTCGAGCCCGGCGCCGTCATCCCGTTTGCCGAGACGCATGTCATGGAGCACGGGCTCTATGTCTTGGAAGGCAAGGCGGTCTACCGCCTCAACCAGGACTGGGTCGAGGTCGAGGCCGGCGACTTCATGTGGCTGCGCGCCTTCTGCCCGCAGGCCTGCTACGCAGGCGGCCCCGGCAAGTTCCGTTATCTCCTTTACAAGGACGTCAACCGGCACGCCAAGCTTGGCGGCGCGGCCATTGGCGGTCGCGCGCGGTGACCCGCATCACAGCGCGGCCGCTGACCCGCGAAAGCTTTGCCGGCTTCGGCGATGTCATCGACATGGGCGGCGGCAATCACTACCCGATCAATGGCGGCAAGACCGAGCGCTACCAGAATCTCGCCACCGCTGAAGCCGCGGGACCGAATGCCCGCGTGCTGATCTCGATGGCGCGCGGCACTCCTTACGACCTGCCGCTGAAGCTGACCATGGTCGAGCGCCATCCCTTAGGCAGCCAGGCGTTCATCCCGCTGTCACCGCGACCTTTCCTGGTCGTCGTCTGCCATGACGGCAAGGACGGTCCGCGCGAGCCGCATGCCTTCATCACCGCACCGGGGCAAGGCGTCAACTATCCGCGCAATCTCTGGCACGGCGTGCTGACACCACTCGGTGAAGCGCAGGATTTCGTCATCGTCGACCGCGGCGGTGACGGCTCCAACCTCGAAGAGTTCCATTTCTCGCACCCCTACGAAATCCATCTCCCCAACGAGACCTGAGAAATGACCGACATATCGCTGATCGACCGCCTGCTCGATGTCATCGAGCACGACATCGTGCCGAAAACGGCAGAGGGCGTGGCCCATGGGAACAAGCTGTTCGGCGCCGCCATCCTGCGGAAGGGCGACCGCTCGCTGGTGCTGGCCGAAACCAACAACGAGATGGAAAATCCGCTCTGGCATGGCGAGGTGCACTGCCTGAAGCGTTTCTATGAAATGCCGAAAGCCGAGCGCGTCGACACCAAGGACGCCATCTTCATCGCCACGCATGAGCCCTGCTCGCTCTGCCTGTCGGCGATCACCTGGACCGGCTTCGACAATTTCTACTACCTCTTCAGCCACGAGGATTCACGCGACAGCTTTGCGATCCCGCACGATCTGAAAATCCTGAAAGAGGTCTTCACTCTTGATCCCGGCGGTTACAATGCCGAGAACGCTTATTGGAAGAGTTTTTCCATTCGCAGGCTGGTGCGGGCGCTGCCCGAGGCCGAGCGCGGCCGGCTTGAGGCAAGGATCGGCAATATTTCCACCCGCTACGACGAACTGTCCGGCGCTTATCAGGCGCGCAAGTCCGAAAACGACATTCCGCTGAACTGACGCGGATTGCCTAGCCTACCTTCGCGTTTTTCAGCACCTCGTTGATCCTGGCCTGCCAGCCCTTGCCGGTCGCCTTGAATTTACTGATGACATCCTGATCCAGACGGATGGACACGACTTGCTTAGGCTTCTCCACGGCTGGCCGGCCACGAGCACGCCTTATGCTCTCGAAAAGTTCTGGAAACACTTCCGCGAAAGGCCTGGCTTGCGCCAACTGTTCGTCTGTCGTCTCCGCATCGTCGGGATCATCAACAATTTGTCTTTGAATTTCCACTTCCTCCGCATCGGTAAGCGGTCGAACACGCGATTTAGGATTGTTCATATACTGACCTTTCCTTTCGGCTGGCACGGCGCATCGAGATCACCGAAATCGCCTCCGAACCAAGCGGCTTGAAAATCACGGCCAGGATGATCTCTCCGAATTCGCCAATCGCCTTGAACCGGTCGGCCTTGGCTGGAAGGACGGTTGAAGTCGCAAAAAACTCAATATCGAGTTCGGCAAAATCGAGACCCCGGCTGTCCAGGTTCGTCACGCGCTTTGGCTCATCCCAAACGATTCTCAGGCGAAACCATCCTCATCACGTTGGGTTCAGTAATAAATGTAATACATTAATTATAATCCTGCAACATCAGGGCAAAACAATCGGGCTACATATCGTGGCGTCGTCGCGGCGACACCGGCCGTCGCCCGTTTGACTTCATGACATGCCCGCTTCATGCGTCACTGACATCCTGGAGCATCGCATGAAAACCATCACCGAATTTCCCCGCAAGGTCATCGAATTCCCCGATATGGGCATCGTCATGCCGGATGGTTGCCGGCTGTCGGCGCGGGTTTGGATGCCGGAGGACGCCAGCAGCGATCCGGTGCCGGCGATCCTCGAGCACCTGCCCTACCGCAAGCGCGACGGCACCATCTTTCGCGATCAGCTGACGCATCCCTATTTCGCCGGCCACGGCTACGCCTCGATCCGCGTCGACATGCGCGGCAATGGCGATTCCGAAGGGCTGATGGACGACGAATATTCCGAACAGGAATTGCAGGACGCCTGCGATGTGATTGCCTGGGCGGCAGCACAGCCCTGGTGCAACGGCAGTGTCGGCATGATGGGCATTTCCTGGGGCGGCTTCAACTGCCTGCAGGTGGCGGCCAAGCAGCCGCCGGCGCTGAAGGCGGTGATCAGCCTGTGCTCGACCGTCGACCGCTACGCCGACGACATCCACTACAAGGGCGGCTGCCTTTTGACGGAAAATTTCGGCTGGGCCTCGACCATGTTGTCCTATTCGTCGCGACCGCCGGATCCGCTGATTGCGGGCGACAACCGCTGGCGCGACCTCTGGCTGACGCGGCTGGAGAACCAGTCTTTCCTTCTGCCGCTCTGGCTCAGCCATCAGCATCGCGACGCCTATTGGAAACGCGGTTCGATCTGCGAGGATTTCTCCGCGGTCAAAGCCGCCGTGCTGTCGATCGGCGGCTGGCATGACGGCTACCGCAACACGATCTCGCACCTCGTCGCCAACATCCAGGCGCCGGTGAAGGGCATTGTCGGGCCGTGGATCCACAAATACCCGCATTATGCCGGGCCAACACCCGCCATCGGCTTCCTGCAGGAGGCGTTGCGCTGGTGGGACCGCTGGCTGAAAGGCGTCGACACCGGTGTCGAGGCCGACCCGGACTATCGCGCCTATGTCATGGACAGTGTGCGCCCCGCGCGCTGGCACCCGGAGCGGCTGGGCCGTTGGGTGGCCGAACAGGAATGGCCGTCTCCCAACATCAAGGTCGGGGCGATCGAACTCATTGCTGACGGCGTCAGGCCGGCGATCGTGGCGACCCCGCAAAGCTGCGGGCTCGCCGGCGGCGAATATTTTCCCTTCACCTTTGGCCCGGAACTGCCGGGCGACCAGCGCCCGGACGACGCGCTGTCCGTCTGCTTCGATCAGCCTGTGCTTGCCGAGGCACTCGACATCGTCGGCGCGCCGGAGCTTCTCATCCGGGTGTCGTCCGATCGCCCGCAGGCGAACATCGCGGTGCGGCTGTGCGACGTGCACCCCGACGGCGCCTCGGAACTGATCTCCTACGGCGTGCTCAACCTGACGCATCGCGCTTCGCACGAACAGCCGCAAGCGCTGGTGCCGGGCGAAACGGTTGCGGCGCGCGTTATTCTCGACCAGTGCGCCTACCGCGTGCCGGCCGGACACCGCCTGCGCATCGCGGTTTCCAATGCTTACTGGCCGATGATCTGGTCGTCGCCGGAGCCGGTGCGGCTCGACCTTTCAGCGGCGACGCTGAGGCTGCCGCTGCGCCCGCTCGCAAAAAGCGACGAGACCTCATTCCAGTCTCCCGAAGGCGCACCACCCTGGGCAATCGCGACAGTTCGTGCAGCGAATTCCGAGCGTCACGTCGATCGCGATGAGAAGACCGGCATCGTCACGCTGTCGATCACGGATGATTTCGGAGAAGTGCGCGATCTCGCGCATGGACTGGCCAATGGCAGCATTGCCCGCGAGAGCTGGACGATCCACCCCGACGACCCGCTGTCTGCCTCGGGCCGCACGCACTGGACGCAGACCTTGTCGCGAAACGGATGGTCGGTGCGCACCGAGACGTCGGCTGAAATCCGCTGCGATGCGCAAAACTTCATCGTCAGCGCCAGAATCGCAGCCTATGAGGGCGAAACGCTGGTTTTCGAACGCGATTTCGAAGAGACGATCCCGCGCGACCTGCTCTGAGCGTCCACCCGACTGGTCCAGTTGCGACGCACGATTTACGCCACGGCATGTCGCATTCCGTCTTGCTTACGGCTTTGCCTTCCGGTCAATATCCCTTTGGTAACAACAAGCAAAAAACGACCATAAGGTCGAACCAACAGAGTGAGGAACTCAAATGTCCAACGAACTCGAATATCTGAGCCGGCGCGTTGCGTCCGGCAAGCTGAGCCGTCGTGATTTCCTCGGCCGCGCCGCCGCACTCGGCGTCACAGCGCCCTTCGCCAATATGCTGCTTTCCAGTGCGGCTCGTGCGGAAGGCCCGGTCAAGGGCGGCACGCTGAAGGCCGGCCTCGTCGGCGGCGAATCCACGAACAGCCTGGACCCGGCTTTGTTCATGACGCAAGTGCCGTTCGCTTTTGGCAAGATGTGGGGCGAACTGATCGTCGAGCTGTCCCCGGAAGGCAAGCTCGAGAACCGCATCGCCGAAGAGATCGGCTCGTCGGACGACGCCAAGGTGTGGACGCTGAAAATCCGCGACGGCGTCGAATTCCACAACGGCAAGACGGTGACCGCTGAGGATGTGGCGGCAACGCTCGAGCGCCATTCCGATGAAAAGTCGAAGTCCGGCGCGCTGGGCTACATGAAGGGCATCGACAGCATCAAAGCCAGTGGCAAGGAAGTCGTCCTGACGCTGAAGGAGGCCAACGCCGACCTTCCGTATCTCCTCAGCGACTACCACCTCATCGTCCAGCCCAACGGCGGCAAGGACAAGGCGGATGCCGGCATCTCGGCAGGACCCTACAAGGTCACCACCAACGAGCCCGGCGTGCGCCATGGCGGCGAGCGCTTCGCCAATTACTGGCAGGCCGACAAGATGGGCCATGCCGACCAGATCGAGATCATCGTCATCAACGACGCGACCGCGCGCACGGCGGCCCTGCAGGGCGGCCAGGTCAACATGATCAACCGCGTCGAGCCGAAGATCGTCGACCTGATCAAGCGCGTACCGGGCGTCACCATCCGCAACCATGCCGGCCCCGGCCACTATGTCTTCATCATGCATTGCAACACCGCGCCCTTCGACAACAGCGACCTGCGCATGGCGCTGAAGCTCGCGATCGACCGTGAGGAGATGCTGAACAAGGTGCTGCGCGGCTACGGCTCGCTCGGCAACGACTTCCCGATCAATTCGTCCTATCCGCTGTTTTCCGAGATCGAGCAGCGCAAATATGATCCCGACAAGGCCAAGTTCCACTACAAGAAGTCGGGCCATGACGGCACCGTGCTGCTGCGCACCTCCGACGTCGCCTTCCCGGGCGCGGTCGACGCCTCGCAGCTCTTCCAGCAGAGCGCGGCCAAGGCCGGCATCAAGATCGAGCTCAAGCGCGAGCCCGGCGACGGCTACTGGAACGAGGTCTGGAACAAGCAGCCCTTCTGCGCCTCCTATTGGGGCGGCCGCTCGACCCAGGACCAGATGTACTCGACCGCCTATCTGTCGACCGCCGACTGGAACGACACCCGTTTCAAGCGTCCGGACTTCGACAAGCTGGTGCTGGCTGCACGCGCCGAACTCGACGAGACCAAGCGCAAGCAGATGTACCACGACATGGCCGTGCTGGTGCGCGACGAGGGCGGCCTGATCCTGCCGATGTTCAATCAGTTCATCGATGCGACAGGCGCCAAGGTCGGCGGCTGGGTCGACGATCCGCATCAGGAGCTGATGAACGGCTACGCGCTGGCGAAGTGCTGGCTCGAAGCCTGAGCCCGGCTTTGCGGATATGTCCTCACCCGTCGTGAAACTTGTGGCCCAGCGCGTTGCGCTGGGCATCGTCCTCTTGCTGGCCGTTTCGGTCCTGATCTTCGCCGGCACCCAGATCCTGCCCGGCGACGTCGCGCAAGCCATTCTCGGACAGTCGGCGACGCCGGAATCGCTCGCCAATCTGCGCGAGCAGCTCGGCCTGAATCAGCCGGCTTACATCAGGTATTTCCATTGGCTAGGCGGTGTGCTCACCGGCGATCTTGGCACGGCGATGTCGAGCGGCCAGGATATTGCCACGTCGATCAAGGGGCGGCTGTGGAACACGCTGTTCCTCGCCTTCTGGGCTGCGATCGTGGCCGTGCCGCTGGCCATCATCCTCGGCCTGATCGCCGTGCGTTACCGCAATGGCTGGGTCGACAAGCTGATCTCCGGCCTGGCGCTCGCCTCGACATCTTTCCCGGAATTCTTCATCGGCTATGTGCTCGTCTATTTCTTTGCCGTGAAGTATCAATGGTTCCCGGCCATTTCCACGGTCTATGACGGCATGCCGTTCGGTGAGCGCATGCAGGCGATCGCGTTGCCGGCCACCGCGCTGACGCTGGTTGTGCTGGCGCATATGATGCGCATGACCCGCGCGGCCATCCTCAACGTCATGCAGTCGGCCTATGTCGAGACGGCAGAACTGAAAGGCCTGTCGGCCTTCAACGTCATCCGCAAGCATGCTTTCCCCAATGCCATAGCGCCGATCATCAACGTCGTCATGCTCAACCTCGCCTACCTCATCGTCGGCGTCGTCGTGGTCGAGGTGATCTTCGTCTATCCCGGCATGGGACAATATCTGGTCGACCACGTCACCAAGCGCGACGTGCCGGTGGTGCAGGCGGTCGGCCTGGTCTTCGCCGCCGTTTATATCAGCCTGAACATCATTGCGGACATCGGGGCGATTGTCGCCAATCCGCGCCTCAGACATCCGAAATAGGCGGCGGGCATGCTCGACATCAAACGCATCCCCATCCCCGCGCTGATCGGCATCGTGCTGACGGCTATGTTCGTGCTGGCGGCAGTTTTCGCACCGTTGATCGCACCGTACGGCAATGCCGAAATCGTCGGCGATGTCTGGGAACCGATGACGGCGGCACATTTGCTGGGCACCGACAATCTCGGTCGCGATCTTCTGTCGCGCATGATCTACGGCGCTCGCATCACGCTGTTCATTGCGGTGCTGGCCACCGCGCTGTCATTCTCGCTCGGCGCCATCCTCGGCTTTTCGGCGGCGGTGTTCGGCGGCTGGTTCGACACGCTTCTGTCGCGCCTTGTCGATCTGCTGATGTCGATCCCGACCCTGATCATGGCGCTCGTCGTGCTTTCGGTGCTGCCGACCAATCTGGTGACGCTGATCCTGGTGATGGGCGTCCTCGACTCGACCCGCGTCTACCGGCTGTCGCGCGCGGTGGCCGTCGACATCAACGTCATGGATTATGTCGAGGCCGCCAAGCTGCGGGGCGAAGGCAGCGGCTGGATCATCTTCCGCGAGATCCTGCCCAACGCGCTGTCGCCGCTGGTCTCGGAACTTGGCCTGCGCTTCATCTACGCGGTGCTGTTCTTGTCGACGCTGTCCTTTCTCGGCCTTGGCGTGCAACCGCCGGATGCCGACTGGGGCGGCATGGTCAAGGAAAACAAGGACGGCATCGTCTTCGGTATCGGGGCGGCACTCATCCCCGCCGCGGCGATCGCGGCACTGGCGATTTCGGTCAATCTGGTCGCTGACTGGGTGCTCAACCGCACGACAAGCCTGAAGGGAGGACGCGGGTGATGGCTGACACAAAAGCAAAGCCCGGCCTGCTGCTCGATATCCGCAATCTGCGCATCGAAGCGACAGTGTTTCCGCCCGGCGAAGCGCCGAAGAACATCGTTTTGGTCCACGATGTCTCGCTGACGCTGGAAAAGGGCAAGGTGCTCGGCCTGATCGGCGAGTCCGGCGCCGGCAAGTCGACCATCGGCCTGTCGTCGATGGGCTATGGCCGTGGCGGCGTGCGCATCACCGGCGGAGAGGTGCTGCTCAACGGCCGCGATATCCTCAAGGGGGGCAAGGAAGGTTTCCGCAAATTGCGCGGCCGCGAGGTCTGCTATGTCGCGCAGTCGGCGGCCGCCGCCTTCAACCCGGCGCACAAGCTGATGGACCAGGTGGTGGAAGCAACGCTGCTGCACGGCACGGCGACACGCGCCGAGGCCGAGAAACGTGCCGTGGCGTTGTTCAAGAAGCTCAGCCTGCCAAACCCCGAAATCATCGGCGAACGGTTCCCGCACCAGGTCTCCGGCGGCCAGTTGCAGCGCGTGATGACGGCGATGGCGCTGTGTTCGGAACCCGACCTGATCGTCTTTGACGAGCCGACCACGGCGCTCGACGTGACGACGCAGATCGACGTGCTGGCGGCGATCAAGGACGCCATCCGCGACACCCATGTCGCGGCGCTCTACATTACCCACGATCTTGCCGTCGTCGCCCAGGTCTCGGACGAGATCATGGTGCTGCGCCATGGCAGGCTGGTCGAATGGGGCGGCACTCGCCAGATCATCAAGGAGCCGCGCCAGGAATACACCAATGCGCTGGTCTCGGTGCATGAGATCGAGCATGCCGAGCAGAAGCCCGGCGCCGCGCCGTTCCTGTCGGTCAAGAACGTCACCGCCGCTTACGGCGGCAGCCACGTCAAGGTGCTGAAGAACGTCTCGGTCGACATCTATCCGGGACAGACGCTGGCCGTCGTCGGTGAATCCGGCTCCGGCAAGTCGACGCTGGCGCGCGCCATCACCGGGCTGTTGCCGCCGGAAGAAGGCACCGTCACCTTCGACGGCAGGCCGCTCGCCAACAGGCTTGCCGACCGGCCGAAGGAGGATCTGCGGCAATTGCAGATGATCTACCAGATGGCCGACGTGGCGATGAACCCGCGCCAGACCGTCGGCACCATCATCGGCCGGCCCCTGGAATTCTACTTCGGCATACGCGGCCGCGAGCGCGACAAGCGCGTCGCCGAACTGCTCGACGAGATCGAGATGGGCAAGGGCTTTCTCGATCGTTATCCGGCCGAACTCTCCGGAGGCCAGAAACAGCGCGTCTGTATCGCCCGCTCGCTCGCCGCCAAGCCCAAGCTGATCATCTGCGACGAGGTGACATCGGCGCTCGACCCGCTGGTGGCGAACGGCATTCTCAAGCTGCTGCTCAACCTGCAGCAGCACGAGAAGGTCGCCTACCTCTTCATCACTCACGATCTGGCGACGGTGAAGTCGATCGCCGATTCGATCGCGGTGATGTACCGCGGCGAGGTGGTGCGCTACGGCGCCAAGAGCAAGGTGCTGACGCCGCCCTTCGACGCCTATACCGACCTGCTGCTGTCGTCCGTTCCCGAGATGGAGATCGGCTGGCTGGAAAAGGCGATCAAGGGACGGCGCATGGCGAGCGCGGGGAATTAGTAGGGAATTCGCGGCCTTTGTCGCGAAAACTTCTTTCAACGACAAAAGCTTTCCGGAGCCGCCCATGGCGCTCAAGACCAAACTGCTGCTCATCATTCTCGATGGCGTGCCCTACCGGAACTGGCGCCGGCTGATGGGCAATCTCGAGGGCTGGGTGCAGTCGGGCGAGGCGCAGGTGTGGAAGATGCGCTCGGTGCTGCCGTCTACTTCGGCCTGCTGCTATGCTTCGATTCATACCGGGGTTTCGCCTCAGGAGCACGGCATCCTGTCCAACGAAAACCGGTTTCTCGTCAACAAGCCGGATATTTTCTCCGAAGTCAGCAAGGCCGGCGGCAAGACCGGCGCGGTGACGCACTCCTACTGGTCCGAATTCTTCCGCTCCTATCCGTTCGACCTGATCGAGGACATGGAGTTCGACGAGCCCAACGGACCCATCACGCATGGCCGCTTCCACACCATGACCGGCTATAATGCCCGCAACCAGATGACGCCGAGCGATGTCGACCTGTTTGCGACGCTGACCATGCTGACCCGGCGCCATGATATCGACTACGGGATCCTGCACACCTGCACGCTGGATTCGATGGGTCATCGCTTCGGCCATGACTGCCACGAAATGGACCATGCCTGCTATGCGATGGACGGCATGCTGGCAGCCTTCCTGCCGGGCTGGCGGCAAGCCGGTTACGAGGTGATCGTAACCGCCGACCACGGCCAGACAGACCGCGGCCATCATGGCGGCCGCGACGATGAAATGCAGGATTTCGCGCTGTATTATTTCGGAGCCGGCAAAGGGCCGGATCCGGACACGCTGCTTGATCAGCTGCAACTGGCGCCGACGGTGCTGAAGCGGCTGGGTGTGCCGGTGCCGGAGACCATGAAGGCTAAGCCGTTTTTGGGGTGACGGAGGTCGTCGCTGAGCCGCCGTTCGCTACCCCCTCTCCCCGTCACTATACGGGGAGAGGGTAAGGGTGAGGGGCAGCGCTAACATCAAAATAAATACCCCAACGCCGGCGCCGCCCCTCATCCGCCTGCCGGCACCTTCTCCCCGTATAGTGACGGGGAGAAGGG
>NZ_AYVK01000027.1:0-183465 GCF_000503155.1 Mesorhizobium sp. LSJC285A00
GCCGCCTCCGCCGGCGCTGCCGACCGAGCCCGACGGCCACCGCGACGCCGTCGTCTGGCTCGCCGTCTCGGCCGATGGCCGCGACGTCATGAGCGCCAGCACCGACCACATGATCAAGCTCTGGGACATCGCCGGCAAGCGGCTGATCCGCAACCTTGGTGAACACAAGGACATGGCGCGCACGGCGCTGTTCATGCCCGACGGCGCAACCGCGCTGACCGCCGGCGACGATGGCGAGATCGTGCTGCGAAAGCTTGCCGACGGCGCGGTGCTGCATGTCTTCTCGTCGGGCGCGAATGGCGGCGTGCGTAAGCTGGCGATCAGCCCGGACGGCAAGCGCGCCGTCAGTGGCCACGACACCGGCAACGTCATCGTCTGGGATCTCGTCAACAAATCGGTGCTGCATGTGATGACCGGACATGACTGGCCGATCAGCACGGTCGCAATTTCGCCCGACGGCACGCGCGCGCTGAGCGGCTCCATCGACGGCACGCTGAAATTCTGGGACGTCGAAAGCGGCAAGCAATTGCGCAGCTGGCACGGCCACGAGCAGGGCACTTACGGCGCCGTCTTCACCGCCGACGGCCATCATGTCGTCACCGGCAGCGGCGACTACACGATCAAGCTCTGGGACCTCGACACGTTTAGGGAATTGCGCCGCTTCGAGGGTCACGAAGGCACCGTCTATACGCTGGCGCTGTCGGCCGACGGCAAGCGCCTGGCCTCCGGCTCGCTCGACGGCACGGCGCGGCTGTGGGATGTCGGCACCGGCGGCCAGATCGCCATGTTCGACAGCCGCACCGGCCCTATCTACGCCGTTGTCTTCGCCACCGACGGCACGCTGCTCACCGGCGGCGACGATCGCACCATCAGGGATTGGCCGGCGGCTGGCGGCGATGGCGAAATCCTGTTCGCCGGCGCACCGCAGTAGCGACATCAAATGCTTTGGATATTCCAGAACGGCCTGGCTTGCGCTATGGATTACTGGTGGCTGCAAATGGATTGGGGACGGTGAGCAACAACGACTGGGCGCCCAAAGTGGATACACCTGTCTACAGCCCGCCCAAGTCGCGTCGCCGAGGGGTCCTTACCGTCGTTCTGGTGTTGCTGGCGGCTTTTGTGCTGCTCGGTCCTGGCCGAAATTACTATGTGCAGTGGTCAGCGGCACAAAAGGGTGCAGCGGCTCTCCAGGCAAAGGATTATGCCGAGGTATTCCGTCAAATGAAGATCATGGCGGACGCTGGCAATGTTGACGCAAAAGGCCAGCTTGGTGCGCTGTACTGGCGCGGTGAGGGCGTGGCTCAGAACGACAGCCAGGCGGTGTATTGGTGGAAGAAATCCGCCGATGGCGGCAATGCGGAAGCCATAGCAGCACTGGGTCAGGCCTACCTTATGGGCAGGGGCGTTGAAAAGGACAGTCGGCTTGCCGAGAGTTTCTCACGAAAGGCCGCCGATAAAGACAACATGAATGGGCAGTACCAGCTCGGCGTGTTGTACTGGCAGGGCCAAGGGGTCGCGCAAAGTTATGAGCAGGCGCTCTATTGGTGGCGCAAGGCGGCCGATCAGGGGAGCGGGGAGGCTGAATATTCTCTCGGCCAAGTCTATTTAAATGGCCAAGGGGTCGAAAGAAACGATCAACTGGCGTCGAAGTTTTCCAGGCAATCAGCCGACAAGGCAATGCGAACGCTCAGTACGCCCTCGGCGTCCTGTATGCGCAGGGTCGGGGTGTTGCGCAAAGCTTCGAGCAGGCTGCCTCATGGTGGCGCAAGGCGGCTGACCAAGGAAGCCTGGAGGCCGCTTTCTGTCTCGGACGCGCCTACTATCTTAACCAAGGCGTCAAGAAGGATGATCAGGCCGCCATAGTGTGGGTGAAAAAGGCAGCCGATCTGGGTGAGCCGAATGCCCAGGCTTTGCTGGGCACTTTGTACTCGCGGGGCCACGGCGTTGAGCAGGATGACCGCCTTGCGTTCGGGTGGTGGATGAAGGCCGCAACCACCGGTCTGACAGAAGCGCAATACGCGGTGGCGGCCGCTTATGGCCAGGGAAAAGGTACCCCTAGGGACGACGGCCAGGCGTTTGCGTGGATGAGCAAAGCCGCCAATCAGGGCTTTGTGTTCGCCCAGTCGAATCTGGGCGGATATTATTCGATGGGCCAAGGCGTCGAGAAGAGCGCCGAGCAGGCGGTCTATTGGTGGCGCAAGGCCGCGGAAGCGGGGAATGCCGAAGCCGGTGCCAATCTGGCCCGGGCGTATTCGCTCGGCGAAGGCGTGGGACGGGACGATGCGTTGGCCGCGACTTGGGCGCAAAAGGCGTCCGACGGGCGAAACGCCGACGCTCAATATATGCTTGGTATCCTCTACAGCCAGGGCCGCGGCGTTGCGCAAGACAATGATCTGGCCTTCCGATGGTGGATGAAGGCTGCTGTCCAAGGCCATGTGGTAGCGCAGTATAATGTCGGGGTCGTGTATCGGGACGGGCAGGGCGTCGGGAAGGATGAAAGGCAGGCATTCGAGTGGCTGAGCAAGGCTGCCGACAAGGACAATGACCTTGCGCAGTTCGCTCTCGGTGGACTGTATTGGGATGGTCTAGGAGTAACGAAGGACCCCGTTCAGGCGGCAAGGCTCTGGCGCAAAGCCGCCGACCAGCGCAATGCATTCGCGCAGAAAGCGCTCGGCACAGCCTATTCCGAGGGTGCTGGCGTTGCGCAAAACAGTGCGGATGCGGCGGGCTGGTGGCTCAAGGCGGCGCGGCAGGGAAATGTCGATGCCCAGCTCGCCTTAGCGTATGCCTCGGCCAACGGCGTGGGCATTGCCAGAGACGACAAGGCTGCCGAGTCCTGGTGGCTGGAAGCCGCAAAGGCCGGCAGCGTCGATGCCGAGTTCAGTCTGGGCTCGCTCTACTACCGCGGCGTCGATGGGAAACCAAACTACAAGGAAGCCGCCAAATGGTTCTTCAAGGCGGCAGGCCACGGCAGTTCCGGAGCCAAGACCTATCTCGACCTGATGAAGGAAAACGGCCAGCTCGACAGCAAAATGCTGTGAGCCGAGTGCATAAGCGTCGCCGTCACGCCTTTCGTTTGCGGCGTGACACTCGCATCGCACGATGCGAAGACTCATTTGCCGCTGCATCTCGAGAACCCCATGCCCAACCTCCAGCCCGTCGAAGCCTCGATCGCCGACCTGCGCCGCGCGCTGGAGGCCGGCACCGTCACCAGCGTCGAGCTGGTCGGCGCGTATTTCAGGCGCATCGCGCACTACGACCGCCATGGCATTGCGCTCAATGCCGTGCCGGTGCTTAACCCGGCAATGTTCGAGGAGGCGGCGGCGTCCGACCTGCGGCGGCGCAATGGCGCCACCCTCGGGCCGCTCGACGGCATCCCCTACACCGCCAAGGACAGCTATAAGGTGAAGGGCCTGACGGTGGCCGCCGGCTCGCCCGCCTTCGAGCATCTCGTCGCCAACGAGGACGCTTTCACCATTGCCAGGCTGAGGGCCGGTGGTGCTGTGCTGATCGGGCTGACCAATATGCCGCCTATGGCCAATGGCGGCATGCAGCGTGGCGTCTATGGCCGCGCCGAGAGCCCCTACAATGCAGATTACCTGACCGCCGCCTTCGCTTCCGGCTCGTCCAACGGTTCCGGCACCGCGACCGCTGCGAGCTTTGCCGCTTTCGGGCTGGGCGAGGAGACATGGTCTTCCGGCCGCGCGCCGGCGTCCAACAATGCACTTGTCGCCTACACGCCGTCGCGCGGCGTCATTTCGGTCAGGGGCAACTGGCCGCTGGTGCCGACCATGGATGTGGTGGTGCCGCACACGCGCGGCATCGCCGACATGCTGGAGCTGCTCGACGTGATCGTCGCCGACGATACCGAGACGCGCGGCGATTTCTGGCGCGCGCAGCCCTGGGTGTCGATCGCGAAAAGCGCTGATCTCAGGCCGCCAAGCTACACTACACTCGCCTTGGAGTGCTCGTTGAAAGGCAAACGCCTCGGCGTGCCGAAAATGTATATCGGCCGCGACGGCGGCGCGCTCAAACCCATCGAGACCCGCGCCTCGGTGCTCGACCTCTGGCGGCAGGCAGCGCGTGACTTGGAAAAGCTTGGCGCGGAGGTGGTCGAGGTCGATTTCCCCGTCGTCTCGAACTATGAGCGCGACCGTCCGGGCACAAAAACCATGGTCGAACGCGGGCTGGTGCCGGAAGCATTCGCCGAGCGCGAAATCTGGGATCTCTGCATCTGGGGCTGGGACGATTTCCTGCGCGCAAATGCCGACCCGGCCATCCCCGACCTGGCCACGGTCGACGGGCCAAAAATCTTCCCGCGGCCGCCGGGCGCGCTGCCGGACCGCTATGGCGACGACGGTTTCGATCTGGCGGACTATGTCACACGCGCCAAACAGGGCGTGACGCCATTGCTGGATATTCCAAGGCTGGCGGAAGGTCTGAAGGGATTGGAGGCGACGCGGCGCATCGACTTCGAGGACTGGCTGGACGAGCACAGGCTCGACGCTGTCGTGCTGCCGGCGGTCGCCGATGTCGGCCCGGCCGATGCCGACGTCAACGAGACCTCTGCAGCAATCGCCTGGCGCAACGGCACCTGGGTTGCCAATGGCAATCTGGTGTGGCGTCATCTTGGCATCCCGACCGTCACCGTGCCTATGGGAACGATGGCCGATATCGGCATGCCGGTCGGGCTGACCTTTGCGGGCAAGGCCTATGATGATGCGGAGTTGCTGCGGCTCGCCGGCGATTACGAGCGCGCCACCCAACGCCGCACCAGCCCGCCGCGCACGCCGGAATTGCCGGACGATGCGTTTGCGGGGCGGCCTGGTGGATTGCGGGCCAGCGATGCGCCGGCGCCGAGGCTTACGCTTGTTGCCGAGACGACGCGGCGAGGAGACCAGGCCGAGATCGCCGTGACGGTTGAACTCGATGCGGAGACCGCTGGCGTCAAGGTTCACGTCAATGGCGAACCGGTCGCTCTGCGGCGCAGCGGCACAAGCTTTCACGGTCGCATCCTGGTGCCCGCCGGCGAGCACGAAAGAATGCACAGTGTGTGGCGAGGCGCTTACGGCTCGATCGTTACGGCCGTCATCCGGCTGGAGGATGGACGCACGGCTGGTGCTTACGTGGTCGCGGGTGGAATCGGGTGAGGGTACAGGTAATCTCCCCAAGGGGGAGATCAGCAGCTTCGCCGTCTTGACCCTCCCATCGCCCGCGTTATCTTCGCGCCATGTCAAACCTCGCTCCCCTCATCGTCATCGATCTCCAGACCAACATGTTCGACGGCCGCGTCGAGCCGCCGATCCACGATGCGCCTGGCATAGCCGAGCGTACCTGCTCGCTGATCGACTGGGCGCGGCGCGAGGGGCGCAAGGTTGCTTTCGTCAGGCATGACGGGCCGGCCGGCGATCCGCTGGCTCCGGGCGAGCCGGGTTGGCCGGTATGGCCGGAACTCGGCCAGGCCAAGGACGAGCCGACATTCTCCAAGACCGTCCGCAACGCCTTCTCGAATGCCGAGCTTGGCGCCTGGGTGGCCGGGCAGGGGGCCGGCGAAGTCGTGCTCGCCGGAGCGCAAACCGATTTCTGCATCGCCGGCACCGTCAAGGGCGCCCTGGCCGAGGGCCTCGGCGTTACCGTCGTTTCCGATGCCCATTCCACGCTGGACACTGAAGGCGAAACCGCGACCGAGATCATCGCCCGGTACAATGCTGATTTCACCGATGCCGGCGTCACGCTGGTGACGACGAAGGCGCTGACCGGCGACTGAAGCGCCGGCGCTTCGAATACTGGGAGACTACCGTGCCAACCCTGAAATTGCCGGCCGAAGGCGGGTGCCGCTGCGGACGTGTGCGGCTCAAGATTTCCGCAAAACCGCTTTTGACCATGGCTTGCCATTGCACCGGCTGCCAGCGCATGTCGGCCAGCGCCTATTCACTGAGCGCCGCCATTCCCTCGGACGGCTTCGAAATCATGCAAGGCGAGCCGGTGATCGGCGGGCTGCACGGCACCTCGCGTCATTACTTCTGCCCTTATTGCATGAGCTGGATCTTCACGCGCCCCGAAGGGCTCGACTGGTTCGTCAATCTGCGTCCGACCATGCTCGACGAGCCCGGCTGGTTCACGCCGTTCATCGAGACATGGACCAGCGAGAAGCTGCCTTGGGCAACCACGCCGGCGGTGCATAGTTACGAGGCGCTGCCGGCCTTCGAGGCGTATGAGGGGCTGGTGGCCGAGTTTGCTGAAACTGCGAATCTCCCCCCTTGAGGGGGAGATGGCCAGCAGGCCAGAGGGGGTCGGTGCGACTGGGCTCGACGTCCTTGCTGCAGATGGAAGGTTGGCGCTTCACGCGCGGCGACCCCCTCTGTCGCCTTCGGCGACATCTCCCCCTCGAGGGGGGAGATAAGCCCCGCTAAAAATTTCCATCGAATCGATTGCGCAAACGTTTCGATCACCCTAAGCTCCCTTGAAATCCGCCATCAGAGCGGACGGGAAACGCATAAGGGAGGAGCGCTTGCAGGCGCTGATATGTCTTGCCGACAATGGCTGAAGTGGCGCGGCGCGCCGGCGTGTCGGTGTCGACCGTCTCGCATGTCGTCAACAACACGCGCTTCGTTTCGCTGGAGAAGGCGAGGCTGATCAACGACGCCATTGCCGCCATGGGCTACCAGCCCAACGAGCTGGCGCGCTCACTGAAGGCCTCGACCACCAACAGCGTCGGCCTGGCGATCTCGGCGATCTCCAACCCTTATTTCACCGACATAATCTGCGCGGTCGAGGCCGAATGCGCGCGGCTCGGGCTGATGGTCTTCCTGTCGGACACCCAGGAAGATCCCGACCGCGAACTGCAGGTGGTGCGCGCTTTCCATCAGCGCCGCGTCGACGGCGTCATCCTGGCGCCGTCGGGCTCGCCGCAGCGGGCCATCGACTATCTCGCCGACAAGAAGATGCCATGCGTTCTGATCGACCGTTTCGCCGACCAGCGCTTCGACCAGATCGGCGTCGAGAACGAAACGGCGATGCGCGCGCTGATCGACCATGTCGCCTCCTTCGGCCACAAGCGCATCGGCTATATCGCCGGACAGCCCGGCCTGACGACGACGCGCGAGCGCATCGAGGCGTTCCAGGCTTCGCTCGCCGCCAATGGACTTGAAAGCGTGCCGCACTATCTCTCGGCCGAGAATGTCGACACGGCGGCGGCGACCGCATCCACCCACGCCATCCTGTCGCTGCCGTCGCCACCAACCGCACTGGTCACCGGCAACAACATGACGACGATCGGAGCCGTCCGCGCCATCCGCGAAAGAGGCCTCACCATTCCGGGCGATCTGTCGCTGGCCGGCTTCGACGATTTCGAATGGGCCGATTGTTTCGAACCGCGCCTGACGCTGGTCGCGCAGCCCTGCACCGAGATAGGCAGGCAGGCCGCGGCCCTGCTCAGCGCCCGCATCGCGGCGACCGGTTCCGCGCCGCGTTCGGTGCGGCTGCAGGCGACGCTGCGGGCGCGCGCCTCCTGCGGGAGGCCGACCCACACGAGGCTAACATGACCGCGCCGCTGCTGGTGATGACCGGCGCCGTCAAACGCTTCGGCGGCGTGCAGGCGCTGCGCGGTGTCGACTTCGACCTCAAGGCGGGCGAGATCCACGCGCTGCTCGGCGAGAACGGCGCCGGCAAGTCGACGCTGATGAACCTGTTGTCGGGCGTCTACACGCCGGACGAAGGCACGATCGAGATCGACGGCAAACCCGTGCGTTTCAACAACCCGCGTGAGGCGCAAGCGGCCGGCATCGCCACCATCTTCCAGGAGCTCGACCTGGTGCCGTCGCTGGATGTCGCCGCCAATCTGTTCCTCGGCCGCGAACTGATGCGTCCGGGCGGCTTCCTCGACGTGCCGGCAATGCGCCGCGAGGCCAAGAAGCGGCTGGAAGCCATCGAGATCGCCATCGATCCGGCCGCCATGGTGGCGGATCTGTCGATCGGCCAGCGCCAGGTGGTGGCGATCGTCAAGGCGCTGTCTTACGCCTCCCGCGTGCTGATCATGGACGAGCCGACGGCAGCACTTACCGTCGGCGAAGTCGAGCGGCTGTTCGACATCATGCGCAAGCTCGCCGCCACCGGCGTCGGCATCGTCTACATCTCGCACCGGCTGGAGGAAGTGCCCGGCATTGCCGACCGGGTGACGGTGATGCGCGACGGCCGCGTTGCTGGCATCACCGAGCCGCACGCGCCGCAGGCGGAGCTGGTGCGGCTGCTGGTCGGGCGTCCGCTCGACGAGCTCTATCCCCAACGCGCCAAAGCGGCGGGCAAGCCGCTGCTCAGCCTGAGGAACGCCAGCTTCAAGCTCGCCCGCGACAGCGCCGGCTGGCAGGCGCCGCAAGGCGTTTCGCTCGATGTCCATGAAGGCGAGATCGTCGGTCTTGCCGGCATCATGGGGGCAGGGCGCACCGAACTTTTGTCCGCGCTCTACGGCACCGGCCTGTCCGGCCGCTGGGAGGGCGAGGTCGCCATATCGGGCAAGCCGGTGAAACTGGATTCGATCAGTGCTGCCCGCCACGCCGGCATCGCCTTCGTCACCGACGATCGCCGGGGCTCGGGCCTGATGCTGCGCATGGCGGTCGGCCTCAATCTGGTGATGTCGGTCATATCCAGAATCTCGCCGAACTGGCTGGTCTCGCCGCGCCGCCAGGCCGAGGCGGTGAAGGAATCCTTCGGTCAGTTCGACATCCGGCCGAAGAACCCTGATATCGCCGTCGGCGCACTGTCCGGCGGCAACCAGCAGAAGGTGGTGCTGGCAAAAGAAATCCTCGGCAACCCCCGCCTGTTGCTTCTCGACGAGCCGACACGCGGCGTCGATGTCGGCGCCAAGGGCGAGATCTACCAGCGGCTCAGGGCACTCGCGGCGCAGGGGCTTGGCATTCTGGTGGCGTCCAGCGAGATGCCGGAGCTGATCGGTCTGTGCGACCGCATCGTGGTGCTGCGCCAGGGGCGCAATGTGGCGGAATTTTTGGGCGGCGTCGACGAGCACACGGTGCTGGCCGCGGCTAATGGCAGGGAGGCCTGATGTCTCAGGACAACAATCCAGTGGCAGCGAGCCCGGTGACGGCGGCGCCTCAAAAGCATCGCGACCCGCTGGCGCTCATCGTGCGCTTCCAGAGCCTGATCGGCCTGGTGCTGGTGGCGATCGGCGGCATCATCTTCTCGCCGCGCCGCCACGGCGAGATCCTGTTCCTCAACCCCGACAACATCGCCAACATCGTGCGCGCGGTGTCGGAGACCGGCATCATCGCCATCGGCATGACCTTCGTCATCATCACCGCCGGCATCGACCTGTCGGTCGGCGCGGTGCTTGGCCTGTCCAGCGTCGTCACCGCATCGATGATGATCTCCGGCGGCTTCGGCCTGATCCCCACCATCCTCGCCGTGCTCGCTTTGGGCATCGTCTTCGGCGCCATCCAGGGCACCATCTCGACGCGTTTCAGGCTGGAACCGTTCATCGTCACGCTGGCTGGCCTGCAGGCCGCGCGCGGCTTGGCGCTGGTCGTCTCCGGCAACCAGTACATCAACATTTCCTATGGCGAAGGGCCGGGCCTGGCGCCGCCGGTGTTCGCCGTGCTGGGCGAGCGGCTGTTCAACAACACCGTGCCGGTGGCGACGCTTGTGTTCGTCGTCTTTGCCGCGATCGCCACCATCGTCCTCAACACCACGCGCTTCGGCCGCTATGTCTTTGCCGTCGGCGGCAATGAGCGCGCCGCGCGCATATCCGGCGTGCCGGTCTCGATGGTGAAAATCTCCGTCTACGCCATCACCGGCTTTGCCGCCGCCCTTGCCGGCATCGTGCATGCCGGCCAGTTCAATTTCGGCAGCGCCAATGACGGCATGGGCTATGAGCTGACGGCCATAGCCGCCGTGGTCATCGGCGGCACCAGCCTGTTTGGCGGCGCCGGCTCGATGGTCGGCACCGTTGCGGGCACCATCATGCTGGGCGCGCTCGCCAACATCCTGCAGCTCAACAACATCACGCCCGCCATGCAGCTGCTCGCGACCGCCGCGATCATCGTCCTGGCGGCAGTGCTTCAGTCCCTCGTTCGCCGCCGCGAGGGGTTGGGTCGTTAGTGCATGTCGCGCAAAAGGTTTTGCGATGACGACATGCACAAACAAACAAGGAGGAGACGGCAACACGTGAACGTCAAACCAAGGTCTGGCCCCCCGGCCGGACGAGGAGGAGAGTGAGTTATGAAAACGACACTAAGAGGATCGACCCTCAAGGCCGTGCTGCTGGCAGGCGCCGGCCTGTGCATTGCAGGCTCCGCTTACGCCGCCGAGCCGCTGGTGAAAGCCTGCGCCAAGGACGGCCAGTTCGTCATCGGCTTTTCGCAGGCCAACAATGCCGAGCCCTACCGCCAGCACGTCAATGACGAGCTGGAGGCGGCGGCCAAGGAAGTGCCTGGCTTCACGCTGCAGATCGCCGACGGCGCCGGCAACGTCAACACGCAGACCTCGCAGGTCGACAATTTCATCACCCAGAAGGTCGACATCCTGCTGATCTCGCCCTTCGAGGCGGCGCCGCTGACGCCGGCGGTGAAGCGCGCCATGGATGCCGGCATCCCGGTCATCGAGCTCGACCGCAAGACGGTCGGCGACCCCGGCAAGGACTACACCGCCTTCATCGGCGGCGACAATTTCAAGATCGCCGAGGAAGCCGGCAAATACACCGCCAAGACGCTGCTGCCCGATGGCGGCGAGGCGGCGGTGCTGCAAGGCCTGCCGAGCTCGACGCCGGCCGTCGAGCGCCTCAACGGCTTCAAGGAAGGCGTGAAAGGCAACCCGAAGGTCCAGATCGTCGCCGAGCAGGCCGCCGACTGGGTGCCGGACAAAGCGCAGGTCGCCTTCGCCGCCATGCTGCAGGCGCACCCCGACATAAAGGTGCTCTACGCCTCCAACGACATGATGGCCGCCGGCGCGCTGCTCGCCGCCAAGGGTGCAGGCAAGGACGTCAAGATCATCGGCACCGACGGCCTGCCGGGCCCGGCCGGCGGCATCGAGGCCGTCGCCAAGGGCGACTGGGTCGCAACCTTCACCTACCCGACAGGCGCCAAGGAAGCGATCGAGATGTCGAAAAAGATCCTGCTCGATTGCGCCACCGAGGTGGACAAGACGGTGACGGTGGAGACCACCGCGATCACGGCCGAGAATGCCAAGCAACTGATGGGGAAGTGAGGGCAATCAGAGCCCGGCACTGAGATGATGCGCAAGGCCCCGGGAGGGGCCTTGTCGTTTTTAGGAACCTTGTTCAAGAGCTCCGAGCCTATAGGAGCGCAAGCCTTAATTCGATGCCGTCGCTCAAAGCCGACTTCAACGAGTCCACCTTGTCGTATTTCCGTTCATCGTAGTAAATTCGACAAATTTTAAAGGACGCCGAGCTAGCCACTAGCGGCGAAATGGAGGCAATGTCCATCACTTTCCCACCAACGCCGACGTTTATTTGCTGAGGGTGCCCGCCAGGAATCTTCATTGGTTTATAGATAGAGCGATCGGCTGTGTCATAGTAACAATCGCTACTCCATAAGTTTGAATCAGCCTTGATTTCTTCACAAATCTCTTCGCAAATTTTGCCCACTTCTCTCACACGTTCGGCAGCAGAAAGTGCCAATATATTTGGTTTTTCCGCGGCAATCTCGTCAACCATCTTCCAAACGTCCAACATCGGAAGAATTCTCCTGTTAGATATGAGCGTTGCGATGTCGCTAACGGAGCCATCGCGTGCATCTCGAAAGAGATGCAGGGAGCCCCAGAATAATGCGTCGTCTAGCAGAAGAGTGTTATCTAGGCTTGGTTCATCGAAAAATTTCACAAAAGGATGATCTAACGGCAATCCAGATGCTTCTATTTCTCCATCGGAAATAAGCTCAAATACCCGACTAACAAGTAAGGAGAACATATATTCTAAGCCGCGAGTCTTTTTGTGAAAATATATAGTTGGATAAAGGTGGAACATAGTAACGCAGAATTGCTCAAGAGAAATATATGCCTTGCTGTCCACATAGAGGAAGCGCGCTTTGCCGTTTTCGCCGACTTTAAAGTTCCTGATGAGCCAGTCCAGATCGACCCCGCCCGACGAAACACCCGCAAAATAAGGGTCGCGCTTAGTATAATCCAGTCTGTCTGCATCTAGTTGGCTAGAGACTATGGATGTATATATGCAGTTTTCGTCGTTTTTTCCTATCATATCGGAAACGATATTCGGAAAAGATGCGCCGCCGGCTCTCTTCAATATGTCCGACAATGACGATTTTAGAATAATATTCCGACTGACTTTTTCATGATCTACTGCATCTTTTAAGTTGTATCGAGTGGTCGTTTCGTCTGGATTTCGATCGAAGAATAAATTCATCGCCTTTTCGAAGGCGTGGCTGAACATACCATGTCCAACATCGTGCAGGAGCGCTGCCGCCAGGCATGCCAATGCCGTTTCTGACCACTCTCCACGCGCTTTGCCAGGCTCAACAACATCGAGCATGCGTTTTGCGATGTTGTAGACTCCAAGCGAGTGCCCGAAGCGGGAGTGGGCTGCTGAAGGGAAAACATAATCCGAGAAGCCCAATTGTTTGACGCGGCGAAGTCGCTGAAAGAAGGGGTCCGAAAGCAATAGCTTGAGTTCGTTTTCGCGCTCCCCGTTAAAATCGATGAAGCCATGGATTGGGTCTTTGATCATTTTGTTGATCGTTTCCGGCATATTGCTACCCCCCCCCCCCCNTTGATCGTTTCCGGCATATTCCTCCCCCCCCCCCCGTGTAGAACAGTCAGAATATTTAGTTTAAGTCATTAAGGAGTAGCTCACGAGAGCTAGCGAAGCAATCCGTCACTGTGTTTTCGTGATGGTACCCCGAAGTACAACGACATTTGATGAATTCAAGGGCCGCAGATTGTTGATTTTGGCTGTCAAAGTAATGTGTTCCCATAGGCCAGGCGATGTGCAGGCACCGAACGCCACCGTGTAGCTTACCTTCAGAGCGCCGCCCCGGGCCTGTGTATCTGTGGCGGAAGTATATTCCGAGCAGCTGGCGCCTCCCGGTGCGAGGGCTGTTTCGTGATCCATGTGGCTCGCGGCCGAAGCCTGCAATGCGCTCAAATTGACATTGTCAGAAAATATGGTACTTTTTTTGACATGGAGATCGTAGATGAGTGATGGACCCCATCGCAGTTTGCCCATGCGGCCAGCATGGCGCAGGCTTTCCAAGAGGGCTGACAACGCCTCTTATGATGTTACGGAGGTGGCGGACGCCTTGCATCGTGCAGCGCGTAGCGATTTTCGCAATGAGGTGTCACCAGCGCTTGTTGCAGCTCTGATCAAAATCTTCAGTGGAGAGAATAATTCCCTGGGCATAAGAGAGATTGCGGTTGATCAACTCCGAAGCATCAAACCCTTGGCTGCAGGATCGGTATTCGGAACGCGTCTGCACGAGTGGGCGACCTTGGCTGCGGACGAGGGTCGGCTTACTCGCGTAGCGCTAGATGCTGCTGTCGGTAATGCAGCGAAGGAAAGTACCTTTAATGGCATACGCCAAGTAACGGAACATTATCTCCGCAAATCCAGTGAACGCCGTGCCGACAAGGTGAGTGCGCGCCTCAGGGACGCAGCGACCAAGCTCGACTCTCGGGATCTCGGCGCGCGGCTGCTAGCCCCATCGCAGCAACGACGTTCAATGAGGCGCACAGGCGTCGATGAAGGGGTGGCACTACATGCGCAATGATTCGCAGCTTCTGTCGAGAGCTACACTGCAGGTGGATGTACTGTCCTCTGCCGTTAATGCTCGCAGTGGCTCTATGCCGTGTATCTTTAATGAGAACGTCACCTTCACTACACAAGCACTCGAATCTTTCGCGTCCAGAAACTGGAACGCGACGGTTTATGATGCCCTGGTCGTGGCCGCCGCAGTGGAATTCTGTGATCGCTCGAGAGCTCGCAAAGCATACCAGTGGGGGCGAGACTTTGATCTCAGGGTCGAGGTTCACAATCCAGATCTTTGGTCCAGCCGAAATGTGTACCCCTTTTTAGTCGATACGCTGAATTTCCTTACTGGCGACAACTGGAAGGTCGAGTTCGTAGGGAGGTCCCGGCCGGCAGATGCGCCACGCCAGGTACTTTTGGAGTTTCCACTCAATGCAGAGGCTGTGATTGCCTACAGCGATGGTATGGATTCGAGAGCCGTCGCCGGTCTGGAACGGCAAAAGCGTGGGCCGAAGCTTGTTCTCGTTCGCCTAGGCGGATCAGCTTACGGAATGTCGCGTGCGGAGCGAGCAAAGCGTCCTTTTAGGTCCGTTCCCTACAAGGTGAAAATCGAGGGTGACAACGAGGAAAATAGCGCCCGCTCTCGTGGCTTCAAATTCGCTATGGTTGCAGCTATCGCCGCATATCTAGTAGATGCCCCTATCATCATCATTCCTGAGAGTGGACAAGGGGCGCTTGGTCCGGCGCTTCTTCCGGTGGGCCAAGCCTATCCAGACTATCGGAATCATCCGGCCTTCACCAAGCACATGCAGCGCTTGATAGAAGGGCTGTTGGGCCACAAACTACGCTATGAATTTCCTCGATTGTGGAACACTAAGGCGCAAACGCTCAAAGCATTCGCTGCTCAGGTCAAGGATTCCGAAGAGTGGATCAGCACCCGCTCATGCTGGCAGCAGTCCCGGCAGGTCTCAATCGGCGAGCATCGCCGTCAATGCGGTATCTGCGCTGCTTGCATGCTCCGTCGCCTCAGTGTCCATGCGGCGGATCTCGTCGAGCCATCGTCGAACTACATCTGGGAGAGTCTTAGCGCCTCAGATTTTGCTGACGGCGCCAATGCAGGGTTTGAAGCTTCGCGGATTACGCCAGCGCTACGGGAGTATGCCATTGCCGGCGTCTTACACCTCGATCATTTGGCAGAACTTCGGAGATCCGAAGAATATGGATTGGTCAAGGGGCGCTTCTTAAACCAGCTGGCTCATGCCCTCGATCAGTCGCCCGCCGAGATAATGAACAAAATGGATGGAATGCTTAGCCAGCACGAACTTGAATGGTCAGCCTTCGTCAGCAGCATAGGAAAGCAGTCGTTTATAAACGCCTGGCTCAGTAGCCGATCATGAATAGCAATGAACAGCTATCTTCGGTGGAAATCGGTGAGCGGCTAAAGGTGGCGCGCGAGACTTCGAAAGTGAAGCAGGAGGACGCCGCAACTCGCGCAGGAATTGCACGGACCACACTGGTATCCATCGAGAAAGGCCAGCGGGCGGCCAAGATCGAGGAATTGCAGGTACTAAGTCTGTGTTATGGTGTCTCTGTAAATTCGTTGCTTCGCAAAGAAGCTGTCCACGTTGATCTTGTACCTAGATTCCGCCGCGTTGCAGATGCGGACCAGCCTGAAGTGGAAGAAGCTGCCCAGTTGCTGAATGATCTCGTTAAGGCGGAAGTGGAGTTGGAGAATCTAGTCGGGATATCTCGTCAGCGTAACTACCCACAGGAGAAAATGATACTGACGGGCGATGTTCGGTTACAAGCCGAACAGGACGCGCAGGATTTGCGGCGTTGGTTGGGAATTGGTGATGGTCCTATTCAGGACCTCTTCGCGCTTATAGAGCTGCAGATGGGTGTGAGGATATATGTGCGAAAACTGCACCCTAAGATTTCGGGCCTCTTCGCTTTTGATGACAGCGTCGGTGCCTGCATTCTGATAAATTCTAGCCACAGCAGACAGCGACGCAACCAGTCGGGCGGGCATGAACTCGGCCACTTCACCGCGACCCGGCGCGTGGCGGAAGTGTACGAGGACGAAAAGTACGAAAACTCACGCGAGGAACGTTATGCCAATGCATTCGGGCGTGCGTTCTTAATGCCTGCACGCTTCGTAATGCAGAAATTCAAAGAGATAACGGCGGGCTCAAGCCACCTCACGCGCCGGCACGTAATCATTTTAGCGCACTTCTTTGATGTTTCGCGGCAGGCTGCTGTGATGCGGCTAGAGGAACTCCAACTGACCAAGCGCGGTACGTGGGACTGGTTCGTTGACAACGGTAATATCACCGACGAACACGTCAGGCAGGTACTTGGCGACAGGGCAGCCTTGGACGATGGCTTGTCCGAAAGCCCACGTCCGTCCATCAGACTTGAGTCGCTGGCGACCCAAGCGGCACAGAAAGGGCTGGTTTCCGAGGAACAGTTAGTTCGCTTGCTAAAACTGCCCCGGACTCAAGTCCGCGCGATCCTTGAGGAAGCAGAGAGCGGCAAGGATGAGGTGAATGACCTTTTCAAGCTCTCTTAGTGTTGCCGATGGCTTACTCGTTCTCGATGCTAGCGTCGTCATCAACGTTATAGGTTCGGGTTCGAGCGAGCGCATCCTTTCTGCGCTGCCGACTCCGCCACTCGTTAGCTCATACGCCATCCAGGAGATTGTCGGCGGCGGTCGTAACGATGCCTCGATAATCACCGCTCTGTTGGATAGAAACGTGATGATCCGGGCAGACTTGACGCATCCGGCGAATGTCGTCTTCGCTTCCCTAGTTTCAGGTTCGACCTCTGATACTCTCGGTGACGGTGAGGCAGCCACCATTGCGATTGCCAAGGATATTGGCGGCGTGGCGATGATCGACGAAAAGCAAGGATGGAGAATCGCCGGAGGTCGGTTCCCCGACCTGCAACTCGCCACAACGGTAGACTTGCTCGCGCTCCCCTCCATCTCTGAATGTCTGGGGCAATCCGAATTCCGTCAGGCCGTTTTGAATGCACTCACCGAGGCTCGGATGCAGGTCCGAGAGCACCAGCTTGAATGGGTCATCGCCCAGATTGGCGTGGAAGCTGCCGTTGGATGCCGCAGCCTGGCTCGTTTGATGCGCGTGCGGTCAGCGGAGCCACACAAAGCGGTTGGCTGAGAGTGAACCTTTGGCCAGAGTAATAACGGCGACGTTGCCGCCCTGCCATGATTGCCGCCCTGACCGCTTACCTTGCGTTTAACTCCGCCATGTAGGCTTCCCAATCCCCCGGGACCGCACGCCAATGCTAGACAACTACGCACTCGACCGCTTCGGCGTCATCCACCAGATCGACGCCACGCCGATCGCCTACGACAAGCAGGACCATCAAACTCGGCTATCAGCGGCTTGGCTGGGTGCTGGGGATCACCGGCGAGATACCGCGCTCGGTGCTGGAGATCGGCTATGGCACCGGCACCTTCATCGAAGCCCCCAAATTGCCGGGGTTGCCGACTGCGCCGGCTGCGACATCACCTGGTTTCCGCTGCCCGAGGGCGTGCGCTTTGTCGATTGGGAGGAGGCGCTTGCCGGCTCTTGGGATCTCGTCGCCATGTTCGACGTGCTCGAGCACATCCCGGACTTGAGTTTTCTCGCCCGCCTTCAGGCCCGCCATCTGGCCATCGCCGTTCCCTATTGCCGCTGGTGTGAGCTCGGTGCCGATGGTGATGCGTGGTTCGAGACGTGGCGCATGCGTCTGCCCAACGAGCACCTGCACCATTTCGACCGTCAATCGCTGGTGGCGCTGCTGGGGCACAATGGTTTTGAGTGCGTGACGCTGAACGGATTCGAAGACGGAATCAGGCTGCGGCCGGGCGAAGTGGATCCCAACATTCCGTCCGGTTTTTTCAGAAAGCTATAGGGGCGCCCTGCCGGGCGCGCCTTGAACGTGGGTGGATTATTGCGCCGGGGCCGGCGCTGGCGCGGGTGCCACGGGCGCTGCGGCGGCCGCCGCCGTGAACCCGCACTGCTTCTGTTCCATCTCGATCTGCTTGGTGATGCGGATGGCGTTCTGGGCGTAGGCTTCGGTCACCGAGCCGCTGTTGACGGTCTTGTCCTTGAGCGGGCTGACGGCTGCGCAGAGGTGGAAGACGTGCTCGGTGTCGGACTTGGCGGCGCCGTTTTCCGGCGCGATCCAGTAGACGATATCCTGGCCATTGGGGTGTGCCGCGTCCTTCGTCGCCGCGGCCACCGTGGTGGAGTCGGTGGCGATCGCCTGCGCCTGGGCGGCGACTTCGGGCGAGCAGGCCGTGGTCGGCTGCCCCGCCTTGATCTGTTCCGCGCAGGTGTTCATGTCCTGCGTGTACTGCTCGACCGATGGCGGCTGGTAGCTGACCCCGATCAGGGTCGCCAGCACGGCCAGCACGGCGCCGATGCCGCCGGCCACCTTCTTGCTCTTCGGGTCCATGTTCTTGTCGTTGAGGATCAAGAGAACCAGCGGCAGGAAGGCAATCAGCGTGATGATCGCGCCGAGCTGGTTCTGGACGAAGAACCGGAACGTGTCGGATTCGCGGGCCGGGTCCTTCCGGTTGGCGGCCTTCCAGAGCAGGCTGCCGGCGATGGCGAAGATCGCGATCCCGACCAGGATGCCGATCAGCAGCGGCAGGTTGCCCTGGTCGAACTTGTGCTTGTAGAGCAGTACGATCCCGGCGATCTCGCCGCCAATGGCGATGACCCACGACAGCACGGCGAACAGGCGCAGCCGCGTGGCCCCGGACTTCTGGCCCTGCGTTGCCTGCCAATCCTTGGTAACGTCTACGGTCGGCTTGTTGTCGGTCATGACCAGATCCCCCGGTGTCGACACTTTTGCGGGGCGGCGTCAAAGGCGCCCGGCGCAGCGTCATTGATCGAACGTCGCCTGCTCCGGCGCGAAAGCGCCACGGCAGACCCCATCCTTATTGCGCATGATGGGATTCGTCCATAGCCGAGGCTGGCGGACGAGGATGCGGGCAATGGTGCGGAGGAGGGCAGCGCAATCGCATAAGGCGGCGCCAGCCCCACTCCGTCCGCCGCGGCCACTTCCCCCATGTCCATGGGGAGAGGAAACCCAGCCCATCAAGGCCGCCACCTCGGTGATTGGCATTTCCTCTCCCTCCGCGGAGCGGGCAATCGCATATGACAGGTTTCCGCTCTACGAATACCCCCACCCTTAATCCCTCCCCACAAGGGGGAGGGAGACTTGGTAGGCGCTGATCGCCGCAAATCGCCTAGGTTCGACGCCAGAAAGGGTGGCTTGCGGCAGCGTTCCCTCCCCCTTTTTGGGAGGGTTAGGGTGGGGGTCCTCTTCGTAAGAACTCATATGTGATCGCCTTGCGCCGACGAAGGGAAGGTGGGTCGCCGAACCCGAGGGAGCGCCATATGCGATCGCCCTGCCATAGGTCGGATCACGCAACCGCGGGAGCGCAACTAATTTGTATACAAATGTTTCTGGGCGACATCGGTTTGTGAAGCGCTTCACCGTTGCCGCGCAATCGATCGGTTACAGAGGCCGTGCAAGAGCGGGCCTGAGGCAGCGCTTTGCTGCTGCATGGAGGTAACCGATGTTTGAAAGTCTCAGCAGAATTCGTGCTGCCCTGGCGCGCGCCAGCAAGCACAGGAAGACCGTGCGCGCACTGAATGCGCTGCCGACGGAGATCCAGAAGGACATTGGCTGGACGGAGTCGAGGTCGATCGATGAGATAAGGCTGCCGTTCTAGGGCCGCATCCAGCGTCGCTAATATATCGCTCGCCATCGATTGTTCGGAAGCGTACAGTATAGCATCGTCAGCCACATCAATGGGCGCTGACGCTTGGGAGCGACCATCGCACTCCTGCCCCGAGAGGAGGCATTGGAGCCATGGCGGAGCAACCGAGACAGTCCGGTCTGAGCGCCGAGACGCTCGCGGCCTTGGCGCGGGAAACCGGGGCCTCCGAGCAGCAGATACAAGAGATCGCATCGCTGATCGGCAACGATCGCTCGTCCATCGTGCGCGAAGCGCGCATGGTTGCGGCTGACCGCCCGAAGCGCTGATCCAGGAAAAAGCTGCTGGATTGATTGATGGGGCGTCGCCCCTGATTTGTCGGTTTTGTACGAAGTACAATGGCTGAATCCGAGTCAGCTATCGTCCAATGACCGTTTGCATTTGGGCAGGGCGCCGACGGCTGGGAGATGACATGTGCTCTTGCCCTTGACGGGAGAGAGCGATGGACCAGTCGGTCAGCAAGGAGAAAAGCGGCCTTTTGCGCCGCATGAACCCGGCCGACTTCGCACTGCTTGCGCCGCATTTGCACCATCGTGTGCTCGATCTCAAAGCCCCGCTCGAAATGGCGGGCGAGCCGGTCGCCTCGGTATGCTTCCTGGAAAGCGGCCTGGCCTCGGTGGTGGCGAGGAACCGGCCGGGGCTCGACACCGAGGTCGGCATCATCGGCCACGAAGGCATGTCGGGCTCCGCTCTGGTGATGGGCGCCGACTGGGCGCCCCATGATTGCTACATGCAGATGCCAGGCGAGGCGGTGTGCATCGATTCCGAGCCGTTCAAGGCAGCGCTGCAGAAAAGCCCGACGCTTCGCGCCTTCCTGCTCCGCTATGCCCACTACCTGCACGGCCAGACCAAATCCACGGCGCTGAGCAATGCCCGCGCCAAGCTCGAGGATCGGCTGGCCCGATGGCTCCTGATGTGTGACGACAGGGTGGTCGGCCACCAGATCCAGATCACGCATGAGTTCCTGTCCGTCATGCTCGGCGTCAGGCGCCCGGGCGTCACCATCGGACTGCAGATCCTGGAAGGGCGCGGCCTGATCCGGTCGAGGCGCGGCGAGATCGTCATCCGCGACCGCGATGGCCTGATCGCCGTCGCCGACGGTTTCTACGGCCAGGCCGAGGCCGATTACGAACGCCTGCTGGGCTGAGCCTGGCACCGCTGGAAATGGCCGACGCGAATGCCGGTGAAAGCATGTTGCCAGAGCCGCGCCGGCCATTTGCGGCCATCTGGGGAGAGGCCGCCCGGCAAATCTAGCATCGGCGCAAAAGCGGGCAACGAACCGCAATCGCTTGGTAAAAACCGTACAATCGAATTGTGTTGAACCTTGGTTCGGCAAGAGTATGAATCCGCTGTCGTCGACCATGTATATGGGGCGCTGGCGCCTGAGGCTTCGACAGGCCCGCCCGCCCGATGTGAACGGGGAAAACCGAAATGGCAGAACTGCTTTTCGATGTATCCGCCTTCGATTGCGCCATCCTGCGCGCCGCCTTCATCAAATCGGTAATGGAAGACAATGTCCCGGAAAAGCGGTGGCGCGCGCTCGCCGCTTCCCTGGTTCGCGACCTGACCGACCACGAAGACGTCGAGCCGGATCTCCTCGGCTGGATCACGCGCAAGTAGCGGTACCCTGACGGTCCGGCGGCTACCCCAGCCACCACCACAGCGCCGCGACCGCCGCAAGCACCGCCGCCACCGACAGCCCCAGCATGATGTAGCTGCCCTTGATGATGTCGCGGATGATCTTCTTGACGCTTTCGCGGTCGTTGAGGTTGGGGAAAGGCTCGTTGGGCAGCGCCACGCCGAGGAAGCCGCAGAGCGGCGCCCAGCCATCGCTGACCTTGAACACCAGAAGCTTCTCCCGCGGCACGGCCGCTATCACCTCCTCGGTATAGGCGTTGTAGCGCGCCACCGCCTTGGCGCGGTCGTCCATCACGCCGGCAAGCGTGCGGCCCCAGATCAGCCTGTGCGACATGTCGCCGAATTTTCGGCCGAACGGCGTCAGCCATTCCAGCACCTTGAACTGCCACAATGTCTCGGTGAAGTGGATGGTGTCGATGGTGCTGTCGTACCAGGCCTCGGCGCCGCGCGGATGCAGCGTCAAAAGCACCTTGGCGTCGGGATAGGCGGCCATCAATTCGCGCCACACGCAGCATCCCGGATTGTCGACCGTCGCCTTGTAGTTGGCAAACACTCTGGTCCAGTCGTGCTGGCTGCCGGGCGGGCTGTTGGCCACCTTGCGCCAGAAGTCGAGATGGTCCTTGTTGGCCTTGTTGAGGATGACTTCCTGCATGTGATAGCTGGGAAGGCCCAGCCTGTTCAGCGCGGCAAAGGTCGACCATGTGCCGGTGCGGCCGAATCCGGCCCCGATGAGCTCAAGCGTCATTTTAACCCCCCTTGTTGAGACCGCTTTTCTTTTTATGCCGGTCCGCTCGGAATGATGTTGCATCCGCGCCCCTCGGCGCGCAACAATTTTCCCTGTGCAGGGGCAAAAATGTGTTTCCTTTTTCGTCTGGGCCACGCGGAATCACGGTCTGGCTATTCCCGCGGGTGGGGGAGCCTGATAATAGGTCAGCCAGATTGACCTAATTGGCATGGCCGGAACGGTCATGCTGGACCAGATGCCGTATCCCGGGAGGTGGGCTCGTGAGTTTGATGGACCTGTTGGCGTCGCGCGCCTCGCGCATGAAGGCGTCGGAAATCCGCGAGCTGCTCAAACTGCTCGACCAGCCCGACATCATCTCCTTTGCCGGCGGCATCCCCGATCCGGCTTTGTTTCCGGCGCAGGCGATCGCCGATGCTTACGCCTCGGTGCTGGGCGGCGCGGAGGCGAGCGCAGCACTTCAGTATCAGGTCTCCGAAGGCTATCTGCCGCTCAGAAAATGGCTGGCCGGCCAGATGGGCAAGCTTGGCATCGCCTGCGACGAGCACAACATCTTCATCACCTCCGGCTCGCAGCAGGCGCTGGATTATCTGGGCAAGCTGTTCCTGTCGCCCGGCGACACAGCGCTCGTGACGTGGCCGACCTATCTCGGCGCGCTCCAGGCCTTCAACGCCTATGAGCCGCGCTACGACCGGCTGACGCCGGATGGCGGCAACATGACGCCCGCCGCCTACCAGGCGGCGGCTGCCGCTGCAGGCGGCAAGGTGAAATTTGCCTATCTCGTGCCCGATTTCGCCAACCCGACCGGCGAGACGCTGAACCGCCAGCAGCGCGAGGCGGTGCTCGACCTTGCCGGCGAGCTCGACATTGCCGTCATCGAGGACGCCGCCTATCGCGCGCTGCGCTATGACGGCGAGGGCCAGCCGCCGATCCTGGCGCTCGACTGCGAACGCTCCGGCGGCATCGAAAACGCCCGCACGCTCTATTGCGGCTCGTTCTCCAAAATCCTGTCGCCGGGCATGCGCGTCGGCTGGGTCTGCGCGCCGCGCCGTGTCGTCGAGCGGCTGGTGCTGATGAAGCAGGCGTCGGACCTGCACAGCCCGTCGATCAACCAGCTGGTCATGCACCGCGTCTCCGAGGCCGTGTACGACAGCCAGGTGGAAAAGCTGATCGGCGCCTATCGCCAGCGCCGCGACGGCTTGCTTGCGGCACTCGAAGCGGAAATGCCGGATGGCGTCAGCTGGAGCCGACCGGAAGGGGGCATGTTCGTTTGGCTGACGTTGCCCGAAGGTGCGGACGCCACCGCGCTGCTCGCCCGCTCGGTCAAGGAAGCCCGCGTCGCCTTCGTGCCGGGCAACGCATTCTACGCCGACGGTTCGGGCCGCAACACGATGCGGATGAGCTTTACGCTCGCAGATGAACGCGCCGTGGGTGAAGGCGTGCCGAGGCTGGCGAAATTGATGGGCTAATCTCCCCCCTCGAGGGGGAGATGTCGCCGAAGGCGACAGAGGGGGTCGTNTCGCCAGCGGCAAGGCTGCGGGCCAGTAATCTCCCCCCTTGAGGGGGAGATGTCGCCGAAGGCGACAGAGGGGGTCGCCGCGCGTGGAGCGCTAACCTTCATCAGTCGCAGGAGGTCGCGCCCAGTCGAGCCGACCCCCTCTGGCCTGCCGGCCATCTCCCCCTCAAGGGGGGAGATTAGCTCACTCCGCCACCACAAGCTTATCCTGCGTCTTCGTTTCGAAATCGCTGGCGTCGTGGCGCTCGTGCAGTTGCATGGCCGGGTCGCCGAAGGCGCGGTTGACCATGCGGCCGCGTTGCACGGTCGGGCGGGCGTCGATCGCCCTGGCCCAGCGTTGTACGTGCTCGTAGTCCTGCACCGACAGGAACTCGGCGGAATCATTGTACATGCGGCCGAGCGCCAGGCCGCCATACCAGGGCCATACCGCCATGTCGGCGATCGAATAGAAGGCGCCGCCGAGATATTCGGTCTCTGCCAGCCGCCGGTCGAGCACGTCGAGCTGGCGCTTGGTCTCCATGGCGAAGCGGTCGATGGCGTATTCGAACTTTTCCGGCGCATAGGCGTAGAAATGGCCGAAGCCGCCGCCGAGATAGGGCGCCGAACCCATCTGCCAGAACAGCCACGACAAGGTTTCCGCGCGCGCCGGCTGTTCGGTCGGCAGGAACTCGCCGAACTTTTCCGCGAGATAAAGCAGGATCGAGCCGGACTCGAAGACGCGGACAGGCGTCTTGCCGCTGCGGTCGAGCAGCGCCGGGATCTTGGAGTTGGGGTTGACCTCGACAAACCCCGAGCCGAACTGGTCGCCATCGTTGATGCGGATCAGCCAGGCGTCGTATTCGGCGCCCTTGTGGCCGAGCGCCAGAAGCTCCTCCAGCATGACAGTCACTTTGACCCCATTCGGCGTCGCCAGCGAATAGAGCTGCAGCGGATGCTTGCCGACCGGCAGCACCTTGTCATGCGTCGGACCGGCAATAGGCCGGTTGATGCTGGCGAACGTACCGCCATTGGCTTTCTTCCAGCTCCAGACTTTCGGCGGGGTGTATTCGGTCATGCGGGAAATTCCTTGGTTTGGCGGGCGAAACGACTTGCGCGACGGCGCGAGACTGATGGCGGAAAAGTCGGCGGAACCTAGATACGGGAACACATAGGTGCAATTCAGAAAGGTTCAACTTGTGTTGAACTATTATCGATGTCGGCGCCGCCCCTCATCGCCCTGCCGGGCACTTCTCCCCGTATAGTGACGGGGAGAAGGACGCTGTCGCCTACTGATTTCCCCAATTGCCAGCGTTGCCAAGAGCGCCGATGTTGCGGCCATCTCCCTTCTCCCCGTCACTATACGGGGAGAAGGTGCCGGCAGGCGGATGAGGGGCAGCGCCAGCCTCTGAAATGATTGCCTTGTTGCCTAAGCCCTTGCGCCCTGTGCAGCGCGGCATACCTATAGAGGATACTGCCCACGCATATCTGCCAGGATGACCGCATGCCGATCGATCCCGTTTCCCCGCTCTTGCGCTCCGTCGTTGGCGTGCGCGCCATGGTTCCCGACGATGCCTTCACGGCCAATGCCCTGGGCACGCGCCGGGAAGGCAGCGGCGTCGTCATCCGCGGCGACGGGCTGGTGCTCACCATCGGCTATCTCATCACCGAGGCCGAGGAGGTCTGGCTGACCGACCAGGACGGCCGCGTCGTGCCGGCGCATGCGCTGGCCTATGACCAGGAGACAGGCTTCGGCCTAGTGCAGGCGCTGGCGCCGCTCGGCCTGCCGGCGGTGGCGCTGGGTGACGCCTCGAAGGCGAAGATCGGCGACCCCGTGGTGTTTGCCGACGGCACCGGCCGCTCGGTCAAGGCACACATCGTCACCAAGCAGGAATTCGCCGGCTATTGGGAATATCTGCTCGACGAGGCGATCTTCATTGCCCCGGCGCATCCGTCCTGGGGCGGCGCGGCGCTCATCGGCCAGGATGGCAGCCTGCTCGGCATCGGTTCGCTGCTTTTGCAGATGAGCCGCAACGGCGAGGTCGCCGACATCAACATGGTCGTGCCGATCAACCTTCTGACCCCGATCCTCGACGATCTCCTGACGCGCGGCCAGGTGGCGAAGCCGCCGCGCCCATGGCTCGGCGCCTTCTCGGCCGAGTCGAACGGTGCGGTCGTGGTGATGAGCGTCGCCGAAGGCGGCCCCGCCGCCAAGGCCGGCCTGCGCCAGGGCGACATCATCTCCGACGTGCGCGATGGCGAGGTCGACGGTCTCGCCGATTTCTACCGCAAGCTATGGCAGAATCCGGCGGGTTCGGAGATTCCTCTCAGGGTCGTGCGTGACGGTCGTGAGACTTGGCTGCGAGTGAAATCCGCCGACCGAAACAGCTTTTTGAAGAAACCGCATCTGCAGTGAAGCCAATCTCCCCCCAAGTGGGGGAGATGCCCGGCAGGGCAGAGGGGGGCGCGAAGGATCGCGACCTCTCAATCTATATTTTCTGACAAGAATCGCGGGATAAACGTGGCTGACACTGGCCGGTGCGTTGGCGGGACAGCGGCCCCCCTGCCGGCCATCTCCCCCACGAGGGGGGAGATTGGCTGCCCCCTCAATCCCCGCATACCCTAAAAGGCGTCCCCGTGTCCCACTCCGCGAAGGGCACGACCTGGCCTTCGACAGACACGATACTGTTCACCTTGCTGTCATCATCCTGCGTCTGCATACTTTTGCCCTTGCCGGTCAGCACGTCGTAGTCGCAGCTGCTGTAGACGACAACGGACTGGTATTTGTAATGGTCATAGGCAACGCCGGCGACGACGAAGGCCTCGTTGCGCCAGGCGATGGTCAGCGTCATGTCGGTCCGCTCGCCGGGGCCGATCAGCCCCGGCAGATAGATCTTGATCGAGCCGTTGGGCAGCAAGGTCAACTCCGGTTCGATGCCGGAGCCCTCATAATGCGGCTGGTCGTAGTCGTTCCATTCGCCGTAGACCTGCTCATGCACGACGCCGGCGGGTTTCAGAAAATTGTACTTTTTGTCCCCCAGGAAGAAATGCATGTCCATGGTATCGTCTTCGGGCTCGCTCTCGACGATCATCGCCAGATCGGCGGCGCCGTCCCCATTGAAGTCGCCGGTCAGCGCGGTGATGATCTTCTGGGTTTCGATGGGTTCGGCGAGCGCAGAGGCCGGCAGCAGAAGGATGAGGCCGAGTAACATCGATCGCATGGCATTTCCCCCGAATTGCAGTCTGCCTTGCCCGGCTCGACCAGCCGGAAAACTGCCATGAGCGCCGGCTTGGGCGCAAGCCGGCTCGCAATAGGCTAGGGGGTATCGACGCCGCTGACGGAAACTGGCATCGACAGCCGATACAGCCGGCCCGGCAACAACGAGGTGATGATGGCGCCGTTCAAGGTCGATCCCGACAAGGTTCATGAATTCCCCGATCCCGACAGTTTTTACGCCTGGCTGCGCGAAAATCATGCCGGCGAGAGCGAGGTCTGGATCAAGGTCCACAAGGTCGGCTCGGGCCTCGCCTCGATCACGCCGAAGCAGGCCATCGACGTGGCGCTGTGCTTCGGCTGGATCGACGCCATACGCAAGCCGCTCGACGACAAGAGCTTTCTGCAGCGCTACACGCCGCGCGGCAAGAAGAGCATCTGGAGCAAGATCAACATCGACAATGTCGCCCGCCTGGTCGAGGAGGGCCGCATGACCGAACACGGGCTGAAACAGGTCGAGGCGGCCAAGGCCGACGGCCGCTGGGACCGCGCCTATGCCTCAGGCAAGGACATGAAGATCCCTGACGATCTGCAGGCCGCCATCGACGCCGAGCCGAAGGCGAAGGAGATGCTGGCAAAGCTTTCCGCCCAGAACCGGTTCGCGCTGGCGTTTCGAACGCACAACATGAAGACGGAGGCGGGGCGCAGGAAGAAGATCGAGGCTTTTGTCGAGATGCTGAAGCGCGGCGAGACGATCTATCCGCAGAAGCGGTGAGGCGTTCGCTCCTAGTCACTCATAAGCTAGCGCTTGAACACCCCCCTCTGTCCTGCCGGACATCTCCCCCGCAAGGGGGGAGATCAGCAGCTTCGCTGACGGCGCCACCCTGCAACGTCGGCGACTGGCAACGGCGGCAGTGACAACCAATCTCCCCCCTTGAGGGGGAGATGTCCGGCAGGACAGAGGGGGGTGAAGGAACTCGGCCTCCAAGGCTTGTCGTTATGCCCACACGCCATGCTACGAAAATAGCATTCTCGCCTCGCGAAATGTGATGCTACGGTTCCCGGCGCACCCAGGGCGGAGGGGTTGCCAAGAGGAGAAGTGGCGGGCGCTGGCCCGGATTTCAGCGAGAACCGGACGGAGCTGTTGAACCATTGCAAGGCCGCCGCGTTTTCCAGCGTCGGCCACAAGGGAGGAACCACCTGTGAAAGCATCCTATCTCGTCTCAGCCGCGCTGCTTGCGGCGACTGCGATGCCGGCGGCGGCCGGCGAAATTTCCGACGGCAAGGTCAAGATCGGCATCCTCAACGACCAGTCGGGCGTCTATGCCGATTTCGGCGGCAAATGGTCGGTCGAGGCCGCCAGGATGGCGGTCGAGGATTTTGGCGGCAAGGTGCAGGGCGCGCCAATCGAGATCGTCAACGCCGATCACCAGAACAAGCCCGACATTGCCTCCAACATTGCGCGCCAGTGGTACGACACCGAGCAGGTCGACGCGATCATGGAACTGACGACATCCTCGGTGGCGCTCGCCGTCCAGGGGTTGTCCAAGGAAAAGAAGAAGATCGACATCGTCACCGGAGCGGCATCGGCCGACCTGACCGGCAAGCAATGCTCGCCCTACGGTTTCCACTGGGCTTACGATACCCACTCGCAGGCGGTCGGCACCGGCGGCGCGCTGGTGCAGCAGGGCGGCGACAGCTGGTATTTCATCACCGTCGACTATGCCTTCGGCTATTCGCTGAAGGAGCAGACCTCAAAGGTTGTTGAGGCAAGCGGCGGCAAAGTGCTGGGCGAGGTGCGTTACCCCTTGGGATCGACGGATTATTCCTCCTTCCTGCTGCAGGCGCAGTCCTCCGGCGCCAAGGTTATCGGCCTTGCCAATGCCGGCCTCGACACCTCCAATACCATCAAGCAGGCGGCCGAGTTCGGCATCGTCGCCGGCGGCCAGCGGCTGGCAGCACTTCTGTTCACGCTTGCCGAGGTGCACGGCCTCGGACTGCAGGCGGCGCAGGGCGTGGTGCTCACCGAAGGGTTTTACTGGGACCGCGACGACAAGAGCCGCGACTTCGCCGGGCGCTTCTTCAAGCGCACCAACCGCATGCCCAACATGATCCAGGCCGGCACCTATTCGGCGGTGCTGCAATATCTCAAGGCCATCGACAAGGCCGGCACCGACGAGACCGAGGCGGTCGCCAAGCAACTCCATGGAATGCCCGTCGACGACATCATCAACGCCAACGGCAAGGTACAGGCCGACGGCTCGATGGTGCACGACATGTATCTCTATCAGGTCAAAAAGCCCGAGGAGTCGAAGAAGGACTGGGACTACTACACCTACCTTGCGACCATTCCGGGCGACAAGGCCTTCATCAAGGCTGAAGACAGCGGCTGCCCGCTCGTCACCAAGTGACGCTGGCGCAAGCCGTGGCCGTCCAGCCGGACGGTGCCGAAATCAAGCCGCGGGTGGTGCTCTCCGCCCGCGGCCTGCGGCGCGATTTTGCCGGTTTCGTCGCCGTCAACAATGTCGACCTCGACGTCCATCACGGCCAGATCCATGCACTGATCGGGCCGAACGGCGCCGGCAAGACGACGATCTTCAACCTCTTGACCAAGTTCCTGCAGCCGAGCAGCGGCAGGATCGAACTGTTGGGCAACGACATCACCCGCACCGCGCCGGCCAGGGTGGCGCGCATGGGTCTCGTCCGCTCGTTCCAGATATCGGCGATCTTTCCGCATCNTCGCCTTGCAGCGGCCGAGCGGGCTCGGCTTCCAGTTCTGGCGCTCGCTGGCCGCGCTTGACCAACTGACTCCACGGGCGCGCGAACTGCTTGCCGTCGTCGGTCTCGACGATGTCGCGCATCGTCCGGCCGGCGATCTCTCCTATGGCCGAAAGCGCGTGCTCGAGATCGCCACCACGCTGGCGCTCGACCCGAAAGTGCTGCTGCTCGACGAGCCGATGGCCGGCATGGGGCACGAGGATGTCGGCGTCATTTCCGGCATCATCCGCTCGCTGGCAACGGACCGCGCCGTGCTGATGGTCGAGCACAATCTCACCGTCGTCGCCGACCTCTGCGACTGGATCACCGTCATGCAGCGCGGCCAGGTGCTCGCCGCCGGCGACTACGCGACGGTGAGCAACGATGAGCGCGTCAGGGTCGCCTACATGGGGACCGAGCAGGGGGACCGAGCATGAGTGAGCCGCTGCTTGCCGTGCGCGATCTCCATGCCTGGTATGGCGAGGGCCATGCGCTGCATGGCGTCAACCTCGACGTTTTTCGCGGTGAGACCGTGACGCTGCTCGGCCGCAACGGCGTCGGCAAGACCACAACGCTGCGCGCCATCATGGGGCTGGTCCGCAAGCGCAGCGGCAGCGTCGCCTTCGATGGCAGCGACCTGATGCGCCTGCCGCTGCATCGTGTTGCCCATCGCGGCATCGGCTTCGTGCCGGAGGAACGCGGCATCTTCGCCACGCTCACCGTCGACGAGAACCTGATCCTGCCGCCGGTGGTGGCCAAGGGCGGCATGAGCGTCGACGAGATCTTCGATCTCTTTCCCAACCTCAAGGAGCGCCGCAACAGCCCCGGCACCAAACTCTCCGGCGGCGAACAGCAGATGCTGGCCATCGCCCGCATCCTGCGGACGGGCGTGCAGATGCTGCTGCTCGACGAGCCGACCGAGGGCCTGGCGCCGGTCATCGTCCAGCGCATCGGCGAACTGCTGGCGACCTTGAAAAAGCGCGGCATGACCATCCTGCTCGTCGAGCAGAATTTCCGCTTCGCCGCCCGCATCGCCGACCGCTTCTACCTGATGGAGCACGGCAAGGTGGTGGAGGGTTTTGCCGTAAGCGAGCTTGCCGCTCACACGCAACAGCTGCACGAGGTGTTGGGGGTATGATGACGACAGCCCACGGCAGTACCCCCACCCCGCTGCTGCGCAGCGACCCTCCCCATAAGGGGGAGGGTGGAGGGCCACCGCCCTACCTCCCCCTTGTGGGGAGGTCGGACCGAAGGTCCGGGTGGGGGTACGTGCCGCACAGACGCATCCCCCTTGCAACACCATCGGTGACGCCATGACCATGATCTTCGGCATCCCCGTCCAGGCCTTGCTCGGCCAGATGCTGGTCGGGCTGATCAACGGCTCCTTCTACGCCATGCTGAGCCTCGGCCTGGCCGTCATCTTCGGCCTGCTGCGGATCATCAATTTCGCCCATGGCGCACTCTATATGCTCGGCGCCTTCATCGGTTACCTGCTGCTCGTCCATCTCGGCATCGGCTACTGGCCGGCGCTGCTCCTGGTGCCGCTCATCGTCGGCGTCTTCGGCATGGCGGTCGAGCGCGTGGCGCTGTCGCGGCTCTACCGCCTGGATCCGCTCTACGGGCTGCTGTTCACCTTCGGACTGGCGCTGGTCATCGAAGGCGTGTTCCGTTTCTACTACGGTGTGTCAGGCAACCCATATGCCGTTCCGGCGCAGCTTGCCGGCGGCACCAATCTCGGCTTCATGTTCCTGCCCAACTATCGCGGCTGGGTGGTGGTGGCCTCGCTCATTATCTGCATCGGCACCTGGCTCCTGATCGAAAAGACCAGGCTCGGCTCCTATCTGCGCGCCGCGACCGAGAATCCGGAGCTGGTGCAGGCCTTCGGCGTCAACGTGCCGCTGCTGCTGACGCTCACCTATGGGCTCGGCGCGGCGCTCGCCGGCCTTGCCGGTATTCTCGCCGCGCCCGTCTACCAGGTCAGTCCGCTGATGGGCTCCGATATCATCATCGTCGTCTTTGCCGTCGTCGTGGTCGGCGGCATGGGTTCGATCCTCGGGGCCATCGTCACCGGCTATATGCTCGGCCTCGCCGAGGGCCTGACCAAGGTGTTCTATCCCGAGGCGTCGAACCTCGTCGTCTTCGTCATCATGGCGGTCGTGCTGCTCCTGCGCCCCGCCGGCCTGTTCGGAAGGGACGCCTGAGATGAGCGAGGCAACCCTTCACCAACAGCGCACCGCCGCCTCCGTGCGGCTGGAGCGGGTATTGCTGGCATTGGCCATACTGGCGCTGATAGCCGCGCCCTTCTTCGTCTATCCGATCTTCCTGATGAAGATGCTGTGCTTCGCGCTGTTTGCCTGCGCCTTCAACCTGCTGCTCGGCTACACCGGGCTGTTGTCGTTCGGCCACGCCACCTTCTACGGCGCCGCCGCCTATTTCTGCGCCTACGCCGTCAAGGCATGGGGCTGGCCGCCCGAGGCCGGCATCCTGCTCGGCACCGCCGGAGCGGCCGTGCTCGGCCTGGTCATGGGCTTCCTCGCCATCCGCCGGCAAGGCATCTATTTCTCGATGATCACGCTGGCGCTGGCGCAGATGTTTTATTTCTTCTGTGTCCAGGCGCCGTTCACCGAAGGCGAGGACGGCATACAGGGCGTGCCGCGCGGGCATCTGTTCGGCATCGTCGATCTCAACGTCACGCTCAACATGTATTTCGTCGTGCTTGCCGTCTTCCTCATCGGCGTCTTCGCCGTCTGGCGCATCGTCAACTCGCCGTTCGGCATGATCCTGCGTTCGATCCGCGAGAACGAGAACCGCGCCATCTCGCTGGGCTATTCGGTCGGCCGCTACAAGCTCGTCGCCTTCGTCATGTCGGCAGCCCTTGCCGGGCTTGCCGGCGCGACCAAGGCGATCGTCTTCCAGTTCGCGACGCTGACCGACGTCACCTGGCAGATGTCGGGCGAGGTGATCCTGATGACGCTGCTCGGCGGCATCGGCACCATGGTCGGTCCTGTCGTCGGCGCCGGCCTCGTCGTCGGGCTGGAAAACACGCTCGCCACCTCCGGCTTCCCGGTGACCATCGCCACCGGCCTGATCTTCATGATCTGCGTGCTGGTCTTTCGCCGCGGCATCGTCGGCGAGATTTACGCGCGCTGGCTGGCGCCGGCCAACGGCGAGGCGGGCCGCGATCAATAGGTGATGGTCACCACCACCGTGTCGGTGTAGACGCCGGCCGAGGGCGTCGTCTGCGGCGGCACGCGGCCATAGACGGTGAGCGCCTGGGCCGTACCGGTTCCGGTGCCGGCCACCGTGCTTCCCGGCGTTCCGGCGTCACCCCAGGGCTGCGAGCGCGCGGCGTCCTTGTAGAGGCCGTAGGTCACCCGCTCAGCCCCCTTTGACATCTTTCGGTTGGTCGGCGTGCCGCCTGTCGTGCCGCCATTCAGCGACACCGTATAGGCGGTCGACGGCGTGCAGGTGACCGAGACCTGGCCGGTGGCGTCGGCATTGGCGGTGAGCACGCCCTTGGAGCCGAAATCGATGTTCTGGGTGGTGACCAGGCAATTGGCCGCAACCGTCGCGTTGATGGTGAAGGTCGGATCGGGCGCCGTCAGACCGAAGCCGGTGTTGCAGCTGTTGCCGAGCAGGTCGTTCTGGTAGCGAAACTCGACGTGGATGCCCGAAAATATCGACTGATAGGTGCCCGGCGGAACCGCTGACTGGCCGCCGGTCACCCGAGCGTAGATCGTGGCGCTGCCGGATGCATTGCCGATGAGAATGGGCACCAGCACCTGCGGCGGCGGGCGCGATGCATAGGCCCAGGTATAGGAACCCCACACGACGCTCATTCCGGGGTCTGAATAGAGCTGGTAGTTAAGGCTGTTGGCGCCGCTCGCCATCTGCCTGGCTGCCGCCGAGGTAGCACCCCCACTGCCGGCGCCGATATGCGGACAGAACAGGATGCGCACCACGCCGCCGGTGCAATTCATGTTGAGTGTCGCCGTCGCGGTGGCTGCGGTGGCCGACAGCGTGTCGATGAGACCGAAATTCATGTCGGTGACGGTACCGGTGCAGCTCTGCGCCCGGGCCAGCGACGGCAGCAGTACGAGGATTATAACGACTGCAGCGCGCATCATTTGGCCTGGGATTTTCATTGGCACACCACATCCTTGATCGTCACTTGCCGGCCTCGCACCGCTTCGAACGGGAAATCCGCTCGGCACGAGCTGCCGTCCGCCAGACCGACCACCACCGCATTCTGCTTGCCGAGGCCCTTGATGTAGGCCTGCCCATCATAGCCGACGACGAAATCTTCCGTGCCGCCGTCGACGCGGCCGGCAAGCCCGGCTTCGAGCGGCGTGCCGCTCGGGTCGACCAGCGTCACCAGCGCGGCCTGCGCCGCCTCCGACACGCCGAACTTCAGCACGACGCCGTTGCGGTCGGCCGGAACGACAGTCTCCTTGGTGGTCGGAATATCGGCGTCGACGGGCAGGTTCTTCGGGTCTATCGACACCGTGTTGGGCTCATAGGAATTCAGCCCGGTGACCAGGATGCGGCCTTTGCTGTCGGTCTTCCCCACCGGCCGGTTCTGATGCAGGACCTCGACGTCCGGCGTGCCGACATCGACGACGGCAAAGGCATCGTCGATGCGGTTGGTGGCGAACACACCGCCGCCTGCGACCGCAATGGCGCCGTCCATCTGTCCGGTCACGCGAAAGTCCTTGTCGAATTGCTGGGCGCCGGCCTCGAAACGCGCAAACGGCGCGCGGTAGCTGACCGCTGCCGAACGATTGGGGACCTCGCCCTCCGAGGTGCGCAGCCGCCAGCCGATGCTGCCGTCCTCGGCCCGCTCCGATTTGGCGAGGTCGGCCACGATATTGAGGCCGTCAGGCCCATGCTCGACACCCGTCGACGCCATGACGTCGTCATTGAACGGGATCGAAATCCCCGCAAAGATGCCATAACTGTCGCCGTCGTCGAGATCGGCGAAGGCCGTGGCATAGAGCGTGCTGCGCTTGAAGATCGCCTGACTATAGNGTCTCGCCTTCGGCATCCTTGAGGTGGGTATAGGAGAAGTTGAGGCTGGAGAAATCGATCGGCATCGGCACGCTGAGCGTCACCTGGTCGACCGCCCGCGGCACACCGGCGCTGAAACGGGTGAAATCATCTGGATCGAGTATGACCGGCTGTGCCGTCACCGAAGCGATGTCATCATAGCCGCCGAACGCCCGCTGCATGCGGGCATTGACCGCCCAGCCGTCATAACCGAACTCGGCCCTGGCATCGACCAGCGAACCGGTGCGCCCGTCATGATGGCTGCCGGCGACTGCCAGCGAAGCCGCGCCATATGCCCCGAGCGGGAAGGCAGCGCCTATGCCGCCATTGATCAGGTCGGCGCCGCCCTCGGCATGGGCTTCCAATGTCAGCCGGTCGGTCACGCCGTAACGCGCCGTGGCGACCCCCATGACGCGGCCGTCGTAATCGTCGGAGGAGATGCCGAAATTGCGCCGCGCCATCCCTGCCTCCACGGAAAAGTCGAGCAGTCCCTGGCGCAGCAGCATGCTGGAGGCATAGAATGGCAAGGTGGCCGTGGTCTCGCGGCCGAGGCTGTCGCGCAACACCACCTGCGCCTGTCCGGCGCCGGTGAACACCGGCAGGTTGGTGACCTGGAACGGCCCGGGCTGGATGTCGCCGGAATAGGTGCGCACGTTCTGCGTATAGACCTCCAGCGTCGACGGCACCGCCGCGGTGCCGGCGAAGGAGGGCAGGGGCAGCGTCACCAGGTCCGATCGCAGGTGGAAGTTGCGTTGCGCCTGGATACCGCCGAGATAGACCGGACGCGTCCACGACAATCCGCCGGAGATGAAGTCGCCGGCTCGGTAGGTCATCAGCCGGTCGGGGTCGGAATAGCTCCAGGTCGTATTGAGCCGGGTGAAGCCACCCAGCCTGCCGTCGGAATAGCCGGCGATGAAGGATTGGCTGAGCGTCCCGTAGGGGCTGAACCCGCGCGCATCGAAACCGCCGGAAACGCCCTGGAACAGCTCGACGTCCTTGTCGAACAATGAGTTGGAGCTGGCAAACAGCGAATAGTTGAGAACCGCGCCCAAGCCCGACTGCGGCGCCGGCCGGTCCTCCTGCAAGCGTAAGCCGAGATCGACGATGCGCGCCTCTCGGCTGTCATCGGCCGCCGTGACATAGAGGCGCTGCGTGGCCTCGTCGACCTGAAACGACACGTCCGCCAGCTGGTCGAGCCTGACCAGGCCGCCGGCGTCGGCTACGCCCTCCGGCGGCTTCAGGCCGACCCCTTTCAGCTCTTCCGGAGTCGCCGCCAGGCCGCCGCCCGGCATTTCGGTGAAATTGCCGATCAGTTTCGTCGAGGCGTCGTTGATGAACACCTCCAGATAGAGGCTGCGGCCGGCTGGCAAAACGGATTCAGGCTCTTCAGGGTTCGTCACGGCCGGCAGCTCTTGCGAGTTCACTGCCGGGCAAGGTGTGAAAGTCGCGAGCGCGACGACAATCGCGGTGCTAGCGGCCCTTGACGGCAACTTTGGCATCGAAAGGTCCAAGATCGCTCTGTGCCTTCAAAAGCACCGAGCCCGCGGACAGTGATTTGCTGCTGCCGATCGGCCACTGCATGGTGGCGCCGCCCAGGACATAACCGACGAGTCCGTTTCGGCTGCCAAGCTTCTTGCCGTTCTGGGTCAGGGATAGGTTGGACAGGCGGAGGCGACTTTCGCCGCTGTTGCTGGCGGTCAGCACAAGGCCGCCGCCCTTGCGCGAAATGCTCCACGCAACTGCCGGCGCCGCTGCATCGGCATTGCGGAAAAACACCGGCACCGAATAGCGAAGCGCGAGCGCGACCGTACCGGCCTTCTTGCGTGAGGGGTCCGGCAGTTCGTCGACGATGACGCGGTAGCTTTCCTCGGCCCGCACCGGCGCCTTCGACACGCGCACGACGCGAACCACGTATTGGGCATTGGGTCCGAGTTTGGTCGATGGTGGGCTGGCGACCACGTCCGTGGTCGGCGTCAGCGTTTCGATGCCGCCGGCCTGGCTCCATGCGAAGACCCGGATCTGCACATTGATCGGCCGCTTGGCGTCATCGTTGGCGAGGTTGAGAACCGCCGCGCTGTCGGGAGCGATCAGTTCGAGGCCTGTCGGCGCTACTCTCAGCGAGGCAGCGTGTGACGTCCCGGCGCAGAGCAATAAAAGAGCCGTGGCGCCAATGCATGAAAGCATGGATCGCATGGTCTTCCTCGTAATTGGTGCCGATAATCAGTAGGTTAGGGTGACCTGAACGATGTCCGCATAGTCGCCCGCCACCGGTGTCGGCTGGATCGGAACGCGCCCGTAGACCGTGAGGCTCTGGACGCTGCCATTGCCGGTTCCCGCTTGCGTGTCGGTGCCGGATGTGATGCCCCAGACCTGCGCATGGCCGCCATCCTGGTAAAGACTATAGTTGACCACCGCTGCGCCCGGCCCGGTCATCTTGCGACTCCCGACGGTTGTGCCCGCGCCATTTCCGAGCCCCAGACCCACGACGTAGGTCTGTCCGGCGGTGCATTGCACGCCAATGGTGCTGGTCTGGTCCACATTGGTATCAATGATACCGTGCGAACCGAAAATAAGATCGCTAGCCGTCAGGATCTTGCATTCGTTTGTGATCGTGATCTTCACGTTAAAGTTGGTGGTCAAGACGGTGGAGGTCGCGGGAAGGGTTGCAAGCAGCGACCCACCCAGCAGCAGCGCGTATTTTAGCAATCTCATGCGATGGCCCTCCGTCGGGGCAGATCGTTCTTCGCAAAACGGTCTTGACCCGGATTTCACCCCTACAGCTCCTCCGCTGCATGCTTCGCAAGACATCAACGGTACAGTAATGTCACAAGCGAACTGTGCAATTATTATTACAACTTAGATTCGGATTGCGACAGCGAATAACTTCGGTATGTATCGGATAATTTTGGTTAATATTTGGTTAACAGAGATAAAATGGACATTTTTCCAAAGTGAAAGTTCGTCTGTCGATAATTTATTTTAGTTCTCGTGCAGAAAAGGCGAAAATATCTGGCAAATCATCTTGATTTTGTAGAGTCTCACCTGCCGTCCTTTATTATCGATATTTCGCGGCGTGCACCGGCGCCAAGCAGCCATCGCCATATAGCCGCGCGGGTGGCTGTTCCAGCCTGTCCAAGCCTTGCGATCATGCTGACAGGGCCGCATTCGCCAAAACCGTGTTCCGCCCGGCCCAAGCATGGCCGTCCCGGCTGAGATAAATCCACCGCCGTCGGATCGCGGCGATGCGAATCATTCTTGCCACGCTGACCCCGATTTCTTCGGCGGCGCATCGGCCGGACGGGAGATGCGCCTGTTGTCCCTTGGAGCCATGATCGTACGGCCGGTAGCCGCGCGGACCGGCTGCCAGACGTCAGAAAAGGAAGAACGATGAAGAAGACCTATGAAAAGCCAAAGCTCGAAAAGCGCCAGAAGCTGTCGCGCGTGACGGCTGTCGCCGCCCATCAGTGACCAGTGAGAGCTGACGCCGTCGACCGGCATCGAACCACCAGCGGACAAGGAGAGCAGTCATGGATCAGCATGCGAACCCGTCACCCGGCTTCAGGCGCAATCCCGGCAAGGTGATCACCGTCGAGCCCTTCAACGGGCGTGTCGTCGTGTTTGCAAGCGGCAACATCATCGCTTCCTCGGCAAAAGCCAAAATGGTGACCGAGCCGCCCCATCCCTTCTCCTTCTACATCCCGTTCGAGGACATCGACTTCCGCAAGCTCAAGAAGACGGAGCGGTCGACGCTGTGCCCCTACAAGGGTGACGCCAGCTACTGGAACGTGCTGCCGGCGGGTGAAACCGGCAACGATGCGATGTGGGCCTATGAGCAGCCCTTCGACGAGATGGCCGAGATTCGCGCCCACGGCGCCTTCTATCCCGACCGGGTCGCCATCGACGCCACGCCGCGCTAGCGCGTCATGCCTGTCGCCCAAAAGTGGCCAGCGTTTTTGGAGCCGACGACAGGCATGAACAGAGGAATTTTTCAGATCAGCCAAAGCTGTCCTCACCCGGGGGCGCAGCGGTTTTGCGGCAACGGCATGCCGAAACGAAGACAAAAGGTCATGGACGAAAAGCAGAGAGCAATTCTCGACGAAATCCCGCGCCTGCGCCGCTATGCGCGCTCGCTGCTGCGCGACCGCGATTCCGCCGACGATCTCGTCCAGGACTGCCTGGAGCGGGCGCTGCTGCGGCTGGACAACTGGCAGACGGGAGAGAGCCCGCGAAAATGGCTGTTCACGATCATGCATCATCTGTTCATCGACCAGATGCGCAAGGTGAACCGGCGAGGCGAGGCCTCGATGCTGCCGCTGGAGGCCGGCGAGGTGCAGGCCTCTCCCGCCGACCAGCTGGAGAACGTAGCCGCGCGCGAGATCATCACCGCGCTGCAGGCGATCAGCCCGGACCGCCGTGCCGCGCTGACCATGGTCGCCATCGAGGGCTTCTCCTATGCCGAGGCCGCCGAGATGCTCGGCGTGCCGGCCGGCACCCTGATGTCGCGCATCGCGNATCGAGGGCTTCTCCTATGCCGAGGCCGCCGAGATGCTCGGCGTGCCGGCCGGCACCCTGATGTCGCGCATCGCGCGCGGCCGTGAGGAACTGCGCGGCCTGCTTGAGGACAATGCGCGCCGCCGCGCGATAAGGATCGTCGAGCCAGGCCCGGGCAGGGCGGTTCCAATCAGGGCGCCAATGGCATGACGAGCCCCAATGGCATGATGACGCCTTACGGCATGGTCCGGCACGATTGCAGGCCTTGTCCGCACTGTGGGCGCGGCGCACCCGGTAACGCTTTCTTCTCTGCTTGCGTGCATAGTGGCGGCGACGGAGTGAGCGAAACCAGGGCATGGCTGAAGAGAAAATACGCAACGGCGAATTCTGGGCGCTTGCGCTCGAACGCGCTCATCTCGGCGTATGGGACTGGGATATTTTGAGCGGCGACTGTTTCTATTCGCCAACCTGGTCGCACATGCTGGGTTATGAGGATGGCGAGCTTGCCAACAGCGACGACCTCTGGCTGAAGCTGACGCATCCCGACGACCGCCAGCGGGCGCTGGCCAGCGGCGAGCGGCACATTTCCGGCCTGACCGCCTCGATCGAGACCGAGCTGCGCCTCAAGCACAAGGACGGCCACTGGATCTGGGTGCTGGACCGCGGCGGCATTGTCGAGCGTGACGAGACGGGCAAGCCGGTCAGGCTGATGGGCGTGCAGACCGACATCAGCCGGCAGAAAGAGGCGGAAGCCGAACTCGAGCGGGTCAATGTGCGCTTTCGCCTGGCGCTGGCGGCCAGCGGCACCGGCATCTGGCATCACGACATCGACGCCAACAAGAGCTATTGGGACGCCCGCACCAGGGAGATATTCGGCCTGGTCGCCGACACCGACGAGGTGGCTGCCGACCTTTGGCATTCCTATCTGCATCCCGACGACAAGGATGCCGCAGAGCGCGCCCATCTGGCGCCGCTTTCGACCGACGGCGTCGTCGCCGCGCAATACCGCATCGTCAGGCGCGACGGCGAAATCCGCCATGTCGAATCGCTGGTGCGCTTCATCGCGGCGCCCGAGACGGCGGGCCAGATTCTCGGCACCGTGCGCGACATCACCGAGGACAAGAAGCGCGAGCGGGAACTCGCCTACGCCGCTCACCACGATGCGCTGACCGGCCTGTTGAACCGTGCCGCCTTCGACCGGCTGCTGGCCGTGCATATCGCCACCGAGCGGGCTTTGCCGCTGGCGGTGTTCTATGTCGATCTCGACTACTTCAAGGCGCTCAACGACTTTGCCGGCCACGCCGCCGGCGACCTGGCGCTGAGGGGTGTCGCCGCCGGTATTCTGGGCTGCCTGCCGGCATCGGCGCGTGCCGCGCGCCTCGGCGGCGACGAGTTCGCGCTGCTGGTGCCCAATTGCCAATCGGCCAAGGCCGAGGCGCTGGCCGGCGCGATTCTTGCGGCGGTCCGTGACGCCGACCTCGGACTGCCGGCGACCTCGCGAAAACTCGCGGCCAGCATCGGCATCGCCTTCGTCGAGGACACCACCACNTTCGTCGAGGACACCACCACCACAGTTGCCGATGCGTTGGCCTGCGCCGACGACGCCTGCTATGCCGCCAAGGCGGCCGGGCGCAATCGCTTCGCGGTGTTTTCGGCCGATGCGGCGTCGGGCTCCGGCGGCCTCAACGCGGCGCGTGTCGCCGCCGACACGGTCGACGCCATGGATGACGGGCGGCTGAAACTGTTCGGCCAGGAAATCCATCTGCTCGGCCAGCCCTGGCAGGAGAGCCGCCACGTCGAGGTGCTGGCGCGGCTTGCCGGGCGCAATGGCAAGCTGATCCCGCCCAACGAATTCATTCCGGTCGCCGAGCGCTTCGGCATTGCCTCGCGGCTGGACCGCTGGATCATCAGGACAGCGCTTTCGCAGCATGGCGCGGCGATGCGGTCAGGCGCCATCATGCTCGGCTTCAACCTGTCGGCGCAGACGCTGAGCGATCCGCTGCTATGGGATTTCGTCGACGCCGTCATCGCCGAGACCGGGGCGCCGCATTCCGGCATCGGCTTCGAGATCACCGAGACCGCGGCCGTCACCAATTTCGACGCCGCCGAGCAGTTCGTGCGCAAGGCGCGCGAGCGGCAATGCCGTGTCAGCCTCGACGATTTCGGCGCCGGCATGAGCTCGTTCGAATATTTGCGGCGCTTTCCGGTCGATCAGATCAAGATCGACGGCTCGTTCATCGAGAATATCGCGGAAAGCCGTTTCGACCGCGAGATCGTCTCGGCCATAGCGGGCATCGCCAAAAGTCTCGGCTGCGCGGTGGTGGCCGAAAAGATCGAGCAGCAGGAAGCGCTCGACATTCTGCGCGGCATGGGCGTGGCCTATGGCCAGGGTTTTCTGCTGCACCGGCCGGAGCCGCTCGAGGCGATCGTCGCGCGGGCCGGCGAACAGTCACCATCCAGCGGACAGTCACCGGAAAAGCGCTTCGGCTGACGGCTTCTCATCGCCCGAGCTGGCGCGACTTGTCCGGCTAACCGGCGTCGGCCTTCTCCTGCTTTCGCTGCGCCGCCTCCTTCTTGCGGCGCAACACCTCGTCGGTGCCGACAAGGTCCTTCGAGCCGCCGGAAATGGCGGTCGAGAGGACGGCGGGCGGATCGCTGGCCGGAAAACTGTCTTCGAGGCCTGATTGCAACTGCTCCTCGAGCGTCTGCGGGTTCTCGGAGCGGCCTTCGGCGCGGCGCTCGCCAACGGCTTCGACATCGCTCTTGGTGTCGGGGTGAGCGCGGGCTTCCGATATCGTCGACACCACCAGCTCGATGGCGAACTCTTTCATCGCCTCGGCTTGCGGCCCATCGACATCAGAGTCTTCGATCAGGCGGATGAGCGACTTTTCCAGGGCGCCCAGTTCCTTGACGCCCTGACACCGCGCCAGACGCTTGGTGAGCGAACCGATCAGCGCCGGGGCAAAGGTCGAATAGGCAAGCCTGCGTGTGTCGTCGACCTGCTCGGGATGAAGCTTTTGCAAGGACATAGATGCCTCCAGTCAATCAGCCGTGCAGCTTCTGCCGCTGGCCCCTCCTTAGGAAACAGAGGGGAGGGCAAGAGGTTCCATACAGTCCTCGACAGGGTCGACGAGTTCAACTCCACAGCGACGCCATGGTCAGCGACGCTTCGAATATCTGCTCCCTGTTCTCGTTCAGCATCTTGACGGTGATCCGCCGGTGGTCGCCCTCCGGTATCTCGTCGCGCGCCACATCGTGCAATATGCGCAGCGCTTCGGCTCCCGCACGCTCCCGGCTGGGAAAAAGCTGCCCCTCTTCATCAATCTGGGTCTCGGCGTTGTACAAGTCGAAGTAGAACCGTTCCATGTGTGCAAGGATCCCTGCGTGAGAACGCTAAGGCGCATCGCGGTTGAAGGACGCAGGCGACGCGCTTCAGGTCTGTGTTTTTATGCATGTCGTTGTCTCAAAATCGGGGCCATTTTTGAGCGACATGGATTAAATCCCAACCCGCACCCATGGTTCCATGCGACTGTGCCCTGAGCAGATTTCCTGCCAGGAGCCGTCGCCGTGCCGGCCGATTGCAACCGCACCCGATCTCCGGCGTTTGGCTAGGCCACGAATGTCCACGAAATCTCGAACTGGATCCTCGATGCTAGAACCGCTTTATCTCAACCTTGGCCAGCATGACGCTTTGTCCGAGCAGGAAAAGGGGCTGCTGGCCGCCGCCATGACCATCGAGATGGATTTTGCCACCGGTCAGGACATCGTTTCAGAGGGATCGAGGCCAGGCTACAGCACGCTCATCATCGAGGGTCTGGCGGCGCGCTACAAGGTGCTGGAGGATGGCGGCCGCCAGTTCACCTCGTTGCAGGTGCCCGGCGATTTTGTCGATTTGCACGCCTTCCTGCTCAAGACAATGGACCATGGCATTATAGCTTTGTCGCCATGCCGGGTGATCGCCGCCGACCACAGTCGGCTAAGGACGATCACCGAACAGGCGCCTCATCTCAGCCGCTTGCTTTGGCTGGACACGCTCGTCGATGGCGCCATCCATCGGGAATGGATCGTGGCCATGGGCCGGCGGTCCAAGACTTCGCATCTGGCGCATCTTGTGTGCGAGCTGTTCGTGCGGCTCCAGGTCGTCAAGCAGACCAACGGCATGAGTTTCCGGCTTCCCCTGTCGCAGGCGGAACTGGCCGATGTGCTTGGGCTTTCGGTCGTCCACATGAACCGGGTCATCGGCGCGCTGCGCAAGATCGGTGTGATCGGCTGGGCAAATTACATGGTGACCATTCTGGACTGGCAGCAGCTGGTGGAAATCGCCGAGTTCGACCCGACTTATCTCAGCATGAACCGCGAGCCGAGATAGGCTATCCGGCGTTCGCCATGACATCGCAGGCAATCCGTCAGCCGGTCTTCAACGATGCCCATCCAGCGACGCCAATTCGTCGAGCATGGCAAGGGCGGCACTTGGCTTCGTCGGCTTCAGCAAGCCCTGTTGGGCGGCGGCATTCTGGAAAGCGGCAAAGGCGATGTCCGGGCGGCAAATGCCGTTCAACGCGTCATCCACCAGCCTGTCGGCCGCCTTGTAAGCCGCCGCCTGCTTGTTCTTCCATGTTCCGCCGAGCGCCCTCCTGGCGTCGGCGACCGACGACACCGTCATCGCGCTTCCGTCCACGAATCTGATCGTCAGGGGCAGAAAACGGCTCATGCGCTCACCATCCAAACCATTCGCGTCTCGCCCGGATTGATCGCATCACTTGCCTCCTTGAAAACAGGATCGCCATAAACGAGGAAATCACAAACTGGTTGCAGCCCGGCGAGCTACATGTTGCTTGCCGGCCAGATCGGCCGATGCGGACGATAAGGCGGGCGCGGCGCCGGCTTCAACGGGATGTCGGCGAGCGAGTTGCGGATCGGCCTGAACAGTATCGGCGAAGACGCGGCGCGGCGGTGCAATACCGCGGCTGACAATTTGGCAATCAGATTTCGAACGTCCATGGGACACCTCGAGCGCGTTGAGAGTCCCCCCATCGCGATCACCTACCACCTCACGCCCAGCATCCGCATTTAACTTTGATATAGGCCGGACGAATACGCGCCGCGCGCAATGTCTGCCGCCGAGATTCTGCCGATCCTCGGCGGCGGCTATTGAGGGCGGCGCCAGGGCTGGCGGTCACGCATCCCAGCAGCGACGTCGCAGACGCTGCTGCAACCGGATGAATTTTCGTGCATTCTTGTGCATGGCCACAATGCTTCGAACCGACACGCCGGCAAAATGCTGCTCCTATTGCGGTTCGCGAGAGCATGACTACGAGGATTGTCCGAAGCGCAAAGCAGAGGCGGAGCGGCAGTGGGAAGGCCAGGCAAAGCCCGGCGCCGAATCCGAGGCGACGGCCGAAGCCTAGCTGGGCTCGAACAGCTCGATCACGTTGCCGGACGGGTCTTCACAAAGAATCTGTCGCCCGCCCGGACCTTCGACCATCTGGTTGCGGAACCGCACGCCGGCCTCGCCCATCTCAGTCACGATTGACGGCAATTGCTCGACTTCGAGCACAAAGCGGTTCCATCCGCCCGGCTCGGGTGTCCGGCCGTCCGGCATCGGCCTGGCTGCCGACGCCAGGGAGCCGGCGAGCCAGAGCGAAAGGTCGCCGCGCGTCAGGATGGCCATCGCCGGACCGAATTGCTGCTTCAGCGCGAAGCCCAGATGGCTCGTATAAAACGCGATGGACAGATCGACATCGCGGACCAGATATCGGACGGACACCATTCGCAGGCTCCCTCACAAACGCCCTCCCGAGAGATAGCTGGCGGGACAAGTCGGGGCAAGCCCGCGCGCACGCTTCGGGCGCCTACGGTGCGATTGCGTGGTCGGCCTGTCTCTCTCTCACGAAGGCCGTCAGCAGCTCCATTCCCGCCGGCCAGTCGCCCAGCCCGCTATTGCTGTTGATGTGACCAAGCGGCCCGGCGATGTGCAGTTCGCTGCCCCATTGTGTGGCTTTCTCACCGGCATAGCCGTTCGGATCATAGGGATCGTCGGTGCTGGCCACGATCAGCGAGGGGAAGCGAAGCGGCCCGCGCGGCGTATCGGCGAAGGGAATTCCGTAAGCGGGATAGACCGGCGAGGCCGGGTCGGGAACCGCAACCAGAAACGCCCCGCCGATCCGACGGCTCGACACCGCCTGCCAATGCGCGACCAGCAGGCAGCTGAGACTGTGGGCGACGAGCACCGGCGGGGTCTGTGCCTGTGACACCGCGACGTCCAGCGCCGCCACCCAGTCGTCGAAATCCGGCAGCTCCCAGCTTGCCGGGCTGAAGCGGCGCATCGCCGGGTCGGCCTGTTGCCAGCGTGTCTGCCAGTGGGCCTCGCCCGATCCGCCGCTGCCCGGCAGAATGATGAAGTCGGTCATGGAAAATCCTGTTTCTTCGCCGCAGATGATGTCCCAATCCTAGGGCTTCTCCTTGTTCGCGGAATGAGAGATCATCGGAAAGCGATGAAGAATTCCGATGGATTGAAGGTGTTCATGGCAAACGGCGATTACCGGCCACGGCTCGACCCCACCGACATGGCAATCATCGAGATCATGCAGGAGGATGGCCGCATCGGCATTTCCGAACTCGGCCGCCGCGTCGGCCTGTCCCAGCCCGCGACGTCGGAGCGGGTGAAGCGGCTGGAGGAGCGCGGCATCATCGCCGGCTACCGGGCCGCGATCGATCCCACCGCCCTCGGTCTCGGCACCATGGCCATGATCCGCCTGCGCACCACGCATGAGCACATCCAGACCTGCCTGAAGAAATTCGCGGCCATGCCGGAAGTGGTCGAGGTGCTGCGGGTGACCGGCGAGGATTGTTTTCTGGTCAAGGTGGTCGTGCCGTCGCCGCCCGACCTCGAAAGCATCGTCGATGCCATCGGCCGCTACGGCGCGGTGACGACCAATGTGGTGCTGCGCGCCGAGCCGCCGAAACGGTTGGGGCGGGAGCTGATGGCGAAGCTCTGAGCGGCCACGCGCGGCAAGAGGATTGCAAGCGCCTCCTTTTGCGAGGTCCGGCTTTGCCGCGAAAGAATTTCGCGGGCTGGTGTAGGATCGGCGGCGTGGCGCCCGTCCTTGGGGCGAAACCCGTTGCAAACCTTTGGAGCACATCATGGAAGCCGTTCAATCGCCGTGGCAGACCGCGGCCATTCTCATCGCCCGCCTGACCTTGGCCGCCATGTTCGCGATGGGAGCAGCCTTCAAGTTCATGGATATGAACATGACCGCCGGCTACATCGCCGCCGCCGGCTTCCCGTTCCCGCTGTTTCTGGCCTGGTGCGCCGCGATCCTCGAAACGCTGCTGGTGATCGCCTTGCTGACCGGAGCGTTCTTCACGCCGGCCGCCCTGGTCGCCGCCGTCTACGTGGTCTTCCTCGGCTTTGCCTTCCACGGTCCGTCGCACTGGACCGGCAACCAGGCCGAGTTCGGCGCCTTCATGTCCCATTTCCCGTTCGCCGCCGGCCTGCTGTTCGCCGCCGCGCATGGACCGGGCAGCGTGCTGGCCTCGAAGATTGGCCGAGGGTGAGGCCCCGCGTCGGCAGACCGCCTCACATCTGGTCGTTGTAGGGTTCCTTCATCTGACCGACCATGCGGGCCAGTTTCGAGAAGGACGGCATGTCCGCCTCCGGCTGGCATTGATTGGCCAGTTCCAGCAGTCGGATCGGAAAGTTGACGGCGTCGCGGTTGGACTCCGACATGCCGTCGGACCGCTCCTCGCCGGTTTCGATGGCCTCGGCCTTGCGCAGCGCAATGTCGATATCCTCCACCGTGAGCAGGCCCTTGCGCACCAGCACCTGATTGATCGAGGCGACGGCCATCAGCAGGCCTTCGAGTTGCAGATTGGCGACGTTCATGGCTGTTGCTCCCATTTGGCTCACGCTCAACGCATGAGCCGCTGTTACGATCCGGACGGGGATGCAAGCGATAGGCGTCGGCCGATGGCCTGCGCTACTCTTCCATCCAGCGGCGGCCATATTCGGCCCACAGCGCCTTGACCTCCCGGCTGCCGAGGCGCGGGGCCGAGCCGTCGCCATAGGCGATCGAAACGCAGCTGATGTCGTAATGGGGATGGGCGTCGATGACGAAGCGGATCGCCTCGCCGAGCGGCCTTCTGCCGATGACCGGATCGGCCTGGCCTTGGCCGACGCTGCGAACGCCCGAAACAGTGGCTGGCGCTTGCCGCATCCTGAACACGGATGCCATGGCTGGTTTGTCCATCCCGCTCTCCCCCGAGTTGGAGTGGAATGATTCCATAAGAGCCAGCTAATGACCAGTCGCTAGACGGCCTGTCGAAGGCTGCGTCTTGTATCCTGCAGCCCGTTGAAGGACTGTTCAGGCCAGCGGATCCGCCGCCGGCGGCCTGGCGGGAAGGCCGAGCCTTGTCCGCTCGCCGTCGGCAAACTCCTCGGCCGCTTCCTGGGCCATGAACAGATGCTGGGTCACCGTGCCATTCTCGGCAACCAGCACCGCCCATTGGCGGCGGTCCACACGTTCCACGCGAACGTCATTGGGCTCTCCGGCCACCACGATCGTCCTCCAGCAGGCGTACGGCACGGAGGGGGCGTGCCTTTACGCCTTGGTCTTGCTCTTGGCCGGCGCCTTGGCGGCCGGGGCCTCGGGTGTCCTGATGCCGAGCCCGAACTCCTTTGCCAGCTCCGAGCGCTTGGCGGCGTAGCTGGGCGCCGTCATCGGATAGTCGCCGGGCAGGTCCCATTTGGCGCGATAGGCTTCCGGCGTCATGCCATGGGCGGAGCCGAGATGACGCCGCAGCGACCTGAACTTCTTGCCATCCTCGAGGCAGTAAATGAAATTCGGCGTTACCGAGCGCTTGCGGTTGACCGCGGGCTCAGGCGCAGGTTGCGGCGGAGCAACGGGATTGTCCACGGCCGCGAGCGCTGCATTGACGCTCTCGATCAACGCCGGCAGGCTATCCGGAGGCACTGAATTGTTGCGCACGAATGCCGCGACGATGTCGGCGGTCAGATTTATATTTCGGATTTTGTCCTCAGACATGGCTTCTTTTGCCCCCTTGATGCCAAAGGACAAATTATCAGACAACATCCGCCGACGGCATGGCACTTTAGAACATATGCATATGACTTGACGCCGGATGTGGTAGCGCTAGCATCGCCGAGTCTCCGATCGATGTCGATGTAGGAATTCTTTCCTGACATATCTTGACCGGTGAGGGCAGCTATGCTATGATTTGTCGATGTTGCTGATTTGCGCCACCAACCCGCCGCCGAGGCGGGTTTTTTGTTTCAGGCCGGCTTGGAAGCGATGATGGCCAGTGACGCGAGTTTTCCCTCGCTCAGGCTGCTTATGTAGTTTTTTCGCCGATGCACGAACTCGGCGCCGAGCACGATCTCATTGGCCTGCTGCTGGGCGGGCGACGGAACCATGCTGGAATTTGCCCGTTTCAACGCCAGCTCGACGTGATCGCCGGTTTCGTCGATGACGTCGTCGACCTGGAATCCGGCTGAAGCAAACAGAGCCTTCAGGGTTTCGCGGTCGACGAGATGGCTGGCCACAGCCGACACCGCCCAAGGCAAGGGATAGTGAGGCTCGCCGTCCGCCAGCACCGCCTCGGTCCAGACAAGCCTGGCCTTCGGCTTCAGTACGCGCCACGCTTGCCCGATGACCGCCGCCTTGTCGGCGATATTCATGCCGACATAGAAGCAGATCGCCGCGTCGAATGTGTCGTCCGCAAAAGGCAGCCTTGTCGCATCGGCCTCATGGAAACGCACTTTGTCGCCGAGGCCGCAGAGCTCGGTCAATCGGCGGGATGCCTCGACGAACGCCTGCGTCAGGTCGACGCCGTCGACGCTGCACTCATAGGTCTCGGCAAGGAACCGGGCCGGGCCGCCAATGCCGCTGCCGATGTCCAGAACCCGATCGCCGGCGGAGGGCGCAAGACGCGCAGCATGGTCCTGCGTGGCGATCAGCTCGCGGCCATGAAGCTGATCGAACGGATAGAGTTGTTTGGCTGCGAGGCTGCCGGCCTTTGCGTCCGGCACAGCCGACAGGATGCGCTCGACAATGCCGCCGCTGCCATAGTGACTGGTCACATCGCTCATTTCGCTCTCCGACGAGACCCAGCATCCCATCGATGCGGCCCTCGCGCAATGCGCGCCGCCGCCAAGGACGAGGCTTTGACCGGAGTAGGAATTATTTCTTATCTGCATTGACGGGTGAGGGCAGCTTTGCTATGATTTGTCCATGGTGCTGATTTGCGCCACCGACCCGCCCACGAGGCGGGTTTTGTTTTCCTGATGCCCACAACGTGCGGATATCGGATGTCGGCGGGACAGCCCCCCTCTGGCCTGCCGGACGTTCGTCGTTCGGAAAGCCAAGCAATTGGCTTTCCGTCCGCTGCGCGGACCACTCCTCAACCCCCACACGGGGGGGAGATCGGACTGCCGCCTTGCTTTCGCCAATCGTCAGCGCTGCAAATTGGTCGCGACCCTGGAGCTGCCAATCTCCCCCCTTGAGGGGGAGATGTCCGGCAGGACAGAGGGGGGCGTGAAGGAACGCTATCCTCGGTTCATTCTGCCTTATCCGCGAGGCCTCCCTTGTCCAACCGCTATGCCACCATCATCACCGACGATGACGGCCGCGAGGTCGTCAGCGCCATTGGCGTGTTCGAGGGCGCTGCCCCGCAGGCGCGCATCGGCCGTATCGAGCCGGTCGTGCCGGGCGTGCTGATCGGCATGGTTCGCGGTGGTCCTGTCGATGCCATCGGCGGCTTCGGCTTTCCGCGCGGCGCGCACGACGCAAGGGCGATCGCCAGGGCAAGCCTGAAAGCCGCGTCTGCCGGAAAGCGCCACGCGCCGGCCGCTGATGCAGCCCGCAAGGCCGCCCCAACACGGTCAGGGCCAAAATCGGCACGGCGCAAGTCCGGCAAGATCAAGTCCGGCAAGATCAAGCGGCCAGCGAAACAGGCACCTACCGCCGAGCCCGCCGGGATCTCGGATCATGGCTGACCGGACGGCGCCGCGTGCGCGCCCTGGCCGCAAGGCGACTGCCGCCGCTGCCAAGCCGAAGCGGACGAAGAAGACGCTTGGCGATGATTTCCTCGACGCGGTTCGCGCCGATTTCAGCGCCCATGGCGCCGGCGTCATTGCCGCGGTCCGGGCCGACAAGCCCGACCAGTATCTGAAGATCGTGCAATCGGTGCTACCCAAGGATCTGGCCAAGGATTTGCATGTTTCATCTGACAATCTGGAAGCCCTGAGCGATGACGAGATCCGCCGCCGCATCCGTGGCCTCGAAGCCGTCCTCGGGCCGTTTGGCGACCAGCCTGAAGACGCGCCGCCACTATCTGGCGCTGCTGCAGGAGCTGGACCGCAGGCGCAGGACTAACCAGCTTGCCGCCTACCGGCCTTATCCCAGGCAGGCGCAGTTTCACGCCGCCGGCGCGCAGAACCGGGAACGTCTGTTCATGGCCGGCAACCAGTTGGGCAAGACCAGGGCCGGCGGCGCCGAATGGGCCATGCATCTCACCGGCCGCTATCCCGCGTGGTGGCAGGGCAAGACCTTCGACGCCGCCGTCAGGCTATGGGCTGCCGGCGTGACCGGCGAGGGCACGCGAGACAACCCGCAGCGCGTGCTGGTCGGCCCGCCGCAGCAGCAGGCGGCATGGGGCACCGGCATGATCCCCGCCGATGCCATCCGCCAGACCACGATGGGCCGCGGCGCGCCGGGCGCGCTCGACAGCATCGTGGTGCGCTGGGGCGGCGGCGGCGACGTGCAGGCCGATGAATCGGTGCTGTCGTTCAAGAGCTATGAGAAGGGCCGCGAAAAGTGGCAGGGCGAAACCCTGCACGGCGTCTGGTTCGACGAGGAGCCGCCGCTCGATATCTATTCCGAAGGCCTGACCCGCACCAACGCGACGGGCGGCATCACCATGGTGACGTTTACGCCGCTGCTTGGCATGAGCGACGTGGTGCTGCGGTTCTTGACGGCGCAGGAGGTTCTCCCTTCCCCCCTTGTGGGGTGAGCAGCTGGTTCGCGAAGCGAATTCGTCGTGCCAGTGGCACGACGAAAGGCCGGCGAACGCCGGGACGCTGCGGAGCAGCGGGGACCCGGCAGGTTGGATCGGCCACCACCCGGCCCTTCGCAGGATCAGGGCGTTCGAAGCTCGAAAAGCCAAGCAATTGGCTTTTCGTCCGCCACGCGGACCGCTTCTCACCCCACAAAGGGAGAAGGTAAGAACCGCCACGCCCGGCGCAAATATCGTGCGCGGACAACATCATACGACATTACTTTGAATCAGTTCGGCAGGCTCTACGTCCTGTCACGTCGCTATCTTGACCCCGAGATCAGCGGTGCCTCAGGCGATTGCCGGCAACGATGATTGCCATACGGCGTGGTGCGATATCTGGTTGTGCTCGATGCAATCGGTTGCCAGTTTGCTGATTTCAGGATCGGCGGACGCCTGCGCCCATTCGACGAACGCGTCAACAACGACCAACCTCGCCCGGCTGGCCAGCCCCAAGCCGTAACGGCGCACTACCGGCTCTGAATGGTCGAGCATAGCACGGATCATGCCTGATGCATCACCTCGCCATTGCCCGGAGATATCGGCGATCGCCGAAAACGGCGTTTGCGGCCTGAGCAACGCGGCGTGCTGACGCGCAAGCTTTAACTGCCAGTCTTTTGCAAAGCGCACAAATTTGACGGCTCCCATGCGTACACCATCGTGATAATCATCAAGGGCAAACAACGCCTGCGCGAGATGCTGACCATCGTTCCGCGTACTGCATCGCAAGATAGACTCCACGGCATCGAAGCGCGTGCGCGGGTTGCTGTCCCCAAGCAGCGCGGCCAGCTCACCCACCATCGAAGTTATGTTCTGGTTTTGAAAGGTGGCAATAAACGCACCCGCCGCTCGCGTCTCAGCATTGGCAGATGTCAGCAGGAGACGAAGGCTTTCCAACGGCACCGTCTTGCCGAGCTCGCCGAGAAGGTCGTTGGCAAGCGCGCCATCGTCATCATTCGGGGACGACAGCAGCCGCTCCAGCATCTCCTGACCTGTCATGGCATTTGTCGATTTGCCGAGTGGCAGCAGGATCTTACCGCCTTCGCTGAAAAAAAGATGAGCAACCTCGCTGTCCTCGGCGGACAGGCGCATCGCCTCGAATAGATCTGTCATGGCAAAGAGTGGCTGTCCCACCCGCGTAGAGTACAGGCCGCGCAGAATGCACCAGCCCAGACGCATCGATGTCGCCGATGCACGGCAAGACCTACCGCATAAAGCGATAAAGGAAAAGATGAGAGCGAAGCTTTCCCGTTTCGGCGCGTTGCGGAATTGCGAACCGCGACTAGACTGGTGGCCAGGTTGTCGAGGAACCAAGTCCATGAACAGGCGGCAGGTATTGACAGGCGGTTTGTCTTCGCTTGTCGTGTCGCCGGCGGGTGGTGCTGAGGTATCAAAGCCCCAGGTGCCCAAATGGCGACCCTCGTTTTCACAACCCATCGATCGCATCGAGGAACGGTTCGGCTATTACTTCGACAGAGGCCGTGACTTTGCCATCCTTGAAACGGCACCTGCGTGCTGACGGAAGCCGGCCTGTCCGATGAGGCGGCAGCCATGGCCGCCATCCAGACGCTTGCCATGATTTACAACTATCACCCGGACATGAAGCCGTCTGACATGGATGATGGCAACGTGCTGGTCAGCTACAATCATCCAGCCTTCAATGTCGTGCTTTCCGACGTTGCGAATGCGCATTGGCAAGAGATCGAGGCCCGCCACCAGGATGGGCTGGCTACGGGCGAGGTGCTGATCACGCCGCTGGGGCAGAATGTGTTCGATGAGCTCGGCAAAAAGGCGCTGCTTGGCAGGTGCTACATGTTCATGGATGCGCAGGCGCCAAAGGTGATCCGCATCAAACCCAGTTAAGTCGAATCAGGGGTATTTGGTGCCGGCAAGTTGCCTGGCACGACCTTCGGCGGTTGACGATTTGCGCGTTAATGGGCCGCACAATATTTTCTCTCGACCGGTATACTGATATATATAGAGCATACAGGATTGATTGGGAGTGTCGGGGACGCAGACCTCGCGTTTGAACCCTGTTCCTGGATCGGTACGGGTTCTGCAGATTTTTTTACTAGTATCGTAAGGAACATTCGCCTGGCTGGTGCATGCCGATGCACTGGCGGCAATGCCGACAACGATTGCAATCCGAATCATGTGTTCCCCCAAGTCTTGGGTCAGCTTCGCATTGATGAGCGCTGGTATCAATGGCCACACTCTATTGGAGCATGCTTGCATGACCCGTCACGTCACCTTCATGACCATAGACGACGTCGAACACTATTCGCCGGACGAGCGTGCCGCGATCATCGCCGCCTATCCCGAACATGAGCGCGAAGCGAGGGCCAAGGGCATTCCGGTGCTGGGCTCCGGCCGCATCTTTCCGATTGCCGAGGAGCTGATTGCCTGCGAGCCGTTCCGGCTGCCGCGCTACTGGCCGCGGATCGGCGCGCTCGATTTCGGATGGGACCATCCCTCGGCCGCCGTCGAACTCGCCTGGGATACGGAGGCTGATATCGTTTACGTCACCAAAGCAGCCAGGGCCTCGCAGCAGACGCCGGCGATGCAGGTGCTGGCGCTGAAGCCATGGGGCGAATGGCTGCCCTGGGCCTGGCCGCGCGACGGCCGCCGCGAGACGCTGGAAGGCGCGGGCACCGCGCTTGCCAGACAATACGCCGCGCACGGGCTGAACATGCTGTCGGGCCACGCCCGCTTCGCCGACGGCTCGGTCTCGGTCGAGGCGGGGCTGATGGAAATGCTCGACCGCATGCAATCCGGCCGCTTCAAGGTGTTTTCGACGCTGCTGCCCTGGTTCGAGGAATTCAGGCTTTTTCACCGAAAGGACGGCAAGGTGGTGAAACTGCGCGACGATTTGATGGCTGCGACGCGATACCGCAAACTGACGCTCGCCTATGTCAGCGGCGCCGGCACTTTGCCGACGGCGGCCAACGGCATCTGGCTGATGTTCGACCGGGCCGGCGACAGAGGCGCCGACGGGACGGGAGTAGGAGATTTTTTGGGGCCTGCGTCTTCGGCAACCGACAATATTGTCACTTTCGCGGGCACGACGGGCAAGGTGGGGAAGGATAGTGGGATCGCGGTGTCCAGCCTGGCGCCGAAGGCCAGCCGACATTTACCGGGACGCCAACGGGGCCGACCGCAGCGCCTGGAACGAATACCACGCAATTGGCTACAACGGGGTTCGTCAAGGCTGGGTTTGATCTGAAACTTGATAGCCGACCCAACCTTGGTGTCGTCGCGCAGACGATCACCGATTGGAACAACGCCCTGGACAATGGCTGGTATATGGCCTCGGCGGCGGCTAATGCGCCAGACGGCGTAAATTGGTTCCTGGGGTTTGTGGAAGCGCACGGAAGCACTGGCTACCGGACGCAGACGGTGCATGATTTCGTCAACGACACTACGGCGGCAGACCAAAAGCTATGGCGGCGCAGGCAGGCTGGCGGTGCCTGGGGAGGATGGATCAAGCTGCAATGGTCGCAAGCCGAACAGGATGCACGCTATGTCCAGTCGTCCACGACGTTGCTTCAGAAGTTTTATGAAAGCCCGCAACAGACCATCACATCCGGCGGGTCGCTGACGTTGGCTCATGGGCTGGGGGTGAAGCCGAAAAATTACCTTGCATTCTTACAGTGCACCACTGCTGAGGGTGGCTATTCTATTGGAGACGAAGAACCTGTCTCGATTGGATCGCACGAAGCAAGCACCAATCGAGGCCTAAGTGTAGTTCCCGATGCTACAAATATGGTCGTTAGATTTGGGTCGCAGGCTTCTAGTGCAGCTCAGATTACACGCAAAGACACTGGTGGATTTCTAAATATTACCAATGCAAGCTGGCGGCTTGTCATTAGGGCATGGGCCTAGCATAAATTCGAGTGAATTCTTCAAAAGAAAGATCAAAAGGCCGCTCTCTCTTTCTGAGATATGGCGTCTGCCCAATCCACCACCGAATCTCAATAAGCCTCGGCTATTTTTGTCGTCGAAGCGCTTCTTGATCACCTTTGCCGGAATTCTTCCTAAAACTGCATACGGAGGTGCATCGTCGATCACCATCGCAGCGGCGACGACGGCAATGGTGCCATCGCTCGATTCGTCGTTCCGATTTCCTTTCCGGCGGACGCCACCAAATACCGCCCCGCCAAGGTCTCCAGCGACGTTGTCTCGATGATCGACGCCTAACCGCAAGCAGCTTCGCAAATCGACAACCTGCCTTTCGCGGGCAGAAAGGAAAACCGCCATGGACCACTTCGCGCGGGCGCTTGCGCTCGTCCTCGCCGAAGCCCGGCAGTGCGATGCCGCCGGTGTCTACCGGCGGGCGCGTCAGCTCCGTCGAGCGCCTGCCGTTCTGGCGTGCGCTGCTTCAAATCCTGAAATCGATTTTCGCAAGGAGTTCGACATGATCGCCGTCTTCATCCGCATCGGCTTGCGTTACGGCGCCGGTGTTCTGGTCGCGCGTGGCCTGCTCGGCGCCGACGACGCGGCGGCATTTTCTTCCGACCCCGACATTCAAGCTGGTCTGGAGATCGCCGCCGGTCTCGCCATCGCCTCGGTCACCGAGACCTGGCACTGGCTGGCCCGCAAATCCGGCTGGGAGCACTGACATGGAAGGGTTTCAACAACTGCTCATCGCCTATCTCGAAGCCGCGAAACCCTATGCTATCGGCTTTGCCGCCGGGCTTGTCGCCGGGTGGCTGCTGTGAGCGCGGTGCTCGCCGTCCTGCTTGGCAACAAAGCGCTGCTGGGCTTCCTGGCATCGGTCATCGCCGCCCTTTGCTGGGGCGCTCACCAGCGGCTGGCCGGCGCCAGGGCCGAGCGCGGCAAACTGGCGGCCGCTGAGNCGCCCTTTGCTGGGGCGCTCACCAGCGGCTGGCCGGCGCCAGGGCCGAGCGCGGCAAACTGGCGGCCGCTGAGGCCGCGGCGCGCGCGGTCGCTGAGCAGGTGCAGAACGACGTCGGCGCATTGCCGGCGGACGCTGTTCGAAAGGAGCTGAAATCATGGGCAAGGGACTGATGCTTGCGCTGCTTGTGGCGCTTGCCGGGTGCACGACTGCTTCGGGCGGCTTCTGCGCGATTTCGAGCCCGCTGCGCCTGTCGGCCGAAGCCGTCGACGTCCTGTCGGACGCCGAGGCGAGAGCGCTCCTGGCGCACAACCGCAAGGGACAAAAGCTCTGCGGATGGAGGCCTTAGCCGATGCACGACCTCTTCGACATGCTCGGCATCAAGGGGCCGGTCGTCGCCGCCGGGCTAGCCGGCGGCGTGCTGCGAGCACTGTCGCGCCATCGCTACAAGCTGCGCGAGATGATTGCCTCGCCGATCTGCGGGGCGCTGGCGGCTGCGTATCTGACGCTGCCTGCCGTCGCCTGGGTCAGGGCAACCGGCATGCCTATCCCCGATCCGGCCGACGATACCACGACGCTCGCCGCCGCCTTTTTGATCGGCGTCTCGGCCATGTGGATTTCCGACATCGTCTTCGAGGTCATCGTGCGGCGGTTCGGCTCGGCCGGCAACGAGTGATGCACTGAGATGCTGGAAGAAGCCAGCGACAATGCCTACCTAAGGAGCAATCCAATGGAGGTATGATATGGCGACGTCCACCGAACGTGCAGTCCTTGCCGGCGGCTGTTTCTGGGGCATGCAGGATTTGATCCGGCGCTATCCCGGCGTGATCTCTACCCGCGTCGGCTATAGCGGTGGCGATGTGCCCAACGCCACGTATCGCAACCACGGCAGCCATGCCGAAGCCATCGAGATCGTTTTCGATCCGGCCAGGATCAGCTTTCGCACATTGCTCGAATCCTTTTTCCAGATCCACGATCCGACCACCAGGAACCGCCAGGGCAACGATGTCGGAATGAGCTATCGCTCGGCGATCTTCTACACCAGCGACGAGCAGAAGCGCGTCGCCGAAGACACCATCGCCGATGTCGATGCCTCTGGACTGTGGCCGGGCAAGGTCGTCACCGAGCTTGCGCCGGTGGGCGATTTCTGGGAGGCGGAGCCAGAGCATCAGGACTATCTCGAGAAATACCCCAACGGCTATACCTGCCACTTTGTCAGGCCGGGCTGGAAGCTTCCGGTCCGCGAAAAGGCTGTTTCGTAACGCAGCCGCTATCGTCTGCTTATCTGGCGGTCGAACTATTCTTCCGCGCGATCGGTATGCCGGCCGCCTTGTTGAGGTGGCCGTGCTCGGGCTGCCCATAGATGAACGCGCCGTGGACGGGTTTGCCGTCGACCTCAGAGCCTGAGAACGCGACGGCCTCGATCTTCTTTGTTCCGGTCAGGCTCTGGTTTCGAAGATAGGCGAAGGTTCGCACCGCTTCTCCGACAATTCGATCGAGAAACGGTTTTGGCCGCCTCCCGGGCCGTCGCACGAGGCTTGGAAAGCGCTCTCGTCCCGAAACAAAATGGTGCTGTGCGCAAAGCGCCGGCATGATCTGATAGATTCGGTTGAGCGAGCAGGTCATGAATCCTGGGTGAAAAAGAACGAAGTCGACCTCTCCTCTCAGATGCATGGTCCTGCGCAGCAATCTTTGCGCTGCCGATCTGGAGATGACATAGCCTGCGGCGCCCGCGTGCAGGCCATAAAGTCTGGCAAGCGAAAACCCATCATCGAGAGCGACTTCCTTGCGTCCGACCCTCACTTTGGCAAAACGCGTTTCCAGCTTGATCACATCGGCATCGCGCGGCACCCATCGATCGGAAGCAAGCAGCGAGCCGGCGCCCGCGCCGAAAACGACGTCGTCCTCGAAAACCGCTCCATATTGATCCGCGCCGTTCGCAACGATCTCCCAACACGAGCGGTGGCTCAGGAAACAGCAAACCTCAGCAGCGCTTAGCGGGCTTTTGGCGACAGAGCAGCAATCGGGGCAATCGATGGCGGAGACACGCTCAAATGGTACTCCGATCCGGCCGAACTCGGACGCGACATGCGCCAGCCGATCGCGAGAATGATCAAGATTGATCACCAGACACCTCATCAGCGCCCCCTTGTCCGGTGATCAGTGAATATCACGTTCCCGTGATTGCACAAAATTTGCTTACGTGCGGGGCAGTGGGTAGCGGCGTACGGTGCCGCCGATTGGTTTTGGAGGTTGGGTGGACATTGACGGCGTCCCCCGCGTGGCGCGAGCCTTTACCGTGCGCGCCTAGACGAGTCGCCCTAGAAGCCGAAGAATTGCCGACCGATCATGTATCCGAGCGCGACGACCACAAGGGGAAACAGGGCGGGCGTCAGCCGACCAAGAGCGGAGGTCTTTGGCTGTTGCCTGGAGATGGTCCTGGGTGCATTGCCGAGATTCTTGGTCATCCGGTATAGTAGCAAGCGCTGATTAACGATTCCGTAACCCGATCGAGGCCGCCGCGGCTTTTTGCGTATCTGGCGCGACCTTGACAATGCCCAGCCCGTGACGCAACTGGGCCGTCTTTGAGAGCATTGTGAGGCAAGGTCAATGCGGGTGACGCTCGTTTTGAAGGGCGTAATACCCTGCCGAGGTTACGGTGGGATTCAGCGTCAGGTCGAATGGCTGGCCACGGAGATGGTTCGTCTCGGACACGAAGTCGTGGTGATCGCTGGCCCTGGCTCCAGCCACCCGCTCTTCGAAGTCCGGCACGCTTCGACCGATGCCGAATGCCGGGCAGCCATTCCGCGCGACACGCAAATCGTCCACACCCATAGTTGGCCCGTCGAGGTGCCATTTCCAACGCTGAATACGCAGCGCGGCTTTATGCCGGACCAGCCCATGCCAGTTGCGAACTGGAGCTTTATCAGCGCCAATCATGCCCGCCAGCATGGGCGCGAGACATTCGTCTACAATGGCTTTCCGGTGGACGCCTATCGTTTGTCGGCTGCAAAGGGCGACCGCCTGCTATTTCTCGCCGGCATTGCACGATCAAGCAAAGGCCTCAACCGCGCCGTGGATCTCGCCAAAAAATTCGATTTCGGTCTCGATATCGCCGGTGGCTCGCGTTGGAAACTGCTGGGCCGAAGTCAGACCCGCCGCGAAGGGTTGTTTTTCAAGAGCCTTGGCAGGCGATACCGTTTCCACGGAATCGTTGACGGCGAGCCGAAGCTTCGCCTTCTCGGCGAAGCGCGAGCCTTCCTCAACCCCATCGCCTGGGAGGAGCCATTCGGCAACGCACCGGTCGAAGCCATGTTGTGCGGCACTCCGGTGCTGACGACGACGCGAGGCGCATTGCCCGAGACGGTCGATGCCGACAGCGGGCGCTTCTTTGAGACCGATGAAGAATTTGCGGCCGCTTTCGAGGCCGTCGCCGACCTTACGCCTCAGCAATGCCGCGAATCGGCCGCGACGAGATTTCCCATCCAAAAAGCGGCGCGGGGCTATCTGGATCTCTATGCCCGCATCCTTGACGGCGAAGCGCTTCCTTGACGACCGGCGATCCAATCCTCTTCGTCGGCTTCCCCGCGGTCGGCGACTTCGTCCGTTGCCATTCCGCCATCCAGATCATTGCCGCGCGATTTCCTGATCGCCCCATAGATGTCGTCACCTCGCCCGTTGCAGCGCCGCTGGCGCGCCTGATGCCGCATGTCAGGAAGGGCTGGGCGCTTGCCAAGCGTCATCAGCGCCCCGGTTTTGGCGAGCGCAGCCGCCTGGTTGGCGAGTTGCGCAAGGAAAATTACCGTACGGCCTATCTGATGACCAGCAGCACCAAGGCGGCGCTGATGGCGTTCATGGCCGGAATAGAGGAGCGCATCGGCTATCCGCAGGAGTTGCAATTCGGCCTCCTCAATCGCTTCCCCGCCGGCTGGTTGGCCCATCTATGGGCCTTCGGACCCCGCAAGACGCGGCTGTTCGAGGAAGTCTGCTCGATTGCCTCGCTTGGCGAAAAGCCGGCTGCGGGCGCAGAGTGGCCGGCGCCCCGGCTTGTGGTCGATCCGGCCGAACTGGACGAATGGCGCCAGCACAAGAAGATCGATGCCGACCGACCGGCACTGGCGCTCTATACTGCCGACATTGAGAATTTCCGCTCATGGCCCGTCGAGCGCTTCATTTCGATCGCCAGAGACCATCATGATCGCGGCTGGGCAATCTGGATTGTAGGCGGACCGCGCGAGCACGCCGGTGCCGCAAAAATCCGCGCCGCCATTCCTGAGGCAATCGACTTCACCTCGACCCCGTCGATTGCTGACGCGATGTGCCAAATCGCTGCGTCGACCATGTTCCTCGGGGTTGATGGCGGGATTTCCCACGCCGCCGCTGCCCTGAACGTCCCATGCGCGCTCATCTACGGGCTGAATCGCCCCTATGTGCATGGGCCCGTAAACAACCATGTTCGCTTTATCGAACCGCCGCTTTCGACGCCCAGCTGGGTCAAGGACACGCGCGGCGTCAGCGAAACTCGGGTGAGGGAGGTTCTGGCTGACCTCTCAGCCGGTATCGCCAACTGACCAATGGTCTCGCCGGCCCCAGGCGTCTGGTTAAAAACGCCCCGGGGGGGCAACCGTCGCCGCGTTTCGGTTACCCCTTGGCCCTGCGGTTTTCGGGCTCGTGATTGCCGACCCAATGTGCACGGATGCGGTCGCTGGCTTCAAGGTAGGCCATGTCGATGAGGTAGGTCAGAAGCTTCTCGCCGTCGGCTTCGGCTTTCTGCCGAAGCTCCCGCAGCATCCCTTGCGCGAACTGCAGGTTCTCCATTTTGCTCGGCTGGTCCATTGGTGCCCCCCAATGTCTGCGCATGAACTTTGCGCTGACTATGCTTGCATGAAGATTGCCGTGAAGTGGATATTGCACGTGCGGACCGCGATCCTGCGAAGGCGCTGGCTGCATGAAAGCCGCCCCATCCGGCTTCAAGATTCGCTACACTATGTGACGGAAAGAAAATAAACAAAGCGTTCTTTTGTACAAGACAGGAAGATTCCTTCAGTTCACACCACGAGATACTTGGACAGCATAGTTGACGTAACGATATTGCGTGGTCTTAAGCTCTCGTTTCCAAACAAAACGTAGCATCGTTGCAACCACAAGACGAATTCCAGCTGACCGGGGCCGCTCCGTAGTCAATCGCCGGTTACAAACGGCATGGGTCTCAGCCCAGGGCTTTGGCCAACCCATCGTTCCACGGCAGCGCAGGCCGGATGATCTACCGCCCGCCTTGGATTGACGCCAAGGCGGGCTTTTTGCGTTTGGCTTCTGCCGGGTGAAATGTTGTCGGACCCGGTCCTGTCGGCATCGGGCGGTTTCGAGAATGAATTTCCTGCCTGCCGACTGTCTGCGCCGTTCGCGCTAGGCCGACTTGCGTTGCGGCAAGCTAGACGGCGTCTCGACACCTTCAGAAATCGGTTCGGCTGTCCGGTTTGTCGGCTCGTCATCGACCCGGTCGTGCTCGAATTGCCGGGCGGCAGGCAAGCGTTGCAACCAGTGCTCACGGCGGTTGACCCAGAGTTCATAGCTGGGCTCCAGCCCTTCGGTGGGCACCTCATCGAGGCTGCCAATCGTCACTTCCACCTCATTCTCACGAACCAAAGGGACCCGGCCGCCGCAGGTGGGACAAAAACTTCTGTCGCCGTAGCTGCTGACGATACCCGTCGTTTCGAACGCCTCGAGCGGCCACACTGCAAACGCCGAAAAAGCCGACCCGCTAGCCTTGCGGCAGTCCTTGCAATGGCAAAGGCCAATCCGAAAGGGATCTCCCGTCACCGAAAACTGGATGCCGCCGCACAGGCAGCTGCCGCTCCGCCTTGTATCATTGGGCATGACCGCTCCTCCATCTGGTTGGGCATCACACCGCTACATCTTGCAGCGCCATGCGCACAATCAATTCACGCGCGGCGCAAGGGTTCCATGTCGCCTCGCGCAATGCATCGTCTGAACCCGGGAGCGCCATGGCAACGACCGCCGCAAGGCTGCTGGATATGTCAGTTCGGGAAATCGAACACCGGTTCCCGGCACCAATAGACACGGCACTGGCGATCACGTGTCGGAACGGAGGCAGCGACCGGCACCTCCGGCCAGTCGCACCCGTTGCCGTATTGGCTGACATAGCGATCGTAAGTATTCCGGCCGGTCGTCAACACCGCCGAGTGATGGCTCTGGATCAGGCGCTGCGTCTCCTCGCAGGTCATCGAACGCGTGTCGGGTCGGGCGTAGGCCGTGCTTGTTGCTGCAAACAAGGCCGTTCCAATGATCCATGCGATTGTTTGGGATGTCATGGCGATCCTTATCCTAAAATACGGCCAGGTATTTCAACAGCGAAATGATGCCGATAATGATGACAACGATCTGCGCGATCTGCCTCGTGCGGCCATCGAGCGGCAGACGCTGGATGAGATAGAGCACCAGGATGATCACCAGGAAAGTGATTAGAATGCCGATAAGTACCGATGAAGCCATGTCCCTCACTCCGTCTGGCTACGTCTGAGAGAGTACGCAGCGGCAAACGCTCTGGCCCTTGATTGGTTCCTGTCGATGCGAAGCCATCGGCGCAGCGTAAAGGCCGCGAAACAACGTTCCGCAGCCTTTGAAGCTGGATGCCGATCAGGGCCTGTTTGCCGCAATGGTTGTCGTTTGCCATCGGCGACACAGTCCCAGGCAACTTGTTGCTGGCGTCAGGCGGGGCTAACGGGAGAACCGCCTCGGGTTGACGAGCTTCCGACAAAGACGGCCTGAGTTGCGCTTCGTTGTCGACATTTGCGCGAGCCCTGAGATCCGGCGCCGCCCGGCGGGTGATCGCCTTTTCGCAGGAGAACAATTGCCGTCCCAAGGGGACGACGGGAACCGAAACCTCGCACGTGCATCTCAGCTACCGCGGAACGGGCAAATCGAGCAGGTGGGGAATTTGGGGTAGGGAAATACGTCATTCAACATGCGGGGATTGGAATCCCAGGTGTCGGGCCCGCCAGTTTGTTGGGAGCGTTGCCCGTTGCAGCCTACACCATCGACACACGGGGCCGCATCACGTTCTACAACGAGGCCGCCGAACCTGAGTGGGACGACGCGCCGCGGTTTTGGCTCCGTCGTGCTCAAGCGGGTTGCGCCACAAGCGCTTAGCGGCACCGGACAACTGGAATTTGGGGACAAGGCGTCGTCTGGACGCTCAAGCGCCGCCGAGTTCGGTCCAAATCTCTCTCGCGGATTTTGTCGATTGAAAGAGAGGGTCGCGCTTAGGACAATCCCAGCAGGGGAGCGGTTTGGCCGCCTGTGGTGTCGGAATTGCCGATGCCAGACAGTTCGTGCTTATCGTCGGCAAGCGAAGTCAATCTCCCCGCCTCGACGGAGGTCAGTCCGTCCAATTCCATCACCGCGCCGTAGAGTTGGGCCGTCTGCATCACAAGCCGCTCGACGTCTTCAAGGGCGACGTTCTCGTCCAGGTTACGCAATCGTATCTCCTCGGCAACCACCGCAATATTGACCATTCCGCGCGAGCGCAGCGCGCCCAGGACCCGTGAATTGAGATCCTCCCGTAGCCGAGCCGAATATCCGTAGCGCATGGAAACCTTCCTTTCAGGAGCCGGTTGTCCCGTCGTGATCAAGATGCGCCAACGACCTTCAGATGGCAAGAAGAATATAAAATATTCTCAAGTAAACCAAGTAGTTAGCAGACTGCGAGGGTTGTGCTATCGGCGTGTCTTCCTCATCGTTGGTCTTGTATGTGAGTCACCCATCAGCCTCTCTTGACGCGCTGCACGGGGACCCCTAGCTATACTGCAATTGAGACACAAACTAACTCACCATATTTTTGGTCTTGACGGTTGGAGGCGCGAATGGCCGAGCTGGAACGACCCGAGCGACTGCAGATCATGCTGACAGCCGAGGAATTGGCTGCCTTGGAAAACTGGCGCTTCGAAAAGCGCATGCCAAGCCGGTCCGCGGCAGTGCGGGAACTGCTGCGGCGCGGCCTGGATGCGGATGGATTCCTGACTGCGGGACAAGGAACAAAGTCTCAGGACTTTGGAATTCTGGGCAGCAGTGTGACTGGCGACGGCCAGTCGGGCGAGTAATCCGACGGCGGTTAGCTAACAATCGCTTTTCTGAAGTGCCGCTACCAATTTATTGCAGTGGCGGAAACGCAAAGCGGGTCGGCTCTCGGCAGGGTACTGGCTCTCAGCAGGGTACTCTTGGCGTGTGGTTGCAAAGCCCGCTCCGGTCCGCCGGAGCGGGCTTTTTGCGTTTTCCCGACAGGAAATAGTCGCGATCGCTTTCAGATACGCTCAAGGTTCTCTTCGCACTCCATGCACGCGACGCTGTGACCGGGGCAACTGAGCTGGTGTGTTCCTCCGGGGCAGCAATGGCCGTTCGAGCTCGCCCACCGGGCACAGACAAACACCTTGCGGGTTCCGTGGCATTGTGGACATTCCATCGGGCGGGCCAGCAGAGCCTCGTTCTCCGAGACACGGCATTCCCTCTCAAGAACCTGGACCATCTGAAACCCCAAGGCCGAAATATGGCTAAGCTATCCATACCCGGAAAGCCTAAATTAGAATTTAATTACATAAGCCACGAGCCTACCGAGGGGGAAGTTTCGCGGATGGCAATCTCAGGCCACCGGCAGTCCGCCGCGCGTGTCTCGTTCCCAATTTCGGCCGTCTCAAGGTCAAGCTCCGGTTGCTCCCGGCATCGGTCGACCCGCGATTTTGCCCACCGATTTTCGCATTCGGATCGTTATAGGCTTTCGCTTTGCTGGAGCGGCGTTAAAGCTGCCCGGCAAATGCCTGGGCGGGAACAGTCCGTTCCTGCGTCGGTTCGTTTGGACAAGGATGTCTGCCAATGACATTGATGGGCGCAGCGGCACTTTTGATCCTTGTCCTGACTTATGCCGGCGTCGCAATCGGGCGTATTCCAGGCCTCCGTCTCGACCGGGCAGGGATCGCCTTGCTGGGGGGGGCGGCGATGATCGCCATCGGCGCACTCAGTATGGAAGATGCCTATCGCGCCATCAATTTCGACACCATTACGCTGCTGCTCGGCATGATGATCGTGGTGGCGCATCTGAAGGTGTCGGGCGCCTTCCGGGCGCTTGGCGCCTACGCTATCGAGCATGCGCACGCGCCTTTCGTGCTGCTGGTGATGGTGACGCTGTTGACCGGCGTGTTGTCGGCGTTCCTGGTCAACGACGCCATCTGCCTGGTCATGGCGCCGATCGTCGTCCACGTCACCCGTGTCATCAATCGCAATCCCATTCCCTATCTGATCGCCACCGCCACCGCGTCCAACTGCGGCAGCGTCGCCACCATCACCGGCAACCCGCAGAACATGGTCATCGGCGCGCTGTCGGGAATTTCCTACCCAGCCTTTTCGGCCGCCCTGGCGCCGGTTGCCCTCTTCGGCCTCGTCGCGGTCATCGTAATCGTGCGCATCGTCTACCGCGCCGAATTCGCCCGCACCGCCGATCTCAACCCGGAGGTCTATCGCGGCCGCATGCTGCCGGGACAGGTGCTGAAGGCGGTGGTTGTCTGCATCGGCCTGGCCATCGCCTTCTTCGCCGGCGTTCCGGTTGCCAAGGCAGCGCTCATCGGCGGCGCCATCCTGTTGCTCACCCGCGCCATCAAGCCGGCACGCATCTACCGCGAGATCGACGGCCCGCTGCTGTTCATGTTCGCCGGCCTGTTCATCGTTGTCGCCGGCGCCGAAAAGACGCTGCTGACGCCCGACATCATCGCCTCGGCCAAGAACCTCGGGCTGGACGACGTCTGGCGCCTATCGGGCCTCGCCGCGGTGCTCTCCAACATCATGAGCAATGTTCCGGCCGTGCTGGCGCTGCGGCCATTCATACCCGGCCTTGAAAATCCGGGGCGTGCCTGGCTGGTGGTGGCGATGAGCTCGACGCTGGCCGGCAACTTCACCTTGCTTGGCTCGGTCGCCAACCTGATCGTCGCCGAACAGGCGCGGGCGGCCGGCACGCAGCTGTCCTTCTCAGCCTTCTTCAAGGTCGGCCTGCCACTGACGCTGCTCACCCTTGCCGTCGGCACGGCATGGCTGGCGGGTGGATTCTAGAGCAACTCCACGAAAAATGTGAAGCGGTTCTCCGTCCGGAATTGCGTCAAAACAAAGAGATAGCGTGTTTCGCCGTCTCCACTAAACGGTGAACGCTCTAGCGGATAGTCGCCGATCCTGACCTTGCCCGAACCAGCGTTGCAGCGGCCTGTCCGGCGGCCTCGACATAGTCGGGGTTGCGGTGGATCAGCATGATCGAGAACGCGCCGTCCATCAAAAGCACGATTTCGCGCGCCAGGGTCCGCGGCTCGTCGACGCCGTGGCCTGTGAGTTCGCCGGCCAGCCAGGTCTCGAAATTCTGCTTATGCCGCGCCCCCGCTTTAACGGCGGGGTGTCCGGGCATGGAAGCGAGTTCGGCTGCCGTGCGCAGGAAGCCGCAGCCTCTCCATTTCGGGTGCTTCGCCACGCGCGCCAGATTGGTGAAAATCGCCTCGACCTTGCGCTCGACATCGCCTTCGGCCATCTCGAACCAGCCGGCCATCTGCTTGAGGTTCGGCTGGTCGCGACCGTCGAGATAGGCCGCGATCAAATCGTCCTTGCTCTTGAAATGATAGTAGAGCGTGCGCTTGGTCAGCCCGGCTTTTTCCGCCACTGCATCGACGCTGACGCGGCCGATCCCCTCGGCATAGAACAGCTTCGTTGCGGCATCGACAATGCGTTTGCGGGTAGGGCTTGGTGCTTCGCTCATACGCAAGTATACCGACTAGTGAATATACATACAACCGAAAGCCTGATCCTCTCCGTCGACAAACACAGGGAAGGAAAAGACATGACCGAGCTTGTGCTCACCGAGGCCCGCAACGGGATCGCCATCCTCACACTTAATCGGCCGGAGAAGCTCAACGCCTTGAACTATGCGCTGATTGATCGCCTGCTTGCGCTCCTCGATGCCGCCGAGACCGACGATGCCATCCGCGCCGTCATCCTCACTGGAGCAGGAGAGCGCGCCTTCTCCGCCGGCGGCGACATCCATGAATTCTCAGGCAGCGTGGCCATCGGCGTCGACGTTGCCCTGCGCGACTTCGTCATGCGCGGACAGCGGCTGACGGCAAGGCTGGAGGCATTCCGCAAGCCCGTCATCGCCGCCGTCAACGGCATCGCCTTCGGCGGCGGCTGCGAGATCACCGAAGCCGTGCCGCTCGCTATCGCCAGCGACCGCGCCTTGTTCGCCAAGCCTGAGATCAACCTTGCAATGCCGCCTGCTTTCGGCGGCACGCAGCGGCTTCCGAGACTGGCAGGGCGCAAGCGGGCGCTCGAGCTGCTGTTGACCGGCGATTGGTTCCCGCCGCCGCGCGCCCTCGAACTCGGCCTCGTCAATCAGGTGGTGCCGCATGAGGAGCTGATGCCCGCCGCAATTGATCTCGCCCGGCGCATGACCAGGCATTCTCCTGCAGCAATTGCCTCGATCCTCACAGCAGTGGCGCGCGGCCTGAACCAGAGCATCGCGGATGGCTTGGCTGTCGAGGCCGAGCAGTTCGCCCGCATGGCTCCGACCGCCGATCTGCGCGAAGGGCTGGATGCCTGGATCGCACGCCGCCAGCCGGGCTGTCACGGCTCGTGGACGCACATCACCCGGCCGGATGAAGCCAGGCGAGCCTCAACGCAGCAGGACGGGCTTGCGGACCGGGATCAAGGCGCCGTCACGGCCACATGACCTTTCATGTTGGGGTGGAAGCGGCAGAAATATTCGACCGCTTCCGCCTTCCGCAGGGTCAGGCTCGCTGTTGCCTTCGGCGGGATCATCACTTCCCAGCCACCCTTGACGGTAGCCGTATGTGCGAACACGTCCTTGTTCACCCACTTGATCGTGTCGCCGACCTTCGCCTCGACGGTGGCCGGCGAAAAGACAAGCTTGTCGATGGTGACCTGGATGGTTTCGGCCTGCACGGGTGAGGTCCCGAAGACCAGCGCCAGTGCAATCCATAGCAGCCGTTTTGACATGGCCTGGTCCTTACTTCAGCATACCTGCAACATGCTCGGCGTGCTGTTCATGGCCCCGGAAAATCTTCAGGCCGGTCTGCAGCAGGCTCTTCAACTCGGCATTGCTGGCCGATGGGATCGAAAGGGTTTCAAGCGCGCCGTCGACCTGTTTGTGGTAGGCGATCTCGTTGTCGACATAGGCTTTGTCAAAGGCTGCGCCGTCGAGTTTGGCGAGCTTCGCCCGCTCCTCGGCCGCAGCCTTGGTCAGCGCCTGGCTGGTTGCGTTGTCTTCCGGCGTCACCTTCAGCTTCTTTACCAGTTCCAGTGCCTGCGCGTTGACCGCTTCGTGGTCGCGCACCATGTCGTTGGCGAAATCCACGACCTCCTTGGTCTTCGATTTCTTGATCGCCTGCTTGGCGGCTTCCACATCGATGACGCCTGCCGTGTAGGCGATGTGGGCGATCTGCGGGTCCGTCGGCTTGTCGGCGGCTTGCGCGAGCGGGGCAGCGCCAAGCAGCAGCAAGGCAGCGAGGGCGGCGGTGTGTCGGGTAACCATGGCATCTCCTTCGCCCGGACGCAGGATCGCGCCGGGCCGTGTTTTTCAGTTGACGGTCATTGGATGCGCAGCGGCGGCAAACGTTCCCGGGGAAATCGGCCAAATCAGCCGATGATCAGCTCTCCAGGCCGAGCCGCTGCATGACGGCGCTGGTCAGCCTGTCGCAGCGCCGGCCGGCAAACGGGAAGGCGTCGAGCAGCACCGGCCCGATCTGGTCGTCGAGTGCCTTGCGTACCAGGGCGCGGGCGCGGTGTAGCCTTGTCTTGACGGTTTCCGGCCGCACGCCAAGCAGCTCGGCGGTCTCCTCGATACTGAGCCCCTCGATAACCCGCGCCACGAACACCGTCCGATAAACATCGGGTAGGCTGTCGGTCGCCCGTTCCACCAACTCGAGGATCTGCCGCTGCGCCATCGTCCGCTCCGGGTCGTCGCTGGGATTGAGGGGGAACTGGATGATTTCGGCTTGCGGGTTTTTCGCCACCGTCCGCCACCTTTTGCGCAGACGACCGAGCGCCTCGTTGATGACGATGCGCGACAGCCAGGTGGCCAATGAGGACTCCCCGCGAAAGGCATCGAGATGGGCAAAGGCTCTGACATAGGCCTCCTGGACGATGTCCTCGGCTTCGGCATCGTTGCGCACCACCCCGCGAGCGATGCGATAGAGCCGCTGATTATGGGTCTTCATGATGATGCAGAAGGCGTTGCCTTCGCGTGCCAGCGCGCGGCGCACGAGAAGCATCTCGCTTGAAGCAGCCGTGGGCATTGGTACAGACATAGCAGGCATGGCCAGTTCCTCGATCCAATCCCCGTCCGAAACCTCGATCAAGACATTGGATGACACCGCCGGCAAAAGGTTCCCGGCCATTTTCGCCCGGCTCCGACGGCGCCTAGAATACTGCTTCCGCCAGCGGCTTGTCAGCAGCCTGCGCTCGTGCCGTTGCCGCAAGCAGGTCGGTCTGCGTGATCAGGCCAAGGATGCGGCTGTCCCCGTCCACGATGATGACTGCATGGGTGCGGCCGTCGGTGAGCACCGGTAGCAGGGCCATGGCGGGCGTACCGGCGGCGGCGGTCGACGCTGTCGACGTAACGCTTCCGACGGCTTCGTCGGCTCGCGCCAATTCCCTCAATCCAACGGTGCCGACCAGTCTGGCGTCCTTGTCTACAACCGGCAGCGTGCGGATATTGTGGTCGAGCAGCAGATGACGCGCCCGATCGGCGGACGCGTGTTCATCGACCGAAATCACGTCGCACGACATGATGTCCTCGCACAACATGGTTCGGTGTGCGCGCATCGTCGCTTGCAGTTCGACCTGTCGCAGCAGTTGTTCGAGATCGTTGCGGTCGATGTCGAAGGTCTCGTCGAGCGCAGCCAGCGCGGCATCGATGTCCTCGGCCCGGAAGCCGATGCGCTCCTGAGCCGGCGGATCGATGGTTCCGTGCGTGCTTTTCGGGGCAGGGGCCGGCACATGCGGGTAGCTGCGTCGCGACAGCCTGTGGAAAGCATAGCCGAGCGCGACCAGCATCATGGAGTTCAGCGCCACCGGCACGAACGGAAACAGGAAGCCGGCACCGATCACGGCCGGCCCGCCGAGCACGGCGGTCAGTGCGGCGGCTCCGCCCGGCGGATGCAGGCAGCGTGAGAACGACATGGCGGCGATCGCCATCGCCACGGCAATGCCCGTGGCGAGAACGGGCTGATGGACGAAATGGGCCACGATCACGCCGACCAGCGCCGATATTGTATTGCCGCCGATGATCGACCATGGCTGCGCCAGCGGGCTTGCAGGCACCGCAAACAGCAGCACCGCCGAAGCCCCCATCGGCGCCACCAGCAGCGGCACATGCGGGCCGTTGCCAAGCACCAGCGCGCCGATCGCGCCGGTCAGCGCAATGCCGATCATCGCCCCGATGCAGGCGATGAGGCGCTCGCGCAGCGTCGCGCCGGCGAGAATGGGGACAAAGAGACGAAAGGCCATGGTAAGCTCAGTCCGGCTGGAATTGTGGGCGCAGCGCCTGCAATGGCGTTGGGCCGACGATTTTGAAAGTCAAACCGATCCGAAAAAGCGCGCGTTGGGGAAATAACATTGCGCTTGGTCTACCCATGAGCGGCTTTGCGACGTCGATCGTCCTACGAAAGTCGCTCGCCAATCCTTTCAACGGGTTAAGCGGGCTAGCGGAATCAGCTTCGCAAGTTTGCTGGTGTCATGCCGCAGCGGCCGCTTCCAGCCCGCGCAGGATATCGGCCTTGAGGTCCTCGACATCCTCGAGCCCGATCTGCAGCCGGATCAGCGGGCCGTCATAGGGGCCCTTGGCGACGGTACGGTCGCCGAGGAAGACCGGCACGGCAAGGCTCTCATAGCCGCCCCAGGAATAGCCGAGACCGAAGATTTTCAAGGCATCGAGGAAGGCATGCTGCTGTCTCTGGCCGCCGCCTTTGAGCACGATGGAAAAGATGCCGCTCGAGCCGGAAAAATCACGCTTCCACACCGCGTGGTCGGGGTGGCTGGGGAGCGCCGGGTGCAGCACGCGGGCCACGCCGGGCTGGCCTTCAAGCCAGACGGCAATGGCAAGCGCGCTCTTTTGATGGTGATCCAGCCGAACGCCCATCGTGCGCAGGCCGCGCAGGACTTGATAGACGTCGTCGGGGCCGGCGCAGCAGCCCATCGTGTAGAACGTCTCGCAAAGCTGCTTCCAGCAGTTGGCATTGGCAGACACTGTGCCCAGCAGCACGTCCGAATGCCCGGCCGGATATTTCGTCGCCGCATGGATCGAGATATCGACGCCGTGGTCGAGCGGACGGAAATAGAGCGGCGTTGCCCAGGTGTTGTCCATCATGACGATGGCGCCCGTTTCATGCGCCGCCTTGGCGATCGCCGGAACGTCCTGCACCTCGAAGGTGTTGGAGGCCGGTGATTCCGTAAACACGACTTTGGTGTTCGGCTTGATCAAGCTGGCGATGCCGGCGCCGGCATGCGGATCGTAATACTCGACCTCGACACCCAGCCGCTTCAGCATCGTGTCGGCGAAATTGCGGGTCGGATGGTAAACGGAATCGACAATCAGGATGTGATCGCCTGCCGAGAGAAACGCCAGCAACGGAACGGTCACCGCCGCCAGGCCCGACGGCACGATTATGGTGCCGGCGGAGCCTTCCAGCGCGTCGATCGCATGCGCCAACGCATCGGTGGTCGGCGTGCCGCGTGTGCCATAGGTGTATTTCTGGCTGCGCGCCGCCATCGCCGACGCATTGGGATAGAGCACGGTCGAGGCATGCACGATCGGCGGATTGACGAAGCCGAAATAGTCGTGCGGATTGTTGCCCGAATGGGCAAGCCGCGTGTTGATACCCATCTCGTTGCAGTCAGTCGCCATTGCTCTTCGCCTCGTGGTGAAAGCGCTAGCCATAGAGCGGCGGCATTGGCCGTGCAACAGCGGGCGCCCGCCACGCGGTGCCCTTTGCATAGGCCAATTCCCCCATGAATAGTCTGGAACGCGTGGCAATCCAGAGCCGCGGATTTCATGAGTGGATGTGGATTAGCGTCGACGGACTTTGCCGTTTTTATTTGCGGGGCTTGCTGCTTTCCTGAGGGTGTTGTCCGCAATTCAGGCATTTGCGGCAATTGGTTTTCAAAGCTGTCGTGAAACGGTCATTTCCCTTGACCTCACAGAGATAATCGCCTTCGATGCAGTTCGTGAATGGGAGGGGCCGGGCGTCGATTACGACGCGAGGTTCCGGAATGAGCCGGATGGGAGCCGGGTTCACGCGGGAAAAGATCAGGATTTGCCTGAGGATCAGGGTTTACCTGAAAACAGAAAAGGGTCTGTGGGTTATGAAACATATTGCAATTGGCATTCTCGGTGCCGCTGCGCTTGGATGGATGGCTTCGGCCGCGTCGGCGACAACGCTCGATACCGTCAAGGCGAAGGGCTTCATCCAGTGCGGTGTCTCGACGGGCCTGGCCGGCTTCTCGGCGCCTGACGACAAAGGCGATTGGAAAGGCATCGACGCGGATTTCTGCCGCGCTGTCGCTGGCGCAGTCTTCGGCGATGCCTCCAAGGTCAAGTTCACGCCGCTCAGCGCCAAGGAGCGCTTCACCGCGTTGCAGTCGGGCGAGATCGATCTCCTGTCGCGCAACACCACATGGACCATCAATCGCGATACCGCGCTTGGCCTGAACTTCATCGGCGTCACCTATTATGACGGCCAGGGTTTCATGATCAACGCCAAGAAACTGCCTGGCGTCAATTCGGCGCTGCAGCTTTCAGGTGCGGCAGTCTGCGTGCAGAGCGGCACCACCACCGAGCTCAACCTCGCCGATTACTTCAAGGCGAACAAGATGGAGTACAACCCGGTCGTCTTCGAAAAGCTGGAAGAGGTCAACGCTGCCTATGACGCCGGCCGCTGCGACGTCTACACCACCGACCAATCCGGCCTCTATGGCATCCGCCTGACGCTGAGTGCGCCGGCCGACCATGTCGTGCTGCCCGAGATCATCTCCAAAGAGCCGCTCGGCCCCGCCGTACGCCAGGGGGACGACCAGTGGTACCACATCGTCAAGTGGACCTACTTCGCCCTGTTGCAGGCAGAGGAACTGGGCATCACCCAGGCCAATGTCGAAGAGATGAAGACCTCGGATAATCCGGAGATCAAGCGCGTGCTCGGTCAGGAAGCCGAAACCAAGATCGGAACCGACCTTGGCGTGAGCAATGACTGGGTCGTCAACATCGTCAAGGCAGTCGGCAATTACGGTGAGATGTTCGAGCGCAATGTCGGCACCGGCAGCCCGCTGAAGATCGCGCGCGGCATCAATGCGCTGTGGACCAAGGGCGGCCTGCAATACGCACCGCCGATCCGCTGATCGAAATGTGATCCGGAAGGCAGATCATCTGCCTTCCGGTTTCTCTTTCCAGGGGATGAGCAATGGCATCGCAGGAAGTTCTTCGCGAGGAGCCGAGCCGCGGTTCCTTCATCAACGATCCGAAAGTCCGCGGGTTTTTCTTCCAGGCGGTGGTTGTCATCTTGCTGGTGGCGGGCGTCTGGTGGATCGTCCACAACGTCATCGTCAACCTGCAGCGCCTGCATATTACTTCCGGTTTTGGCTTCCTGAACAACCGAGCAGGCTTTGACATTCCAGTCAGGCCCATCGCTTATGATTCTGATTCGACCTATGGCCAGGCCATTGTCGTCGGGCTTATCAACACCATTATCGTCGCCGTTGCCGGCATTATCACCGCGACCATCATTGGCTTCATTGTCGGCGTCGGCCGGTTATCGCGCAACTGGCTGGTTCGCAAGATTTGCACGGTCTATGTCGAGGTGTTCCGCAACATTCCGCCCCTGCTGGTGATCTTCTTCTGGTATTCAGGCGTGCTCGCGGTACTGCCGGCGCCTCGCGACAGTTTCAATTTGCCGTTCGGCTCTTTCCTCAACCAACGCGGATTCTATTTTCCGCGCGCTATCTGGGGCGACGGCTCCTGGCTGATGTTTGTCGCCTTGCTTGTCGGCATCGCCATGGCTTTTTTTGTCGCGCGCACGGCACGCCAGCGGCAAATGGCAACCGGCCAGCAGTTTCCCGTATTCTGGACTTCGGCGGCGCTGATCGTCGGCCTTCCGCTCCTGGCCTATGCGCTGAGCGGCTTTCCCTTGAGCTTCGACTTTCCAAAGCAATCGACCTTCAACCTGACCGGAGGCTTTCAGATCGGGCCGGAGTTCCTGTCTCTCTATTTGGCGCTGTCCTGTTACACGGCCTCCTTCATCGCCGAGATCGTGCGCGCCGGCATTCTCGGCGTCAGCAAGGGTCAGACCGAAGCGGCTGGCGCCCTGGGGCTGCGGCCGGGATCTATCCTGCGGCTTGTCGTCGTTCCCCAAGCCATGCGGATCGTCATCCCGCCGCTGACCAGCCAGTATCTCAACCTGACAAAGAACTCGTCGCTGGCCATTGCCATCGGTTACCCCGACCTGACGGCGATCGCCGGCACAGTGCTGAATCAGACCGGTCAAGCGGTCGAGGGTGTGCTGATCATGATGGTCGTCTATCTCATCATCAGCCTGGTGACGTCGGCGGTGATGAATGTGGTCAACGCCAGGATGGCGCTGGTGGAGAGGTAAGACCATGCAGGAACATGATACCTCCTGGGTGCGGACCGAAATGGCACTCGCTCAACAAGCCCCGGCCGGCGTGCGGGGGCCTTTGGCCTGGGTTCGCAAGAACCTGATCGGTTCGGTGGGCGACGTCATCCTGACTGTAGTGGCTATTGCGCTGGTGGTGATGATCGTGCCGCCCGTCGTCAACTGGGCCTTCATCAACGCCCAGTGGACGGGGCCGGACCGGACTGTATGCGCCACGGTGGCGCAAGGCGGCATCCAGCCGGACGGCTGGTCAGGCGCCTGCTGGGCCTTCGTCAACGCGAAGTTCGGCCAGTTGATGCTTGGCCGCTATCCCCTGGAAGAGCGCTGGCGGCCGATCCTGGTCGCCGTCCTGTTCGTGGCGCTGCTGGTGCCGTTGCTGATGCCACGTGTGCCGCGGAAGGGGTTGAACGCCATTCTTCTATTCCTGGCACTGCCGATCATCGCGTTCGTGCTCCTGGTCGGCGGCATCTTCGGCCTGCCGCATGTGGAGACCCAGCTATGGGGCGGGCTGCTGGTGACGCTGAGCCTGTCCTTTGTCGGCATTGCCGTGTCGCTGCCGATGGGCATCGTGCTGGCGCTCGGCCGGCGCTCCAAGATGCCGATCGTCAAGACACTGTGCGTGGTCTTCATCGAGTTCGTTCGCGGCATCCCGCTGATCACCGTTCTGTTCTTTGCCAGCGTCATGCTGCCGCTGTTTCTGCCCGCCGGGGTTTCGTTCGACAAATATCTCAGGGCGCTGATCGGCGTCTCGCTGTTTGCCGCCGCCTATATGGCCGAAGTGGTGCGCGGGGGCCTGCAGGCGATCCCCAAGGGCCAGTATGAGGGTGCGGATTCGCTTGGCCTGGGCTACTGGCAGAAGATGGTGCTGATCGTGCTGCCGCAGGCACTGAAGCTGGTCATCCCCGGCATCGTCAATACCTTCATCGGTATGTTCAAGGACACAAGCCTCGTCATCATCATCTCGATGTTTGACCTGCTTGGCGTCGTCAAGCAGAACTTCTCGGACGCCAATTGGGCGACCCCACAGACCGCGAGATCCGGTCTCATCTTTGCAGCCTTCGTCTTCTGGCTGTTCTGCTTCGGCATGTCGCGGTATTCGATGTACACGGAACGCCGGCTCGACACCGGCCACAAACGTTGATGCATGTCGCCCAAAAGTGTTTAGCGGTTTTGGGACAACGACATGCATCATAGCTAAAAGACAGAACAAAAAGGGGAACCTGCCATGGTCATAGAAAACGCCGTCAGCGCCGAAGAGATCAAGGTCGATGCCAAGAAGATGCACATCTCGACCACCGATGTCGCAATCGACATCATCGGCATGCACAAATGGTATGGCGAGTTCCATGTGCTGAAGGACATCAACCTCAAGGTGATGCGCGGCGAGCGCATCGTCATCTGCGGTCCTTCGGGCTCGGGCAAGTCGACCATGATCCGCTGCATCAACCGGCTGGAAGAGCACCAGAAGGGCAAGATCATCGTCGACGGCAAGGAACTCACAAACGATCTCAAGAAGATCGACGAGGTGCGCCGCGAGGTCGGCATGGTGTTCCAGCACTTCAACCTGTTCCCGCATCTGACCATCCTGGAGAACTGCACGCTGGCGCCGATCTGGGTGCGCAAGACGCCGAAGAAGCAGGCCGAGGAAATCGCCATGCACTTCCTCAAGCGCGTCAAGATCCCCGAACAGGCCAACAAATATCCGGGCCAGCTGTCGGGCGGCCAGCAGCAGCGCGTAGCGATCGCGCGTTCGCTGTGCATGAACCCGCGCATCATGCTGTTCGATGAGCCGACCTCGGCGCTCGATCCCGAAATGATCAAGGAAGTGCTGGAGACGATGGTGGGCCTGGCCGAGGAAGGCATGACCATGCTGTGCGTCACTCACGAAATGGGCTTTGCCCGCAAGGTCGCCAACCGGGTGATCTTCATGGATCAGGGCCAGATCGTCGAACAGAACACGCCGGCCGAGTTCTTCGACCATCCGCGCCACGAGCGCACGAAGCTGTTTCTGTCGCAGATCCTGCACTGAGCATTTTCATGCGAACCAAAAGAGCCCGGCCGTAATGCGGCCGGGCTCTTTTGCTATCTGGGGTCGGGGTTGATCTTCTCCATTGAAACACAAAGCCGCCGCCGCATGAGAAAAGCCCTGCGTTTCGTGGCCATGCTGATTATCGTGGTCGCGCTCGCTGCCACGCTCGGCACGCTGGTGCCGCGTCCGCTGTGGCCGGCGTCAGCGGCGGGTGAGGGCACGCGCCATATTCTGGTGCTGGAGAATCCGATCCACACCGACATCGCATTCCCGTCGATGACGAGGTGCGCCGTCGCTTCCATTTCCTGGTCGCTGCCGGCATCCCTGTCGACGCCCCGGAAGTGCGCTACATCGTCTTTGGCTGGGGCGGCCGGGCCTTCTATCTGGAGACGCCGAGCTGGTCGCAGCTGAAGACAGTGCCCGTCCTCAAGGCGCTGACACTGGACGCCTCGGTCATGCATGTCGATATCGCCGGGGCCATCGCCGAGCCGCACCCTGCTGTCACCGGTTTCGACATCGATGAGGAACGTTTTGCAGCGCTGCTCAACTATATCGACGCGAGTTTCCAGCAAGGGCCGCATGGTCCGGTCGTCATCGAGAACGCCGCCCATTCCAGCTTCGACCGCTTCTTCGAGGCGAACGGCCATTTCAACGCGCTTGTCGGCTGCAACACCTGGACAGCCGCCGGGCTGCGCACCGCCGGCCTGCGCACCGGCTGGTGGAACCCGCTGCCGGCCTCGCTGGGCTTGTCGATGCGGTTTTATAACTAGCAGTCCTTCATCGCACCGCGACAGTGTTGGATCTTTTGAAGTCAGCGGGACAGCACTCCCCTCTGGCCTGCCGGCCATCTCCCCCGCAAGAGGGAGATCAGCCGTTTTGCCCGCGCTCCTGCTGCAACGCCGGCGATTTTGGCGAAGGCGACGGCGATATCCAATCTCCCCCCTTGCGTGGGAGATGTCCGGCAGGACAGAGGGGAGTGGGAAGGATCGCTACGTCGACGATCTAGACTGCCGAGTGTCCGCTCGCCATCCATAGAGCCAGTCGAGGTCGGCGGCGAGCTTGTCGGGCGAGCGCATGGCCAGGAACAGATTGCGGGCGATCGCCACCGGGCCGGCAGCATGCCAGGCGAGGCGGTTTACGGCCCCACGACGCGCGGCCTTGGCGACACGCGGCCGCCGAAGATTTTCCCAGATTCGAAAACTTCTGGGCAGATCGCCAGGGAAATCGGCGATAGCGTCGGCAAGCGTGATGGCATCTTCGATCGCCATCGCGGCACCTTGCGCCGCAAACGGCGTCATCGCGTGCGCGGCGTCGCCGATCAGCGCGATGCCCTGCGGGCTCGTCCACCGCTGTTGTTCGACGGTGTGGATCGGAAAGGCCGTCCATGGGCCGGCCAGTGCCACAAGCTTCGTCAGGCCCGGCGCGGTGCCGCGCAGGGCAGCCGTGAGGATCGCGGGATCGGCATGGCCCGACCAACCTTCGGCCATGCGCTCGCCCTTGGTGAAGGCGGCGAGATTGAAGGCCCGGCCTTTGCTGACGGGATAGGCGACCATGTGGAAGCCTGGATGCAGGAACGTGGTGACGCAGTCGGCGGCGCCGATCGCGACAAAGGCTTCGCCGGCCGCACCGTCGGCTGCGATTGTAGCCCGCCAGGCGAGTTCGCCCGAAAAACGGCTTTTGACGAAGTCCTCGCCTGCGAGTTGCGCCCGGACCGCCGACCAGACGCCGTCGGCGCCGACCAGCAGTTTGCCGCGTGCCTCGATCTCGCGGCCGTCCACTTCGGCGGTCACGGCGACATATTGCGCGTCTTTGACGATGCCGGTCACGCGGGCGCCAGTGATGAACTCAATCTCCGGCCGTTCAGCCATTTGCGCCAACAGCGCTGCCTGCAGATCTGCGCGGTGAGCAACGAGATAAGGCGACTGCCAGCGCGCTTCGGCGGCGTGCCCGAGCTGTACCCGCGCCAGTTCGCGCAGCGTCCCGGCGTCCTTAAGCACGACCGCTTCCGGCCGCAACGCTGCGGGCAGCAGTCGGTCGAGCACGCCGAGTTTTCTAAGAATGCGTGTTGCGTTGGGCGAAAGCTGGATGCCGGCGCCGGCCGCTTCGAGGTGCTGTGCCTGTTCGATAAGCTTTACCGGATAACCCCGTCCGGCGAAGGCAAGGGCAGCGGTCAGCCCGGCGATGCCGGCCCCGGCGATTATGACCTGCCGGGACCTGATGTCTTCCATCGGGCTTGTCGCGGAAGGATCAGGCGGCCTGGTCGATATAAAGGCAACCAGCCGGCAGCGTTTCCGTCGCCCTCAGCTTCGCCGAATAGCGGTAGAGCGTCGAGCAGTAGGGACAGACCTTTTCATTGTCGTCGCCCATGTCGAGGAACACATGCGGGTGGTCGAAGGGCGGGTTGGCGCCGGTGCACATGAATTCCTTGACGCCGATGTCGATTGCCGGATGGCCCGCATCGTTCTGGAAATGGGGAATGGAACCGCCTGCCATCGTCGTCTCCTTGATCTCGTCGAAAAGCATCTGGAACATAACAGGCCTGTTTGCAAGATCGATGAAATGAAACTGTCGCAAAAGCCTGTCAGAGGATACGTTGAGCCGGTTAAGTGCATGTCCCTGAAATCGGAACGGTTTTCGCCGAAGGGTCATGCGCCACAAAAGCGTGTTAGAGGCATGGCACGTCCAGCGGCGCTCCAAGGGACGGTTGGCGGGGGAAGAGCAGGAACCATGAACGAACTGAAGCCGGTGCAGAGCGAATTCATCAATGTCGAGGTGGCGAGCCCCGAGGGCGGCAACCCCGATCGGTTCGTCAACCGTGAGTTCTCCTGGCTGCAGTTCAACCGGCGTGTGCTCGAGGAATCCCAGAACCAGCACCATCCGCTGCTCGAACGCGTCCGTTTCCTGTCGATTTCAGCCGCCAATCTCGACGAATTCTTCATGGTCCGCGTCGCCGGCCTTGCCGGCCAGGTGCGCGAAGGCATTGCGCTCAAGAGCCCCGACGGCCGCACGCCGGAGCAGCAGCTGGAACAATTGCTGCGCGAGGTCGAGCGGCTGCAGGAGGACCAGCAGAACAGCCTTTCGGCGCTGATGCTGCTGCTCAACAAGGAAGGCATTGAGAGCATCACCCGCGATGCACTGACCAAGGATGAGAAAGTCTGGCTGGAAGACCATTTCCAGGACCAGGTCTTCCCGGTCCTGACTCCACTGTCGATCGACCCGGCGCATCCGTTTCCGTTCATTCCCAATCTCGGCTTCTCGATGGCGCTGCAATTGCGCCACCGCAAGAATGGCGAGGAGATGAGCGCGCTTCTGCGCCTGCCGGTGGCGCTGAAGCGCTTCATCCGCCTGCCCGACCGCAAGCAGCACGTTCGCTTCATTCCACTGGAGGAGGCTGTCGGCCTCTATATCGGGAAGCTGTTCCCCGGCTATGAGGTCAAGGGTTCCGGCACCTTCCGCATCATCCGGGACAGCGATATCGAGGTCGAGGAAGAGTCGGAAGATCTCGTGCGCCTGTTCGAGACGGCGCTGAAGCGGCGCCGCCGCGGTTCGGTCATCCGCATCGAATTCGACAAGTCGATGCCCGGCGAATTGCGCGAGTTCGTCGCCGGCGAGCTTGGCGTCTCTTCGAGCCGCATCAGCGTTCTGACCGGCCCGCTGGCGCTCAGCCAGATTTCCGAGATCGTCGCCGTGCCACGCGACGACCTGAAGTTCACCCCCTACAATCCACGCTTTCCCGAGCGCATCCGCGAGCATGGCGGCGACTGTTTCGCGGCCATCCGCGAGAAGGACATCGTCGTCCACCACCCCTATGAGTCCTTCGACGTGGTGGTCCAATTCCTGCGCCAGGCGATGGCCGACCCCGAGGTGGTGGCGATCAAGCAGACGCTCTACCGCACCTCCAACGACAGCCCGATCGTGCGCGCCTTGGTCGACGCGGCCGAGGCCGGCAAGTCGGTAACCGCCCTGGTCGAGCTCAAGGCGCGCTTCGACGAGGAAGCCAACATCCGCTGGGCGCGCGACCTCGAACGCGCCGGCGTCCAGGTCGTGTTCGGCTTCCTCGAACTCAAAACCCATGCGAAAATGTCGCTAGTAGTGCGGCGCGAGGACGGCAAGCTGCGCAACTATGTCCATCTCGGCACCGGCAACTACCATCCGGTGACCGCGCGCATCTACACCGACCTGTCCTTCTTCACCACCGATCCGACGATCGCGCGCGATGTCGCCCAGCTGTTCAACTTCATCACCGGCTATGCCGAGCCGACCGATGAGATGCGGATCGCCATCTCGCCGTTTACGCTGCGCAGCCGTATCCTCAAGCACATTGCCGACGAGGTCGCCTACGCGCTGGCTGGCCGTCCGGCGCGCATCTGGATGAAGATGAACGCGCTCGTCGATCCCAACATCATCGACGCGCTCTATGACGCCAGCCGTGCCGGCGTCGAGATCGATCTCGTCGTGCGCGGCATCTGCTGCCTGCGGCCGCAGGTGCCCGGCCTGTCGGAAAACATCAGGGTCAAGTCGATCGTCGGCCGCTTCCTCGAACACAGCCGCATCTATTGCTTCGGCAACGGCCATGGCCTGCCGTCGGACGAGGCGATCGTCTACATCGCCTCGGCCGACTTGATGCCACGCAATCTCGACCGCCGCGTCGAGACCATGGTGCCGATCACCAATCCGACGGTGCATGAACAGATCCTTGGCCAGATCATGCTGGGCAACATCATGGACAACCAGCAAAGTTTCGACGTATTGGCTGACGGAACCTCCCGGCGCGTCGTGCTGGAGGAGGGTGAGGAACCGTTCAACGCGCAGGAATATTTCATGACCAATCCGAGCCTGTCGGGACGGGGTGACGCGCTGAAGTCGCATGCGCCCAAGCGCATCGCGCAGTTCAAGCGTCGCAAGAAGAACACCGGCTGATGATTTCAACGTCCCAAGGCCGGCTGCAGGATCGCCGGCCGCTGTCCATCATCGACATCGGCTCGAACTCGATCCGCCTTGTCGTCTATGAAGGGCTGGCGCGCTCGCCGACCTTGCTGTTTAACGAAAAGATGCTGGCCGGTCTCGGCCGCGGCATCGTTTCGACCGGCAAGCTCGATCCCGAGGCGGTGACGCGCTCGATGGAGGAGTTCCGCCGTTTCCGCGCGCTCTCCGACCAGGCGGGTGCGGAGCACATGTTTGTGCTGGCAACGGCCGCGGCCCGCGAAGCGATCAACGGCCCCGATTTCATCCACCGGGCCCAGGATGTGCTCAAGACCGAGATCCGCGTGCTCACTGGCCGGCAGGAGGCGCATTATTCGGCGCTTGGCGTCATTTCGGGCTTCCACCCCGCCAATGGCATTGCCGGCGATCTTGGCGGCGGCAGCCTGGAGCTTATCGACATCAATGGCGAGGCGATCGGCGACGGCATCACGCTGCCGCTGGGTGGCCTGCGGCTGCAGGACATGGCCAGGAATTCGCTCGCCCAGGCGGCAAAGATCACCCGCGACGAACTGGCGCGCGCCAAATTGTTGAAGGGCGGGCCGGGACGGCCCTTTTACGCCGTTGGCGGCACCTGGCGAAACCTTGCCCGGCTGCACATGGAAATGACCAACTACCCGCTTGGCGTCATGCACCACTATGAGATCGGTGTCGAAAGCGCCGCCAATTTCCTGAAGCAGGTGGCGAAAGGCGAGATCGAGAAGGTCAAGGGCATCGAAGGCGTGTCGAAGAACCGCCGTTCGCTGCTGCCCTATGGCGCGGTCGTGCTGCACGAGATCATGGCGGCGATGCAGCCGTCGAAGATCATCGTCTCGGCATTGGGCGTGCGCGAAGGGTTTCTCTATTCGCTGCTCGACCCTGCCGAGCAGAAGGCCGATCCGCTGGTCTCCGCTTCGGAGGAACTGGCGCGGCTGCGGTCGCGCTCGGTCACCCATGCGCATGAGCTTGTCGAATGGACGGACAAGACCTTTGCCGCCTTCGGCATCGACGAGACGGAGGATGAGGCGCGCTATCGCCACGCTGCCTGTCTGCTGGCCGATATAGGCTGGCGCGCACACCCGGAATATCGCGGCAAGCAGTCGCTCAACATCATTGCCCACGCCTCCTTCATTGGCGTCGATCACCCCGGCCGTGCCTTCCTGGCGCTGGTCGGCCTGTTCCGCCACGAAGGCGTGTTAAACGATGCGGCGCCGGAAATCCGCGGCCTGGCGACGCCGCGCTATCTCGAGCGCGCCCGCATCCTGGCGGCGGTGCTGCGCGTCGTCTATCTGCTGACGGCGGCCATGCCCGGCGTCATGCCGCGGCTGAAATGGGAAAACCGCGGCAATGGCACGTTGGCGCTGGTGCTGCCGGCCTCACTTTCCGATCTTTACGGCGAACGCCCGGCCGGACGGCTGGCGCAACTGGCGCGGATCACCAACCGCCGGCTGGTGCTGGCGGTCGAGGGTGGGCAGAGCGTGTCGGTGAAGTAGGCGCGGCCTGACAGCAAAACCATGTCGTCGTCGGCCTCGCGTTCGAGCACCGGCTTCCTCAATCCGTCGCTGCTTCGCCAGCGCCACCTCCCCCTCCGGAGGGAAAGGGAAGGGAGCCTCGTTGGAAAGCGTTGGCGGCAATAGGCTCGCGCCCTTCCTCTACCCCGTCGATCGGGGGAGAGGTGGCTCGACGAAGCCGAGACGGAGTGGGGGTCGACCTGGCACGGGCGTCGATGGTTCAACCGGGACGATATTTGACGATATCAGACCGCGGCGCGGCGCCCGTCGATCGACCAGGCCCCGGCGCCGGCCATGGCTAGCGCCAGGAATCCACCGGCGATGGCAATATCCTTCATCAGCATCTGCTGGTGCAGGAAGGTGAGCATCGGGTCATCGCCGCCCTGGCCGTAGTGGCCGATGGAGCCTGCAACGATGCAGAAAGCGGCAAGAAGTATCGCAACGACCGGCGTCTGAAAGCCGACCAGTATCAAGAGACCGGCAATCAACTCGAACAGCCCGGTGCCCCAGGCGGCAAGCGTCGGCAATGGCATGCCGAGGCCGGCGAAATAGCCGGTCGTCCCGGCAATGTCGGCGAGCGCGTGGTAGCCGGAGGGAACGAGCAGGGCGGCGAGCAGCAGCCGGGAAATCAGAAGCAATGCATCGCGGGGCATGGTCATCTCCGTTGTCTGTCCGCAGGCTGTTTCGAGACCGATCCTAGCAGGGATGGGGCGAGCGTGCGCTTGGGCAGACAACGAAAAAGCGGCGTGGAAATTCCACGCCGCTTTTTTCAGGCTTGGGAGGGAAAGCTCAGCCGCGCTTGGCGTCGATCGAGTAGGCGCCAGGGCCCGAGGAAGCCAGCAGCAGGAAACCGCCGGTGATGGCGACGTTCTTCAGGAAATGGATCATCTGGTTCTGGTCGGCCCAGCCGGTATGGGCGACAAAGGCCGAGGCGATGGTGAAGACCGCGAGCACCCAGGCGGCGATGCGGGTCTGAAAGCCAACGAGCACGGCAAGGCCGCCGAGCAATTCGATCAGGCCGACGACAATGGCCGTTATGGTCGGCACCGGCAGGCCCATGGCGCCGAAATAGCCGGCGGTGCCGGAAATGGCGGTGAGCTTGCCGAAGCCGGAAAGCAGGAAGATGGCGGCGAGCAGGATGCGGCCGAGCAGGATGGTGGTGGAGCTGTTGGACGCGATGCCGGCGCCGGCAGCGGAAGTGTTGATGGACATGGTGGCTCTCCGAAAAGGGTTGATGTCCCGTCAGATAGACCAAGCCGACTGTTCACCAAAGCCGCCAGTCCGGCGACACATTGTTCACAGGACGTACATTTCGGGATCGTTCGACCGACGCAAAATTCTTGTCGCGGCCAGCAGCGGCGGGAGCAAATTGTCCCGCCACACAATTCGGATTTCTAGTTGACGCAATTCCAAAGAGGAAGGGCTGCGCGCTTCGAGGAAGGCACTTCCCCTGGAATCGCTTAACCCGGATGCGTCATGTCCTCCGGCCGCACCAGCCGGTCGTAGTCTGCCTCGCTGACCAGCCCGGTGGCCAGTGCTTCCTCGCGCAAGGTGGTGCCCTTCTTGTGCGCGGTCTTGGCGATCTTGGCGGCATTGTCGTACCCGATCGTCGGCGCCAGCGCCGTCACCAGCATCAGCGAGCGGTCGAGCGCGGCCTTGATGTTGTCTTCGCGCGCCTCGATGCCGACGACGCAATTGTCGGTGAAGGAGATCGAAGCGTCGGCCAACAGCTGCACCGACTGCAGGAAGTTGTAGGCCATCAGCGGGTTGTAGACGTTGAGCTCGAAATGGCCCTGGCTGCCGGCGAAGGTCAGCGAGGCGTTGTTGCCGAACACCTGCACGCAGACCTGCGTCAGAGCCTCGCACTGCGTCGGGTTGACCTTGCCAGGCATGATCGAGGAACCCGGCTCGTTTTCCGGCAGCGACAGTTCGCCGAGGCCCGAGCGCGGGCCGGAGCCGAGGAAGCGGATGTCGTTGGCGATCTTGAAGAGGGCGGCGGCCGCCGCGTTGATGGCGCCATGCGAGAACACCATGGAATCGTGCGCGGCGAGCGCCTCGAACTTGTTCGGCGCGGTGACGAAGGCAATGCCGGTAATGTCGGCGATGCGCGCCGCCACCTTTTCCGCAAAGCCGACCGGCGCATTGAGGCCGGTGCCGACTGCGGTGCCGCCCTGCGCCAGTTCCTGCAGGCCGGGCAGCGTCATCTCGATGCGCTTGATCGAAGAGGCCACCTGTGCGGCATAGCCGGAAAATTCCTGGCCCAGCGTGAGAGGGGTGGCATCCTGCGTATGGGTGCGGCCGATCTTGATGATGTGGGCGAAAGCCTTTGTCTTGACCTCGAGCGCGGCGTGCAGATGCCTAAGCGCCGGCAGCAGATCGTGCACGATGCGCTCGGCGCAAGCGATGTGCATGGCTGTCGGGTAGGTGTCGTTCGACGACTGGCTCATATTGACGTGGTCGTTGGGGTGCACCGGCTTCTTCGAGCCCATGACGCCGCCCAGAAGTTCGATCGCCCGGTTGGAGATCACCTCGTTGGCGTTCATGTTGGACTGCGTGCCCGAGCCGGTCTGCCACACGACCAGCGGGAAATGGTCGTTGAGCTTGCCGTCGATCACCTCTTGCGCCGCCTCGATGATCGCCTTGCCGACTTCCGGATCGAGCCGCTTCAGCTCCATATTGGCTTCCGCCGCCGCTCGCTTGACGATGCCGAGCGCACGCACGATCGAGGCCGGCTGCTTTTCCCAGCCTATCCTGAAATTGCCGAGGGAACGCTGCGCCTGCGCGCCCCAGTAACGGTCGGCGGCAACCTCGATGGGGCCGAACGTGTCGGTTTCGGTTCTGGTCCTGGCAGCGGTCACTTGTCTCTCCGACGATCGAATTCGGCAACGGCGTATCGCGTTGCACAATGGCCTTCAAGCAGAGATTGCGGCCGGCAGGCAGTAAATCGGTTGAAGCAGTAGCGCCGCCCTTCGGGATCCTGCACCCTCCACTTTCGTGTGAAGGAAATTGCTCCTCAGTGCGGCTTGATCCCATGAAGTGGACGGAAACTTGCGGATTTAGCTCGATAAGATCATGTCGAGCTGGCGGATTGCTCTACGCAAACTTCCCCGAGGATCAGCAATGCGCAATTCATGTCTACCTACTCTACCTACGAGCGACGCTGCCACACAAACTACCATCCGTGCCGGCGTCTCACTGGCAACAGCAGCAATGAGGTAGCTTATGCACTTGTCCTTCTGTTCAGTTTCCCGACCAAAATCCGGCATCGCATCTGGATCGAGCTTCGGATCGCGAAACCGAGAATTTCAAGTCCACCCTGGGAGCGCCTCCACATAGCCTCGGAGATTTCCAAGATGCATGGCGGCAAGGTCGAAGCCGTCTCGACGTCGCAAGAGACGCTCTTTGTCCTCCGTATTTTGCTGAAAGCGCGCCTGATCGCGGACCGTCAGCTCGGAACCTTTTTCCTCCAACGGCGCAGCTTTGTCCTGAGATAGGATCTATAGCCGAACGGAAGTGTTCGCCGTCCGGAAGGCGTGCTTGTCCGCGCCTCCAGACGCTGGCGCACGACGCTCATCAGTCTGCAGAACGCGGGTGTTTCCAATGATTGCACCCGTTTGACGAGGTTGTCGGGCAATGGCTTTGAGCGCCAGTCGAAATAAGCCTCGTAGTCTTGCGGCGTTGCGATCAGGTGCTGGAGATAGGCTGCAAGATCGCTGGCGCTGGCGAAGGCACTGGCGTCAATAAAGGAGTGCTCCGGAACGAACTCGTCCACATTGGGAGCGCCAAGGTAGATCGGCACCGTGCCCGCCATGAACGCGTCATAGATTTTCTCGGTGACATAGTCGGCCTCGGTCGAGTTCTCCATGGCCAGGCAGAATTTGTGCCGCGCAATGGTTTCGATCTTGGTCTTCGAGCCCAGATCGGGGCCAGAGACCGATCGGTTGTTGCGATATCGGCCATAAGAATCGATCTTGATGTGGCGCGCCAGTTCGTTCGCCAAATCGACACGGCCGCTATAATTCAGGCCGGCCGACTGGAAGAGTGCGACCGGCGCTTCTTCCGTTTTCGGTACGATTGGTCTGGCCAGCGCATCTTTCCACCACACCGCACGCGGAAGGTAGGGTACCCAGACATCAGACCGGGATTCATGCGTCATGATGATATCGAAGTGCCGCATGATTTTGGGGTCGGCAAGTCGCTTGTAGTTTTGGCCGCATTCCATCGACCAGGCGACCCAATATTGACCAGGGTATTTGTAGGCATCGCCAACTTCGCGAAAGTTCGGAATATGGAAGACGACTGCCGCGGCCTCGGAAATCCGTCGTTTGTCCAGTGTCCACCGCCCGGGCATTTCGCACTGTATCGACGCGATATCGACGGGTTTGCTGAAGAACGTTGTGTAGAAGAGGATCAGTGGATCGATAGACAGCATGGCACCACGAATGTCTGAAGCATTGCTCAATCTGCAGACAGACGCGGTATCGGAAGTTTGGTCAAGTGCTCCGCTTGTTCGAGGCAGAGGGCCGTCCAAACGGTCACCCCGCCGTATACCCGCCATCGATCGCGAAAATGCCGCCGCTGGTCCACGCCGCCTCGTCGCTGGCGAGATAGACGGCGATGCCGGCAAGATCGCTGGTCTGGCCGATGCGGCCGAGCGGGTAGCTGCGCTCGACATAGGTTTTCAGCTCGGCCTGCGCTGCCGCCGGCAGGTTGTCGATCGACTTGCGCCGCATGGCGGTGTCGACCGTGCCGGGCGCAATCGCATTGACCCTGATGCCGCCCGGACCAAGCTCGAAGGCCAGCGACTTGGTCAGCGAATTCAGCGCGCCCTTGGACAAGGAATACAGGCTCGACGGCCGCTTCGGGATCATTTTGTCGGCGAAGTAGGACGAGATGTTGATGACGGAGGCGTTGGCGCCGAGATGCGGCAGCAGCCGCTGGGTAAGGAAGAACGCCGCCGTCACATTGAGCGCGAAGGATTGCTGGAATTGGTGCTCGGTGACGGTCTCGAAAGGCACCAGATAAGCGACGCCGGCATTGTTGACGAGGATGTCGAGTGGGCCGGTTGCTTTCGCGCGATCGACCACGGCATCGATGCCGGAAGAGGTCGAGAGATCGGCCGACTGGGTGCCGACGTTGCCCGCCGCCGCAAGTGTCTCGCGGGCGGTCTCGAGCTTGCTGGTGTCGCGACCGACGATCAGCACGTCGGCGCCCTCGCGCAAGAAAGCTTCCGATATCGCCAGGCCGATGCCGTCCGAGCCGCCGGTCACCAGTGCTCGCTTGCCAGAAAGTCTCATTGAAGGCCAAGTCGCATCGAATGCTCTCGCTGTTGCCCGCGTCACGAAGGCAATGCCGATCGGCGAGGGCGGTCAAGCCGCCGGCCTATCGCTCAGTATGAACTTCGGTTGGCCGCGTGCCGATCCGGTTACCGCAGCAGCGACTGCGACGTCGGCGTCAGGCGCAAGGTTTCGGTCCGCCAGGTCACATCGGCCGCTTGCCATTGGGGCGAAGCGGCAACTGCGGCTTCGTAATTGGCATGCGCCTCGGGACTGTTGAAACCCGTCACCGCGATAAAGACGTTTTCGCTCAAGCGCACCGGCAGGCGGGGAAAGCTGTTTTCGGCGTGCTCGGTGATGAAGGCGCCAAGCAACCGTCCGCCGACGCCGATAAGGACCGGAACGGCATCCGTTTCGAAATTGCCGGCGAAATCGGCTTCGGCGCCAGACCGCAGATGATGAATCTGGATGGCAACGATAGCGGTCAAGCGGTTGTCTGCGCTCAGCTTTCCATCCGGCGGCATGGCGCCTCGCTGCGCGCCTGACAGATCGAAGCCGGCGCCTGGCCATGCCGGCTTCAAGAGCAGTACATCGTCGGAATCGATCATCGTCGCATTGGCGGCGTCGCGGTGCGCCGTCCACACCGGCCCGTCATAGAAGGCGGTGAGCGCCTGCTTCCGCGCTTCCATGCCATCGAAGCCGCGCAGCCAGACGAACATGTCGGGGCGGTCGAGGTCGCGGAACTGTCCGATGATGGTCATGCCGGCGTGTTCCTGGCCTTCGATGAACCGACTGTCGAAGATGTCGATCAGCGTCTCGCGCCGGCCCGGCTTCAGCGTGTACTGCCGCAACTCGACGACAGGCGAAGCGAGCAGTTTTGCCGCCGCAGGCGCATTCAGGGGTACGGTCATTGTGTCGTCTCCAAAAAACAGGATGATCATCCGGTTTATAAAACAGACCGGTTGTCCTGTTTTGTCAATCTGCTATCGTTGGCAAATGTCAGCAGAGATTGCTCGGGCTCCGAAAGGGCCGCCGCGAAAACGCACCAACGATCCCGAAGGGCTGCGCAACAAGGTGCTCGATATCGCCGAAGCGTCGTTCCAGGCGCGTGGCTATCATGCATCCGCCCTTGGCGAGCTGATGACGACCGCAGGCGTCAGCGGCGGCGCGCTGCATCATCATTTCCCGACGAAGAAGGCGCTCGCTCTGGCGGTGATCGAGGAGCGCGTGGCAGCGGCCCTCGATGAAACCTGGATCAACCCTGTACGGGCGGCAGGCTCGGCGCGCGAAGGCGTGCGCGCGGTGTTCGAGGCGGTGGCGACCGAGCTTGAGCAGCAAGGCTTCGTGCGCGGCTGTCCGCTCAACAATCTGGCGCATGAACTGTCGCTCGCTGACCCGGATTTCCGCGCCGCTCTGGACGATATCTTTGCCGGATGGCGTCAGGCGGTTGCCGACAAGGTGCGAGCCGACCAGCAGTCGGGGAGGGAGCAGGGCACCGACCCCGAGCGCTTTGCGGCACTCGCCATCGCCGCCTATTCCGGCGCCATGTCGATGGCCAAGGCGGCACAGGATGCCAGCGTGCTGCGCGATTGCCTGGCCGAACTTCAGGGTAGCTCAACGCCGCCATTCCTGAGCAGAGCGAAGCGGCGTAGCAGGATCCTGCTGCGGCCGGGAAAACCTTGAGGCCGGAACTGCGCTGTTCTAGTTGGAAAGCGGCTTGATCGTCTCGTAACCGTTCACCGATTCCGCGCTGGTCCCTTCGTCGTAGCGCCGGGCGAGGGACGCTTGCAGATCAGGCGCATAAAGCGCGGTAAATGTGTCCAGCGTTTCGCCGGCGCCGTTCTTGAAGGTCTCCGTGACCGCCAGCACGTTGTATTTGCAGCCGCCGACACTGAACGTCTCCTTGCCCTTGACGACCAGGCTCAGCGTCTTGGTGCTCTTCGGCTGCTTGTTCGGCGACAGCTCGACGAATTCGATCGTGCTCTTGGCTCCCGTCTTCAGCGGAAACAGTTTTCGCAGATCGGAAAACGGGATCGTCGCCACCCGTCCGGTATCGCTGTCGCGAAACACTTCGACCAGGCCGGCAAACAGGAACTGTGTCTGCGGCGATTGCGATTCGTAGGTGTTGGCAACGGAGACCATGCCGCCGGCCACCGGCCGAAACTCGCTGCGGACGCCGGGCATTTCCAGAACGAAGCCGGCCTTGGCCGATTTTGCGTCGACACAATCGGCGGCATGCACCGCAGCCGCCGGCAGCAACCCAGCCAGCACCACGCCTATCGAAACGGCTCTCATGAAATCCTCCCCTCTGCTTGTATTTGCTGCGCGCCAGCATGACCCAAGAAATGCCAGAGCCTCAGTGCCGTGTCGACCTGCCATTCCTGGCAACTGGACGGTGGGGCGCCGGCTGTGCTGAATTTCAGGTCATGAATCGCAAGCTCGTCCTCTCCCGTCGCAATTTCCTCGCACAGGCAGCCGGCCTTGCCATGGCTGGCATGCTGCCGCGCGCCGCGCTTGGCCAGACCGGCAAGCGCATCCAGCCCATCGACGCCACCTTTCTGTTCATCGCCGATGTCCATGCCTGCCGCATGTCGAGCGGCCTCAGCCCCAACTGCCTGGAGGAAGGCAAGACCGATGCCGCGCTGTTGCGCAATGTCGCTGTCCTCAATGGCTTGGCCGGCCGGCAATGGCCAGTCGAGATCGATGGCGTTGCAACCCGCCTGCGTTCGGCCGGCGGCCGCATCGATGCGCCGCTCGGCCTCGTTGTCGGCGGCGACATCACCGACGATGGCGGCGGCCAGATCACCGAGCCCAGCGAAGGCACGCAACTGTTGCAGTTCAGCCAGCGCTATCAACAGGGCGTCGGTCCCGATCGCGTGCACATGCCGGTCTATGTCGGCCTCGGCAATCACGATCTCGACCAGAACGGCTCGCCGCCGCACGTCGACTGGTACCGGCGCGAATTGCGCGACTATGTCGAGGTCAACCATCGCCCCGGCGTGTTCTTCAAGCCCCCGGTGCCGGCCACCGAATACGATGTCGACACCGACTGCTATTCCTGGGACTGGGGCGGCCTGCATCTCGTCCAGACCCACCGGTTTGCCGGCGACACCGGCCACGGCGCGGTGAGCAGCCTGCCGTGGCTGAAGCAGGATCTGACGACCTACGCTGCGGATGGCCGTCCCGTCATCCTGTTCCAGCACTATGGCTGGGACACTTTCTCGGTCGAGCGCTGGGACCCGGCCAAGCGCACCTATGACGATGACGGCGCAGGCGCGCCGCATTGGTGGAGCGAGGCCGACCGCCAGGCGCTGCTGGCGGCGCTGAAGGGCTACAATGTCATCGCCATCTTCCATGGCCATCAGCACGAAGTGCCTATGATCTACAAAAGCGATGGCCTCGACCTGTTCAAGCCGAAGGCTGCCTATATGGGTGGCTTCGCGCTGGTGAGGGTAACCGGGGACGGCATGGACGTGGTGCTGGGCGAGGCGGCGGGCGACCGGGGCGGGGTCAAGTTCACCAGCGCCTTCAGCAAGAGCCTCAGCCTCTGACAAGAAAAAGGCGGCCTTGAGCCGCCTTCCTCATTGCCTGCAAGATCGGGTCAGAGCGCCTTTTTGATCTTGTCCTTCACGTCGCCATAGACCTTCTGCACCTTGCCGGCGGTCTTGTCGGCCGTGCCTTCGGCCTGGGTCTGCCTGTTGCCGGTCGCCTTGCCGCCGGCCTCCTTGACCGAGCCCTTGACCTGCTTGGCCACGCCGGCAACCTGATCCTTGTTCACCATCTTTGCATCTCCTGGGATTCCGGGGATTCATTCGCAGGAGGCAAACGGGCCGGCTTGGCTTAGGTTCCCTGGGCGGCGATCATCGTCGCATCTGGTCGCTTATATGGTCGCCGAAACGCTTTGCCGCGTCGTATCGTGTGACTAGTGTGACGAAATTTTGGGGAGACCGCCTTGGCTGAATTTACGCTCATCATCGCCAACAAGTGCTTTTCGTCCTGGTCGCTGAGGCCATGGGTGGCGATGAAGCATCTGGAGATCCCGTTCGAGGAAGGTTTCGTGCGCCTGCGCACGCCCGAGACCTTTGCCGCTCTGGCGAAAGTCTCGCCCACCGGCCTTGTGCCAGTGTTGAATCACAATGGCAGGATCGTCTGGGAAACCCTTGCCATCCTTGAATATCTGGCCGACCTGTTTCCGGAGAAAAAACTTTGGCCGCAGGATATCGGCGCCCGCGCCTTGGCTCGCTCGGTGGCGACCGAGATGCATTCCGGCTTTCGCGAGGTGCGCTATGGCTGGCCGATGAATTTGCGCCGGCCGAAGGCCCACAAGCCGCTCGACGCCGAAGGCGAAATGCAGCGCGCGCGCATCGAAACGATCTGGCGCCAGTGCCGGGAACAATACGGCAAGGGCGGCCCCTTCCTGTTCGGTCATTTCACCGCGGCCGATGCCATGTATGCACCTGTCGTCACCCGCTTCGACACCTATGGCGGCAAGCTCGCGCCCGACACGCGCGCCTACGTCGACGCCGTGTTGGCAACGCCGGCGATGCGGCACTGGTATGCGGAAGCAGCGAAGGAGACTTGGCCGGAACCCGGCCCGGACGAATAGGACCACTAATGACATCACGGTGAGTGACCGATGGCCAGCAATGATGGACCGCGTGAGACTACCGCGCCAACAATCTTCCACTGCCGGCTGATCCCGCCTCGGCCGGACTTCGCCTTCACCCTGATTGAGGAGGAGAGGGAGTTGATGGGCCGGCATGCCGACTATCTGCGCGGCAAGCTTGCCGAGGGCACCATGATCCTCGCCGGGCCGGTCGCCGACCCGGCCGGCCCTTGGGGTCTGCTGATCCTGCGTGTCGGCAGCGAAGCCGAGGCAAGAGCGGTCACCGACGGCGATCCGGTGTCGAGCTCCGGCCGCGGTTTCCGCTACGAGATCCTGCCGCTGATCAGCGCGATCCTGTAGGCGAGCGTAAGTTTAAGGAAAAGTGTGAAACGGTTTTCCCTTGGGAATTGTGTCAGACAACGGCACATACAAGAACGCCTCTCGCACCGTTCAATGTGCGGGAGGCGTTCTTTTGCCAGCATTACCGAGATTGCTCTCTGAATTGCTGACACCACGGAAATGCGCCGGCTTGCGATTGGTTCCGGGGCGTGGAATATTTTTTGGAACGCCTTGAGCTCCGCCACCTCGTCAGTTGAGGCTTATGCCTCGGGCATCCTCAGGTTGAATTTAGGCTGCGGGCAAACCAGAAATTGACTCGGCGCTAAAAGAAGTCTATAAGAAACATGTCGATATTTGTTTGACCGACTTTTGTTATCCGCGCATGATGCGCGCCTTTGACGAACTTCCCCATCAAAAATCGAGACAAAACGCTGTTGTGCAGTCGCACGATGGTGAACGAATATTTGCCAGGGAAAGGGTTCTTCATGGCCACCGGCACAGTGAAATGGTTCAACGCCACCAAAGGTTTTGGTTTTATTCAGCCTGACGACGGCTCCGCCGACGTTTTCGTCCACATCTCGGCCGTAGAGCGCGCCGGCATGCGTGACATCGTCGAGGGTCAGAAGCTCGGCTACGAGATGACCCGCGACAACAAGTCGGGCAAGATGTCCGCCGACCAGTTGAAGGCGGCCTGATAAGGAATTCGGCCTTCCGGTGACCACGGATGTACTGGCACCGATGAAAGGCTGAAAGGAGCGCCTTGCGCATCCAACTGGATGCGCGGCGCTTTCATGGAAGGTCAGGCGGTGCCTGGCCTTTTTCATTTTGTGCGTCGTGCCGCTAAAAGTGCGCCGCACGCCGGCCGGAACGTGCTAAGGGACGCTCCAGCAATCTGAACCGCCCATACTGCCCCGCTGCCGTATTGCTTTGGTCGTAATCGAAGACCGCTCTCGCTCTATCGGCACCAGGCTCCCGACAGGAGAAAGTTTTGACCACTCAATCCAAGACCGCCGACCAGGCCGGCTCGCTGTTCAGCAAGACGCAAACCCAGTCGATGTCACTCAACCGCATCCTGTCCGAGCGTGATGCCGTCAGCGAGGCGCGCGAAGCCAAGACCGCGCGCTTGCGCGAACTGCGCAAGGAAAAGGAAGCCGACGACATGGCAGCGGCCGCAGCCCTTGCGGCGCTGCCGAAGCGGGCAGGCAAACGCTGATGGCCACCAAGCGCGTACCGCCGACGCCGATCGATGCCGATGCGACCATAGCGTCCATGGTCCCGGGCCTGGACAAGCCGGTCGAATATGTCCGCCGTGTGCTGGAAAAGCTCGAGCGCTGCAAGCGCGCGCATGGCGATGCCCAGGTGCGCGTCGGCGTGCGCGGCCGTGCCGAAGCCCCGAACTATCTGGTCGAATATGTCCGCGAGGACAAAAAGACCCAGGAGCGCGTGACCTACCAGGATGCCGCCTATAGCGGCAGCACGCATCGCGAACTGGCGGCGCACCACATTGCCGAGGCGAGGAACTGGTCGCCCGAGGAAATGAACATCACAGCGGTCTCGGCGCTGATCGGCCGCTTGCGCAATCCGCGCGCACCATCATCCCGCTTTTCCGACGAGGACTGACATGGCCATAAAGTTTTCCACCAAGGACCAGCCGGCAGCGCCGGCTGCTGCCACTGCAAAGCAGGCCAAGCCCGCTGCCGCGCCGAAGGCCGCCGAACCGTCGGCGACCGATCTGTTCGAGGCGCCAGCCGCCACGCCCAAGGGCAAGGCAGGCAAGAAGAAATAGCGCCTTGCCGCACCAAGCCGATCGCAATCTCGCAGCGCCTGGGCTGGTCGCGTTGGCCGCCAGGGATATCCGGTCGTCAAAACAGGACGACCAGCCGGTTTTCGATTGCCAGAGCTGCGGCGCCTGCTGCTCCTACTCGGCCGAATGGCCGCGCTTTTCGACCGAGGACGATGCGCAACTTGACCGGATTCCGGAAAAGTTCGTGTCCGCCGACCTGTCCGGGATGCGCTGCGAGGGCGTGCGCTGTTCGGCGCTTACGGGCGAGATCGGCAAGCACACGGCCTGCGGCATCTACGAGATCCGCCCGGACGTCTGCCACGCCTGCATGCCTGGCGGCGACGATTGCCTGATGGCGCGCAAGGCGCACGGGATGCCAACGATCTAGCCGACGCCCACCTTGCCTCATCCCACATCCCCCGATAGCTTCCACTACGGGCAGGGCGTTGGAGGAACCATGAGCATCGAATTCCTGTTGACGTCGCTGATCGTCGTGGCTTCGCCCGGCACCGGCGTTCTCTACACGCTGAGCGCCGGGCTTTCGCGAGGCGCGCGCGCCTCGATCACTGCTGCATTCGGCTGCACGCTTGGCATCATCCCGCATATGGCCGCCGCCATCACCGGCTTGGCGGCGCTGCTGCACACAAGTGCTGTCGCCTTCGAGACGCTGAAATATCTCGGCGTCGCCTATCTCCTCTACATGGCCTGGAACACGCTGAACGAGAAGGGCGGCCTGAGCGTCGATGAAAACGCGGCACCCCGCTCGGCAGCCAAGGTCATCACCTCCGGTATCCTGATCAACATCCTGAACCCGAAGCTGTCGATCTTCTTCTTTGCCTTCCTGCCGCAATTCGTCAGCACGACCGAACCGAACGCATTTGCCAAGATGCTCGAACTCTCGAGCGTCTTCATGCTACTGACCTTCGTCGTCTTCGTCGCTTACGGCATCTTTGCGGCCTCGATCCGCAGCCATGTCGTGTCGCGGCCGATGGTGCTGACCTGGATGCGCCGCACCTTCGCCGGCGCCTTTGTCATGCTTGGCGCCAAGCTGGCGCTGGCTGATCGATAGAACAGGAGCTGCCAGGCCTCGGCCTACTCTTCGTCGGTTCCGGATCCGGTCCGGATGCCTAGACGCCAGGCCGAGGGCGGAAGGCCGATCATCTTCTTGAAGGCGCGGCTGAACGCTGCCTCGGATTCGTAGCCGATTTCAGCGGCAATGCTGGCCATGTTACTGGTGCCGGCGCTGAGCAGCTCCGAGGCGATCTGCATGCGCCATTTGGCGAGATAATGCATTGGCGGCATGCCGACCAGCCTGGTGAAGCGTTCGGCGAGCACGCTGCGCGACAGCGCGGAGTCCTTCGCCAGCGCCTCCACCGTCCAGTTATGCGCCGGCCGGTCGTGGATCAGCGCCAGTGCCCTCGCCAGGTTTGGATCGCGCAGGCCAGCCAGCCATCCCGTGGTTTGTGGCGGCAGCGATTCCAAGTAACGGCGCAACACGTCGACAAACATCAGTTCGCTCAGTTTGGTGAGCACCGTTTCACTGCCTGCGCGCTTTTGCGCCACCTCCGTGACAGCCAGGTTGATGAACTGGCTGAGCCAGCCGCCATCGCCTTTGGCATCTCCGGCCTTGATCACCGGCGGCAAAGCCTCGAGCAGGGGATTGAATGGCTGTGCATCACAGGCGAGATAGCCGCAAACCAGCCTGGCCGAGGTCGCGCCGTCGCCGGCGCAGTTGATGTAAAACGGCATCCGGCTGGATGTTGCGATGTCGAGAACGTCGGCTGTCGGCGGATCGGCGCGCAGCGCCGGATTGCTGGACATAATATGCGGGTCGCTCCTGGTGAAGACGACGACTTCGCCTGCCTCCAGCGCGATCGCTTCCTGGCCGACGATGCGCGCGAAGCAGCGACCGGCCGTTACCACATGGTAGGAGATCAGATGGTCCGCACCGGGCAGGATCTTCGGCAGGATGGACGATGGCGCCGGCGAGCAGACGGCCCACGGCTCGTGGCCCTCAATGTCAAAAAACGTCGCGCCGGTAAGGCGTACCGTCCTCAACAGGTCAGACAGAGCATCCCCGGCCATTCCGTTTCGTCCCGCACCCGGCTAGCCGGCCAGCCATCCCTTTCGAGTTCCGGACGCGCTGTCAAGCGAGGCGGACGCCGTATCATTCAGTTCGCGGCCAGAACTCCTAAACCTGCACCGGTGCTCAAGCGCTGCCGAGAGTGGGCGCTGAGTGCTGTCGAAACCAACCAGGGACAAATATCATGACGGTACATAAGGGCGGGTGTTTTTGCGGCGCTGTGGAAATCGAAGTGCACGGAGCCGCCGAGGCAATGGGCTATTGCCATTGCGGTTCGTGTCGATCGTGGTCGGCGTCTCCCGTGAACGCATTCACGCTGTGGAAGCCTCAGAACGTCAAGGTCACCGGGGGCGCGGAGTTCCTGTCCGGGTTCGAGAAGACCGAAATGAGCGATCGCCAGTTCTGCACGAAATGCGGTGGTCATCTGATGACCGTTCATCCGCCGCTCGGCCTGGTCGATGTCTATGCGGCAACGATACCAGGCGTGAAATTCACGCCTGGAGTTCACGTCAACTACGCTGAGACCGTGCTGCCGATGAAGGACGGGCTGCCCAAGCTCAGGGACTTTCCGGCTGAGCTCGGCGGCTCCGGCATCGCGGTGCCGGAATAAGGCCCGGCCACTGCTCGCCATTTTTGACAACGACAATTCAAGACAGGAGATTGTTCATGGAAATCGCAACATTTCGCGCCACGCAGGAGCCGATCAAGGATCTCTATCGCAGGGATGCGAAGGCCGCGTTCCTCACCTTGAAGGCCAAAGGCGTCGCCGACGCGTCCACCGTGACCTGCAAGGTCGAGACCGGACGCGGGCTGGCGCTTGCCGGCATCCATCCGATGGCCGGGGGCAGCGGCCAGGAACTGTGCTCCGGCGACATGCTGCTGGAGGCGCTGATCGCATGCGCCGGTGTCTCGATGCGCGCGGCGGCGGCCGTGCTCGAAATTCCGATCAGGTCCGCCGAAGTTTCCGCGGAAGGTGACGTCGATCTTCGCGGCACGCTCGGCGTCACTGCGGGTGTTCCAGTCGGCTTCAAGGAAATCCGCTTGCGGTTCGACATCGACACCGACGCTCCCCAAAGTCAGCTCGACCAACTGCTCGAACTCACGGATCGCTATTGCGTGATCTTCCAGACCATCCAGAATAGTCCCAGCACCACGGTGAAGCTGCACCGCGTCATCCAGTGACCAGAAAACAGGCCCGGAAACTCGACTTGAGCGAGATTCCGGGCTGGGAACGGGAGTGCCGGGCAACGCTTCTATCCTTTGACGTAACCCATCGCCTCGACGATCAGCTCGTCCGCGACACGCATCAGGTTGACGCCGCGGATGGAGTTGCCGTCGGCCATGAAGTAGCGCCAGCGGATCGTCGCCCGTTCACCGGCGACGAAGGTTTCCTCGAGGTCGAAGCGCGTGCCGGGCTGGGTGGCGGTCGCCGACCATAGGTCAATGCATGCCTCTTTGCCGGCATGGCGGGCGCCGTCCGGCGCCGGCACGGTGTTTTCGATAACGCAATCCTGCGCCACCAACTCGGCAAGCGCGGACGGATCGTGCAACTGGAACACATCGTTGAAGCGACGCATGATCTCGGCCGTCTGGCTAGAGTGGTCGCCCGGATGAATGCTCGTGATGCTGTCCTGGCTCATCTCATATCTCCTGGTTTTCATTGTTCCGTGGCAGTGGTGGCGGCCAGCTCGGCCTTGAGGGTGATGGTTGTAACGCCGGCCAAAGCGCGAGAGACAAGGCAGGTCGTCTTCGCCGTCTCCGCCATACGCTGGAATTCGGCAGGCTGAAGGCCGGGAATCTCTGCTTCCGTTTCGAGCTCGATGTGGGTGATCGTCGGCCCGGCGGCGGTCGCGCCGAGATGCACCTTGGCGACGGTGCGGATGGTGCGGGCGACGTGGCCTTCCTGGCCGAGGATGAAGGTCAGCGCCATCGAGAAGCAGCCGGCATGTGCTGCCCCGATCAGCTCTTCGGGATTGGTGCCCGGACCGTTCTCGAACCGCGACGGAAAGGAATAGGCGCCTTCGAAGACGCCGCTGCCAAGCCGCAGACGGCCGCCGCCTTCCTTCAGCGTGCCTTGCCATTCTGCGGAAGCTTCACGGATGGTCATGGTCGTTCTCCTGATTCGGGGTTGAAAAGCGGGCAATTGGGTCAGGCGCAGTCGATGACAACCTTCCCGAACACGTCGCCCTGCTGGAAGTGGCGGTACGCTTCGGGGGCTTCGGCAAAGGGGAAGACCCTGTCGATAACGGGCTTGAGGCGATGCTGCGACACGGCGCGCAGCATGGCCTCAAGATTGCTGCGGCTGCCGACGAACAGGCGGCTGATGGTGGCGAGGCTGCGCTGATAAAGCGCTGCCGGCATCTCGATCGATCTGCCACTGGCGTCCTGCAGCGTCAGCAGCACGATGTGTCCATAAAGCGTGCTGGCAATCAGCGACTGCGCGAAGGTGGCCGGGCCGCCGGTTTCGACGACGAGGTCGACTCCGCCTGTCTGCTCGCGCGCCCAGCCGCCCCATTCCGGTATGTCGGTGCTGGAGACAACGAGGTCGGCGCCCAGCGCCCGCAGCCTGTCGGCCTTCTCCGCGCGCGATGTGATGGCGACAACCCGGCAGCCGAGCAACTTGGCGAACTGCAGAGCAAACAGCGAAACGCCACCCGAACCGATGGTGAGAACCCATTGACCGGGCTTCGGAATCCGGGTCCGGGTCACCGCGTTCCAGGCCGTCACGCCGGCGCAGGTCAGCGTCGCCGCTTCGTGCCAGCTCAGATGATCGGGCAGTCGCGCCGCCCATTGTTCGTCGAGCACGGCAAACTCAGTCAGCATGCCGTCCAGCGTACAGCCGAGCTGGTCGATCAGACCGGCATTGATGCGGCCATCGATCCAGCGGGCGAAGTAGCTGCCGGTGACGCGGTCGCCGACGGCAAAACGGGTAACGGCATCGCCGATTGCGACGACGTCACCGGCGCCGTCGCTCAGCGGCACGATGCCTTGCCGCGGCGGCAACGGATAGGTGCCGCCAAGGATCATCGTGTCGCGCCGATTGAGCGAGGCGGCGCGGACTCGCACCACGATCTCATGCGGTTTCGGTTCCGTCCGCGCCTCCTCGCGCATCGCCAGGGATTCGGTTCCACCAAACCCTCCAAGACGGTAGCTGCGCATGTCACTCTCCTTAATAATATATAGACTGATCTACATATTATATAGACCGATTGTCATATTCTTGGCAAGGCCTATAATGCGTCACTGCTGACAGAGGTTGACATGGCCAACGACACCCGCACCCGCATACTCGAGACCACAGGCCTGTTGCTCAGGCAGCGCGGCTATCACGGCACCTCGCTCAACGACATTCTGGGCGCCAGCGGGGCGCCGCGCGGCTCGCTCTATTTTCATTTCCCGGGCGGCAAGGACCAACTGGTCATCGAGGTGACGCGCAACAGCGTTGCCGACGTCACGAAAAAGCTGGGCGAAGCACTGGCAGCCGAGAGCGATCCTGCAGTGGCCGTCCATCACATCTACCAGTCGGTCGGGCGCATGCTGGAGGACAATGATTTTTCGCTGGGTTGCCCCATCGCGCCGGTGGTGCTGGATTCACCCACCGATGTGCCGGAACTGGCGGAACTCTGCCGATCGGCTTTCGAGCAATGGATCGGCTTGCTGCGACAGGCCTTCGTCAGGGCAGGGGTGCCCGAACGCCGCGCGCACGCTTTGGCGCTGCTGATCGAATCGTCGCTGGAAGGGCTTATGGTGATTGCGCGGGCCACCCGCGACCGTGCACCGGTGCTGGTGGTGGCCGACGAGGTGGCGGCGCTTGTCGAGCAGGCGGTGCTTGCAGGCAAGGTTGCGCGGCAGGCGGACAGCGCCGCCTAACCATCCGCTTTCCAAAATAAAAAGGGCGCCTCTCGGCGCCCTTTCCGTATGCATAAGCCAGATAGCTTGGATTAGAAATCCATGCCGCCCATGCCGCCCATGCCGCCGCCGCCCATGCCGCCAGGCATGCCGCCGCCAGCCGACTCCTTCTTGGGAGCCTCCGCGATCATGGCTTCGGTGGTGACGAGCAGGCCGGCGACCGAAGCCGCGTCCTGGAGAGCGGTACGAACGACCTTGACCGGGTCGACGATGCCCATGGCGATCATGTCGCCATACTCGCCGGTCTGGGCGTTGTAGCCGTAGGTCGCGCCCTTGTTGTCGAGGATCTTGCCGGCAACGATCGAAGCTTCAGCACCTGCGTTCGAAGCGATCTGACGGGCCGGAGCCTGCAGTGCACGGCGAACGATGTTGATTCCGGCAGCCTGGTCGGCATTGACGCCGGTGACCTTGATGTTGGCCGAAGCGCGCAGGAGAGCGACGCCGCCGCCTGCAACGATGCCTTCTTCCACGGCCGCACGGGTNGCCGACTCCTTCTTGGGAGCCTCCGCGATCATGGCTTCGGTGGTGACGAGCAGGCCGGCGACCGAAGCCGCGTCCTGGAGAGCGGTGCGAACGACCTTGACCGGGTCGACGATGCCCATGGCGATCATGTCGCCATACTCGCCGGTCTGGGCGTTGTAGCCGTAGGTCGCGCCCTTGTTGTCGAGGATCTTGCCGGCGACGATCGAAGCTTCAGCACCTGCGTTCGAAGCGATCTGACGGGCCGGAGCCTGCAGTGCACGACGAACGATGTTGATGCCGGCAGCCTGGTCGGCATTGACGCCGGTGACCTTGATGTTGGCCGAAGCGCGCAGGAGAGCGACGCCGCCGCCTGCAACGATGCCTTCTTCCACGGCCGCGCGGGTCGCGTTGAGGGCGTCGTCGACGCGGTCCTTCTTTTCCTTGACTTCGACTTCCGTCGCGCCGCCGACACGGATCACCGCGACGCCGCCCGCGAGCTTCGCCAGACGTTCCTGCAGCTTCTCCTTGTCGTAGTCCGACGTGGTCTCTTCGATCTGCTGCTTGATCTGGGCAACGCGGCCCTGGATCTCGGCCTTCTTGCCGGCGCCGTCGACGATGGTGGTGTTCTCCTTGGAGATCGACACCTTCTTGGCGCGGCCGAGCATGTTGAGGCCGACNCTTGATGTTGGCCGAAGCGCGCAGGAGAGCGACGCCGCCGCCTGCAACGATGCCTTCTTCCACGGCCGCACGGGTCGCGTTGAGGGCGTCATCGACGCGGTCCTTCTTTTCCTTGACTTCGACTTCCGTCGCGCCGCCGACACGGATCACCGCAACGCCGCCGGCGAGCTTCGCCAGACGTTCCTGCAGCTTCTCCTTGTCGTAGTCCGACGTGGTCTCTTCGATCTGCTGCTTGATCNAGGATGTAGACGTCCTCGAGCTCGGCAACCATCTTGTCGGCGTTGGTGACGAAGTAGGGCGAGAGATAGCCGCGGTCGAACTGCATGCCTTCGACGACTTCCAGCTCGGTCTCGGCGGTCTTGGCTTCTTCAACCGTGATGACGCCTTCATTGCCGACCTTCTGCATCGCTTCGGCGATCATGGCGCCGACCGACTCGTCGCCATTGGCCGAGATCGTGCCGACCTGGGCAACTTCCTCGGAGGTCTTGATCTTCTTGGCAGCCTTGCCGAGAGCCGCGACGACTTCGGTCACGGCCAGGTCGATGCCGCGCTTCAGATCCATCGGGTTCATGCCGGCGGCAACGGCCTTGTGGCCTTCCTGGACGATCGACTGCGCCAGAACGGTCGCGGTCGTGGTGCCGTCGCCGGCGATGTCGTTGGTCTTCGAAGCAACTTCGCGGACCATCTGCGCGCCCATGTTTTCGAACTTGTCTTCAAGCTCGATTTCCTTGGCGACGGTGACGCCGTCCTTGGTGATGCGCGGTGCGCCGAACGACTTGTCGATGACGACGTTGCGGCCCTTGGGGCCGAGCGTGACCTTCACTGCGTCGGCGAGGATGTTGACCCCGCGCAGCATGCGCTCGCGGGCGTCGCGGGAGAATTTTACGTCTTTAGCAGCCATTTTTTAGCTCCTGGCAGGGGGCTTGCGATCAAGCCCGAAATTAGTTGACGGTGAGGCCGATGATCAGCCGATGATGCCCATAATGTCGGATTCCTTCATGATCAGAAGGTCTTCGCCATTGAGCTTGACTTCGGTGCCCGACCACTTGCCGAACAGGATGCGGTCGCCGGCCTTGACGTCCAGCGGGACCAGCTTGCCGGCTTCGTCGCGAGCGCCGGAGCCGACGGCGATGATCTCGCCTTCCTGCGGCTTTTCCTTTGCCGTATCCGGGATGATGATCCCGCCGGCGGTCTTGGATTCGGATTCGACCCGGCGTACGACCACGCGGTCATGANCGTATCCGGGATGATGATCCCGCCGGCGGTCTTGGATTCGGATTCGACCCGGCGTACGACCACGCGGTCATGAAGCGGGCGGAACTTCGACTTTGCCATTTTTTCTTCCTCGAATGAGAACGGTGAGAGCTGTTCCTCGATCCGGCGGTGCCGGATGTGCGTTAGCACTCGCCTGGGGAGAGTGCTAACGTGCGCTGAAATAAGCGCGTGGCTTTCGAGAGTCAAGGCGAACGGTGAGCACAATTGTGCCAATTGGAGCCGTGCCGCGATCCGACGGCAGACCCTACCGGCGCCGCGGCGATTTAAGCACCAGAAGCGGACAGCGTTCAGCCAGCCCATAGGTCCCTGTCGGCGCGAGGCGGACCCTGTCAAAAAACCGGCTCGCCTCTTCGACCAGCGTCGCCGCCGGGGCGAAACTGTAGACAGTCTGCGAATTCGCATAGACATCGATGGTGCCGATGACCGGCATCTCCCATCCGGTCGTCGCGGCAAGGGCCTCCCGGTCGGCAAACAGCGCATCGAAGGCGTCGAGGATCGCCCGCACCGGAATGGCGCGGTCGGGATCGCCGCCGGCACAAGCCATGGCAATGCGCCATTTGAGTTCGTGGAAGGTCGCGACACCACCGGACAGCGTCAGCGCCCGGACCTCCTGCAGATCGTCCGGCACCTGAGGGCTTGCATAGGCGCGCAATGCAGCCCGCCCATCGGACTTCAGCACACGCGCGATCTCGGCAAGCAGCGCCTGCCGTGCAACCGAGGAGTCCAGCGCCGACAGGCAGCCGTCGCCGATCACCGCCCCGGCGCTTTCGTCGCCCAGCGGCAACTCCAGCCAGTTGCCGATCACCGCCTTGCGTGAGGCGGTATCGCCCGGCCAGATGCCCGATATCATGGCAGTGGACTCGTCGATCGCGAGCATGGTCCTTCCGAGGCCGGCAAGCTCCGGCGTGACCCCGAGCAGCACCACATCGACCGATTGCAGGCTAAGTTCGCGCTCATAGGCGGCGACAGCTTCCGGGGGCGGACACAGCGGCGACCCGAGAAGCCGCCAGTGACGGCGAATTGCGTCCCAATGCTCAGTCATGCGGAACGGTTTGGGGAAAGGCTGGACATATTTCCTTCCAGGCTGTTGGTTGCCTTGCGAGTTACCTCATGCATGGAAAGGCCATGGCCCGCATTGCCGTCATAACGCATGAATTTGACCGCTTCCAGAGCCGGCGGGGCCTCCTGCTGCGCCAGGACAGCCCCTACATGCTGTTCGACGTCCTGGCGGAGCTGAAACGGCGCGGTCACTCCGTGCAGATCATGCGTGGACCCTCGGCAAGTCATAACGCCGATATTGCCGTCCTGCATGTCGACGCGACAGTGACGCCATCGGACTATGTCGACTACGCGCGCGGATTTCCGATTTGTCTCAATCTTGGTGCGACCGACATTTCCAAGCGCCGCATCAGCGGTGCGATCCTCGAGGAGGGTGCCAACTGGAGCGGCCAGGTCATCGTCAAGAGCAACCTCAATCATTGGGGGACGCCCGAGGAGCAGCTCAACCGAAAATCCGTTCGCGCCGGCAAGGCAGTGCCTTTCCCGGGCGCGCAGACCTTCGACCGTTATCAGGTGCATGCCTCGCTGGCCGATGTGGCGCCGGAGATTTTCAGGCGTGCCGACCTGATCGTGGAAAAATTCATTCCCGAAATCGAGCCCGACGGGTTTGCGGCGCGGTTCTGGATATTCTGCGGCGATCGGGAGCGCTGCACCCGCTATGTCTCGCCACAGCGCCTGGTCAAGGGCGACGACACCATCCGCCGGGAGCCGGTTGCGGTTCCCGACGAATTGCGCGCCCTGCGTCGGAAGCTGGGCTTCGACTATGGCAAATTCGACTTTGTCGTGCATGAGGGCAGGGCCGTGCTGCTCGATGCCAACAAGACCCCGGGTCGCGCCAGAAACCTGTCGAAGATCGTCGCCGCCGGCGCCGCCAACCTGGCCGACGGCTTCGAAAACCTCATCCACCAGACCGGACGGGGTCGAATCGGGCGCTAGAGAAACAGTCCCAACTGCGTATGGATGATCGACCGGTAGTCCTCGATGGTGTGGCGGCTTTCCTCCTGGTCCTGGGTCAGCGCCATGCGCACGACGCCGCCGGCCAGCTGGAAGATCAGGAAAACCATACGGCCGAACTCATTGCGTCGCTCTGGCGCGAGAAAGGGGCCGACATGGTCGCAGAACATCGTCGCCTGGTGCCGGGTTTCGGCGATGTCGAGATTCTTCAGCGCCTTGTCAGCCTGGATGGCGTTTTGCAGGTCCTGAATGGCGGGGTCGCCGGCGACGCGCTCATAGTAGTCGTCGAGCAGCCGGTCGGCCGCAGCGATAACGTCGCTCAGCCCGCCGACCTCGGCAACGATCGCGGCAAGCCGGGCGCGGCTCACTTCGGAGAATCGCTCGTAGAGCATCGCCAGGATCGCCGACTTGTTGGGGAAGTAATGATAGACGGTGGCGATCGGCCCGCCGGCCTGTGCGCCGACTTCCTTCATGGTGACGGCGTCGATGCCTTTCTCGCCGATCAGCCGCATGGTCGTCGACAGGATGGCGTCGATGCGCTCGCGGCTGCGCTCCTGTTTGGGCCTGCGCCTCGGTTCGGTCGTCATCTGCACTGCTTCGTTCATGCCGCCATCCTCTCGATCGCCCAGACCATTCGATCGCCAAGACCATCCCCAGCCTTGTTGGTGCCAAGTCCCGCTACTGATTGACAAACGAATATGATCGAGTATCAGTTTCTAAATGCTGACAGACTGTCAGTTTTTTTGCCGACAGGCAAGGACGTTGGGAGGCGACCGTGACTTCTGCTGGTAACGCGGATGCCGGGAACGGCGACTGGCTGGTCGGCAACCCGACTGGGGCGCAGCTCGCCTCGGCATTGTGGATCGGCTCGGTCGGCCTGCTCATTCTCGGGCTGCAGCCGGTGCTTCTCGGCGCGCTCTACACCGAAGGGCATGTCAGCGGTGACGAACTCGCGCTGGTCGCCACGGCGGAGATGATCGCCATCGGCATCGGATCGGCGGCCATCGCCATGATGCTGTCCGCCCACAATATGCGCTTGAAAAGTGCCGTCCTTCTGCTCTTGCTGGCGCTGGCGAACGGGGCGACCGCCTATGCGCTGACCTCGACCTCGCTGATTGCCGCCCGCGCGGTGGCGGGCCTCGCCGAGGGTGGGCTGGTGGCGGTCGCCACGGAACTGATAGCCCGTTCGCGCCGGGCCGAGCGCATCGGCGGCTTCTTCGTCACCCTTCAGACCCTGGCGCAATGCGCCCTTGCCCTGCTGCTGGCGCTTTACGTCATCCCGGCCGCCGGATCGGCGGGCGGCTTCATCGTTCTTGCCGTCGTCTGCATCGCCTCGGTGGCCGTCGCCTTCATCGTCCCGGATAGCTATGCCGACCTGCCCAAGGAGGAACAGTTCAGCAATGTGCTGACCGTTCCTTCGCTTGCCGCTTTGCTGAGCGTCTTCTGCTACTTCATGTTCTTCGGCTCGGTCTGGGCGTTTCTCGAGCCACTTGGCGCACAATACGGCATCGATGGCCGCACCGTCGGCCTGATCGTCTCGGCCAACCTCGCATTGCAGGTGCTGGGCGCAATGACGGCTACCGTCTTCGAGGCGCGCATCGATTACCGCTTCGCGATCGTGGCGATCGGCGTGGTCGCCGTCGCCAGTTCCGTGGTGCTCGCCGGCAGCCCCGGCCTGACGGTTTTCTGGGTCGCGGCCTTGATCATGGGCTTCATCCTTCTGTTCATCGTGCCCTATCAGATCCGGCTGGCGATCACCGCCGACGAGACGCGCACGGCCGTGCTTCTGGTGCCGGCGGCCCAGCTTTTCGGTCTGGCGATCGGCCCGGTCGCNCCGACGAGACGCGCACGGCCGTGCTTCTGGTGCCGGCGGCCCAGCTTTTCGGTCTGGCGATCGGCCCGGTCGCGGCATCGCTGCTGATCGACGGCAAGGATTTTCGCCCGGTGCCGGAATTTGCCGCCGCCAGTGCGGCGGCCAGCGTCGTGCTGCTCGGCCTGTTCGTCCTGATCGCGCGGCGCCGCCGCGCGATCGCCTGAGAAGCGACCGCGTGAGCATCTCGTACATACTTGACTAAGTCAAATAAATGGCCGATCGTTGATGGGCAGGAGGCTTCCCATGACGATCCATCATCAGCCCGGCAAGGAGCGCATCGACGCGGTGCGGGCTTTCAACCGCTTCTACACCCGCCAGATAGGTCTGCTCGACGAAGGCCTGCTGAAAAGCGCCTTCTCGCTGACCGAGGCGCGGGTGCTCTACGAACTGGCGCATCGCGATGGCCTGACCGCCAGCGATCTCATTCGCGATCTCGGCCTCGATGCCGGTTATGTCAGCCGGCTCCTGAAGAAGTTCGAGCACCTGCAGCTGATTTCGCGCGCGGCGCTGGCGTCGGATGCGCGGCAATCGTCGATCACGCTGACGCCGGCGGGGCGGCAGGCCTTCGTGCCGCTGAACCGGGCTTCGCACGACCAGGTCGCCGCCTTGCTGGCGCGGCTTCCCGCTGCCGAACAGGACCGGCTGGCCAAGGCCATGCAGACGGTGCAGCAGCTCCTGGGCGAGGACGCCGAGCCCAAAGTGCCGTATGTGCTGCGCCCCTTGCAGGTCGGCGACATCGGCTGGGTCGTGCGCCGCCAAGGACAGATCTACGCACAGGAATATGGCTGGGACGAAACCTACGAGGCGCTGGTCGCCGAAATCCTCGGCGCCTTCGTAAAATCCTTCGATCCAGAATGGGAACGCAGCTGGATTGCCGAGCGGCAAGAGGAGGTAGTCGGCTCGGTCTTCGTCGTGCGCAAGTCCGACGAGGTGGCAAAATTGCGCCTGCTCTATGTCGAGCCTTCGGCGCGCGGCCTCGGCATCGGCAAACGGCTGGTCGAGGAGTGCATCGGCTTCGCCCGCGCCAGGGGCTACAAGACGCTGACCCTGTGGACCAACGACATTTTGACCGCCGCCCGGCACATCTATGAGAGTGCGGGCTTCAGGCTGGTGGACGAAGAGCGCCATCACACCTTCGGCAAGGATCTGGTCGGCCAGAACTGGAAGCTGGAGCTGTAGCGCCTTTTCACCGGAAGAAGGCAAGATCGCGCGCAAACGCTCTCACACTCTAACCGGAATCCATATCTCCAGCCCGCCATTGCCACTGCGCGGATCGAACTCCGGGCCGTAGCGTTCGAATTCGGGGCCGTCGGCTATATCGTGCCCCGAGGCCGGCAGCCATTTGTTCCAGATCGTGTTGACGGTGCGGCGGATCGTGGAGATGTGCTCGGCATGGGTGAACACGGCGTATTTCTGCGCCGGCACCCGCACCCGCGAAAGCTCCTTCGGCAGGTCCGAGAAATCCGAAACTTCGACGCCGGCGATATAGTCGAAATTGCCGGCATTGTCGCCGTTGACGCAGACGCCATAGGCGACGTCGCCGGTCTCGCCCGGAATGTTGCCGATATAGGGACCGAAGCGCTGCCACTGCATCGGAATAGCCGCGCTGGCTTCGCAGCTGTAGCGCTCGCCGAGGCCGGCAATGAGGAAGGGATGGCCGGTCTCGAAGCGCGGCGGCGGCAGTGAGGCGAGGAAGGACTGGTCCATCAGGATCGGCTCCACCAGGTCGAGATTGCTGAGACTGCCCTGCGCGCGCACCAGTTCCGGCGTCGTGCCGAACTGATCGCGGAAGGCGCGGGTGAAGGCTTCGTGCGAGGCGTAGCCGGCATCGAGCGCGACAGCGAGGATGTCGGGCGCGCCGGAAGCCAGCTTGCGCGCCGCTTCGGTCAGCCGGCGCGCGCGCATATAGCCCATCACCGAACGGCCGGTGGCGGCGCCAAAGGCGCGCGTCACATGAAAGCGCGAGACGCCGCTGCTTTGCGCGACATCCTCAAGCGAGATCGCTTCCGGCAAATGGCTCTCGACAAACCACAGCGCTTTCTCGGTCGGGTTCATAGGTCTCCTCGCATTTGGCGGCACATTTTGTCGGCTTTTTGCGAGGCCAGTTTGATCGAAATTGCGCCTGTCGTAAAATCGAAGGGCGCTGGTCGACTGTGGCAGGTCACCATCGTGGAAAGCCGTTGCTGGGCGGCCTCGGCCTGGCTCGCTGGGACAATATCTGGGCGCGCTGGGTGCGGGCACCATCCTTGCCTATGCGCTGTGGAACCACCGCCGGCTCGATGCCTTCGCCGCCGGCGAAAATGCCGCCGAAAGCCTAGGTGTGCCGGTGGCGAGGACGCGCAAGACGACCTTTCTCCTCGCGGCGTTCTCGACGGCAATTCACGTCACGGTCGGGAGGTCATCCGCAACCGTCATTGACTGTGCCATGACCGCATCTGCATGGCTGCCATCCCTCTTTTTCGGCTCTGGTGCAATGCGGCGCCTTGAATGGTAAGCACGCTTATAATATATACCGCTCATGGTTTCCGACGGCATAGATAGATTGGGCTTTTTGATCCACGACGTGCAGCGCCTTATGCGCAAGCGCTTCGAGGCGCGCGCCAGCGGACTTGGCCTTTCCTCGGCACAATGGCGGCTTCTGGTTCGCGTTGCGAAGGAGGCGGGCGTCGCCCAGGCTCGCCTCGCCGAACTTCTCGAAATCGAGCCGATCAGCGTTTCACGCCTCGTCGACCGGATGGAGGAGGGCGGCTGGATCGAACGGCGCTCCGATGCAACTGACCGGCGCGTGCGCATGATCTTCCCGACAGCCAAGGCGAACGCGGCCTATGCCGAGGTCAAAAGCCTTGCCGGCGAAGTTTATGAGGAATCGCTGGTCGGCGTTTCGCCGGACGACCGCCGCGTCCTGATCCGGGCGCTGGACACCATCGTGCAAAACCTGGCGGACGGCGAGACGTCGTCCTTGAAGAGTACGGAAGGGGCAGCAGCATGAACGCGGCAGCCAAACTAGACGAGAATGTAACCAAGATCGAGACGCCGGCAAAGCCGGCCGCCGAAGCGCCTGCACAGCCGGCCGCAGCACCTGTCGCGGTGGCTCCCCCGGTTCAACCCGCTCCGGCTCCGGTCAAGAAGCGCCGCCTCGGCCGCTTGCTGCTGATGGTCGCCCTGCCGGCCGCGCTGGCCATTGGTGGCGGTTATGTCTGGGTGACCGGCGGCCGCTATCAGGAAACCGAGAACGCCAATTTGCAGCAGGCCAAGGTGTCGATCGCCTCGGACACCGCCGGACGCATCGTTCAGGTCGGCATCTCGGACAATCAGCAGGTCAAGCAGGGCGATGTGCTGTTTGCCGTCGACCCCGAGCCCTACCGGATTGCATTGGCGCAGGCCGACGCGGCGGTCGCAGTCGCACGCGTCGGTATCGAACAGCTGCGCGCCGCCTACAGCCAGGCGCTGGCGCAGGAAAAGTCCGATGCCAGCCAGGTCGACTACGCGCAGTCGCAGTATGACCGCGCCGCCGACCTTGCCCAGAAGGGCATCAACGCCAAATCGTCGCTGGACGAGGCCAAGAACGATCTCGACAAAGCCAGGCAGCAACTGGCCGTTGCCGAGCAAGGCATCATCAGCGCCAAGGCGGCTCTCGCCGGCAATCCCGATATCGAGACCGACAAGCATCCGACGGTGATGGCCGCACTCGCCGCGCGCGACAAGGCCGCCTACGATCTGGCGCAGACCACGGTCAAGGCGCCGGCCGACGGCGTCATCAGCCAGGCCTCCTCGTTCAAGATCGGCCAGTATGTCGGTTCCGGCACGCCGCTGTTTGCGTTGGTCGAGACCGGCGACACCTGGATCGATGCCAATTTCAAGGAAACCCAGCTTACCCACATGAAGCCTGGCCAGAAGGCCGAGATCGTCGTCGACACCTATCCGGGCAGAACTTTCGAGGCCACCGTCAAGGCGATCGGCGCCGGCACCGGCGCGGAGTTTTCGCTGTTGCCTGCTCAAAACGCCACCGGCAACTGGGTCAAGGTCACGCAGCGCATTCCGGTGCGCCTGGAGCTGACCGATGCCGACGCCAAAATGGCGCTGCGCACCGGTATGAGCGCCTCGGTTACGGTGGATACCGGCGTTGCTCGCGGGTTCCCCGCTATCTTCGGCCACGCCACCGCAGGCGAAGCACAATAGACTGTGAATGGACCGTGATCTCGAAAAGCAGGATCACGGCCCGGCAGAACGCCCGCCGCAGGCGAGGTGAAGTTGAGATGACAGGATCGGTCCGACGGCAGGTTGAACGAGGGGTGGATTGGACCGGGCCGCATCGCGGCCTGCCCAGAACCTGGACCATCTCGGCGCGCCCATCCTTCGGACCTTGGATTTCCGGGCGGCAAGCGCCTGATGTGTCGAGACCTTCGATCGATGTAACCCCCACATCGATAGATCGCGTCCCACCGCGATGAGGGTCTCTTCACCAGAGAAGGCCTCGCCGCCCGGAAACCTAATGTACACGTTTTTGTAACCTGTCGGAAGTTCCGCATCATGACCACACCAGAACCTTTCAAGGAAGTGCCGCATCGCGGCCTGATCACCGTGGCGCTGATGCTGGCGACGGTCATGCAGGCGCTCGACACCACGATTGCCAATGTCGCGCTGCCGACCATGACCGGCGACCTCGGCGCGTCGCCCGACAACATAAACTGGGTGTTGACCTCCTACATCGTTGCCGCCGCGATCATGACGCCGGTGACCGGCTGGCTGGCCGACCGCTTCGGCCGCAAGGAACTGTTCCTGGCGGCGGTTGTCGGCTTCACCGTGTTCTCGATGCTGTGCGGCATTGCCTGGAGCCTGGAGAGCATAGTGTTCTTCCGGCTGATGCAGGGCGTGTTCGGCGCAGCCATCGTGCCGCTGTCGCAGACCTTCCTGCTCGACATCAACCCCAGGGAACGCCACGGCCAGGCGATGGCCATCTGGGGCGCCGGCATCATGCTGGGGCCGATCCTGGGTCCGACGCTGGGCGGTTGGCTGACCGAGAATTTCAACTGGCGCTGGGTGTTCTTCATCAATTTGCCGGTCGGCATCATCGCCTTCCTCGGCATGGCAGCCTATTTGCCGGTCGTTGCCCGGCGGATCCGCAGCTTCGATTTCTTCGGTTTCGCCATGATTTCGCTCGGCGTCGGCGCGCTGCAGCTGCTGCTCGACCGCGGCGGCGAGGTCGACTGGTTTTCCTCGGTCGAAATCTGGATCGAGCTTGCTCTTTCGATCACCGGCTTCTGGGTTTTCATCATCCATACACTGACGGCGGAACGTCCTTTCATCGACCCCAAGATCTTCCTCGACCGCAATTTCGTCACCGGTCTGGCTTTCATCTTCGTCATGGGCGTGCTGATCCTGGCCTCGATGTCGCTGCTGCCGCCGATGCTGTCGACCATCTTCGGCTATCCGACCGTCACCATCGGCGTCGTCCTGGGGCCGCGCGGTGTCGGCACGATGATTTCGATGCTTGTCGTTGGACGGCTCATGAGCAGGATCGACGCCCGCATCCTCGTCGTCATCGGCTTTCTGCTCACCGCGCAGTCGCTCTACACCATGTCCTCCTTCACGCCGCAGATGGACAATTGGCTGATCCTCAGCTCCGGCGTCATCCAGGGCCTGGGCATGGGCATGGTGTTCGTGCCGCTGTCCACGGTGGCCTTCGCTACGCTCGACGTGCGCTTCCGCACCGACGCCACGGCCCTGTTCAGCCTGGTTCGAAATCTCGGTTCGTCGATCGGTGTGTCGGTGGTGACGGTTCTCATGGTGCGCAACACGCAGGTCAATCACACCGAACTGTCGGCTTTCATCAACCCGTTCAACCCCAATTTGTGGGCGGCCTCGCCGGCGGCAGCAGGCGGCGATCCGACGGCACTTTCGCAGGTGGACCGCATGGTCAACATCCAGGCGATGATGATCTCCTACGTCAACGACTTCAAACTGCTGATGGTGATGACGCTGGTTGCCATTCCGTTTGTCTTCCTGCTGCGCAAGCCGAAGACCGCTCCGGCCGGCGCGGCAGCTCCTGCCGCGCATATGGATTGAGGCGGGCGCCGGTAGCGCTGGCAGCAAGCTGGTTGCCCCTGATGATTTGTTGCTCGGATGATCGTCAAAACCCGCGTGTGCAAAAGAATATCGATAATGAGCCGTTGGAAGTTGATTTGAAATGACATTTGCACCTTTGGTATCTGGTTGCTGACGCCTCCAATTCCGTTACAGTTCATCTTGAATTAGCACATCTGTAACATTGTCAGTCGACTTTCGTCTGGCACGACAGAGGCCCTTTCTTGTTTCAGGTGCCAAACCGGAGGAGGTCTGTTTGGTCACGAAGTCATCCAGAAGATCCGTCGGGGCGCGCGGGCCGGTGGGCGTAGCCGCATTGGCAAGACTGGCTGACGTTTCCTACGATACGCTCGAGGGAGAACTTCGCACGACCATTGCGGGTCTCGAAGGGCAGACCCTGCGCTTCGAGACTGCGATCGAGAATATTTCGCAAGGCATCTGCTTTTTCGATGCCGATGAACGGCTGATCCTGAGCAACCGGCGCTATGCGGAAATCTACCGCATTGCGCCCGAGGAATTGCGGCCTGGCGTGACACTGAGCGAAATCGTCGAACGCCGCGTCGCCGCCGGCACGGCGGCGACGGCCGCCGACACCTATCTCGCAACGGCTCGCTCGATCAATTCGGGCAAGGCTTCGCGGCTCTGGACCGCCAAACTTGTCGATGGTCGCACAATCCAGATCCGTAACCAGCCCATGCCCGATGGCAGTTGGATCGCCACGCATGAGGACATCACTGAACTCCTCGCCAATCGGCAGATCGTCGACGAGCGCATTTCGCTGCAGGCGCTGATCGACTGGGTGCCCGATTACCTCTGGGTCAAGGATACGCAAAGCCGTTTCGTCGTGGTCAACAGCGCCCTTGCGACCGATAGCGGCCGCAACAAGACCAGCGACATGATCGGTTTGACCGATTTTGATCTCCACCCCCCGGAAGTTGCGCGGAAATTTCGCCTGGTCGAGCAGCGCCTGCTCAAGAGCGGACAACCAATGATCGACGCGGAAGAGTTTGTCGTCGATGCGTCGGGGAACGGCAAATGGCTTTCGTCGACGAAGGTGCCGTTGCGCAATCGCCAAAATGAAATCTTCGGCCTGGTTGGCATTGCCCACGACATCACCGCCCGCAAGCAGGCGGATGTCCTTCGCAGCGGGCAGGCGCAGATCCTCGAAATGATTGCCACGAGCGCGCCGCTGGAGGACGTGCTCGACCGCCTCATGCGCTTCGTCGAGGCTCAGTTGAAGGGGATATTCGGTTCCGTCCTGCTGCTCGACAAGGACGGCATTCATTTGCGTCACGGTGCGGCGCCGGGCCTGGCGAAAGCCTATACGAGCGCCATCGATGGGGCGGCCATCGGTCCCAAGGTGGGATCCTGCGGAACCGCCATCTACCGGCGGGAACCGGTCATTGTTACCGATATTCTGCAGGATCCGCTTTGGGACGATTACCGCGAACTGGCGGCACCCCATGGCTATCGTTCGTGCTGGTCAACCCCGATCCTGTCGCATCGGGGCGTCGTGTTGGGCGCCTTTGCCATGTATTCGATGACCGTGCGCGAACCCACCCATGCCGAGACCCGCCTGATCGAGTTCACCACACACATTGCCGGCATCGCGATCGAGCGCAAACTGGCGGAAGACCAGATCCACTTCATGGCCAACCATGATGCGCTGACCGGCCTGCCCAATCGCGCTTTGCTGGAGGATCGGCTTTCCCAGGCGGTCCTCTACGCGCAGCGATACAATCGCTGGATGACGGTAGTGTTCATCGATCTCGACAATTTCAAACTGGTGAACGATACGTTTGGCCACAATGCCGGCGACGAACTCCTCAAGACCGTCGCCAGCCGTTTGGTTGGATGCGTGAAGGCCACCGACACCGTCGTGCGGCTTGGCGGCGACGAATTTGTCATCGTCCTGTTCGACCAAACCACCAATGTCGATGTGGTCTCGGAAACCCTGCAGACGATCAGGGATGCGATCGCGGAACCGGTTCTTGTCGGAGAGCATCGGCTGAGAACGACGGCCAGCATCGGCATCGCAAATTACCCGAAGGACGGGACCAGCCCGGATACGCTGTTGGCCAATGCCGACGCCGCCATGTATCGCGCCAAGGAATTCGGCCGCGACAATTTCCAGTTCTATGCCCCGGAGTTCAACTCAACGGCACATGAAAAATTCCTGCTTCAGGAGGAATTGCGAAACGCGCTCGCCCGGTCGGAATTCGCTCTGCATTATCAGCCACAGGTGGATCTGCGATCGGGGCAGGTTTTCGCCGTCGAAGCGCTGGTGCGCTGGAACCACCCGACGCGAGGCCTGGTTTCGCCGGCGATGTTCATCCCGACCGCCGAGGAGACCGGGCTGATCGTGCCGCTCGGCGACTGGATCCTGCACGAAGCCTGCCGGCAGAACAAAGCCTGGCAGCGCGCCGGTCTGTCGCCCGTAACCGTCTGCGTCAACGTGTCGGCGCGGCAGTTCCGGGAGAAGAACCTGATCGACCGCGTCGTCAACGCATTGAAGGAAAGCGGCCTGGAGGCGAGGTATCTCGAGCTCGAAGTGACGGAAAGCCTGATCATGCAGGATTTCGAGCTGGCGGTCGCAACGATGAACGGACTGCAAAAGCTCGGCGTGCAGATATCGATCGACGATTTCGGAACAGGCTATTCCAGTCTCAGCGCTCTCAAGACGTTTCCGGTGGCGCGGCTGAAGATCGACAAGTCCTTCATCAACGATCTCGCGACCGACGAGAACGATCAAGCGGTCACTGGCGCCGTGATTTCCCTGGGGCAGAAGTTGAACCTTCGGGTGCTGGCCGAAGGTGTCGAAACGGAAGACCCGGTCGCCTTCCTGCGCAAGAACAATTGTGACGAGGTGCAGGGCAATTATTTCAGCAAACCCCTGTCGGCTGGGGATATCGGCGAGCTGATCGCGAAAGGCTGACGGCTGGCTCGCGCCGTAACCGCTGGCTGCTATTTTCCGAGCACCAGGCTCCAGTAGCGGATGGCGCTGTCGCGTCCGTCGCGTACATAGGCGAGGCCGAAGCGGCTGAAATCCGGATCGAGCATGTTGCGGCGGTGGCCAGCCGAATGCATCCAGATGTCGAACAGTTTCTGCTGGTCGAAGCGGCCCTCGGCGATGTTCTCGGCGGCGGCGCCCCGCACCCCATTGTCCTTCATCCGCGACGCGAAATCCTTTCCCCAGCCCGTCGTGTGGCTCATGCGTTCGCGTGAGGCCATATAGCCGGCCTGCTGCCGAGCGGCCTGCTCGAGCTGGGCGTCCGGCACCAGCGCCGGCAGTCCGGCCGAAGCTCGGATGCCGGCCAGCGTCGCGGTGGCCGAGGACGACACACCGGCGCCTTCGCCGGTCGGCACCGAGACCGTACTGCAAGCAGCGAGGCCGGCCATGGCTGCAAGGCCGATCAGCAGCAGGCGCCTGTTTGGTTTTGGACTTGCTGCGCCAGAGCGGGTTTGCGCGAGCGGATGATTGGTGGTGCAGATCATTGTCATGCCTGCCTGACTTAGCCGCGATCATGGCTTTTGCCGGGCAGGGCTGGAAAATCTCAATCGCTGGCCTCCGTGCAGGTTCGGCCGGCCGATTCGAATGGGAAGGTCGGCGGCCGATGTAGTCTCGGCGCGCTGCGTCCGATCAGCGTTGCGCGTCGGTCGCCATTTTAAGCGCCAGCGCGGCGAGCACCGTGCCCATCATCCAGCGCTGGATGACCATCCATAGCGGCCGTCCGGCAAGGAAGGTGGCGATCGAACCGGCCGTTACCGCGATGATGGCATTGGCGGTCAGGCTGATCGAGATCTGCGTGGCGCCGAGCACCAGAAGCTGCGACAGCACATGGCCGTTGCCCAGCGAGATGAACTGCGGCAGCAGCGACAGATAAAGCACCGCCACCTTGGGATTGAGGAGATTGGTCATCAGGCCCATCGCGAACAGCTTGCGCGGCCTGTCCTTCGGCAGTTCGCGCACCTGGAATGGTGAGCGCCCGCCGGGCCGCACCGCTTGCCAGGCGAGCCATAGCAGATAGAGCGCGCCGGCAATGCGCAGTGCGTCATAGGCAAACGGCACGGCAAGCAGCAGCGCGGTGATGCCCAGCGCAGCCGATACGACATAGAACAGAAAGCCGGCCGCCACGCCGCCGAGCGAGATCAGCCCGGCCTTGGGGCCTTGCGACAGCGAGCGCGAGATCAGGTAGATCATGTTCGGCCCGGGCGTCAGGACCATGCCCAGGCAGACCAGCGCGAAGGCGAGATGGTTGGCGGTTTCGGGCACGGGCAATCTCCGGGAAGAGTGACGATACCGAGCACGCGTTTTGACTCACCGCAAGAGCATGATGGCCGGAGCCTTTGCGCCAGCGTCGACAATTGGCGAAAGCGGCGAAGCCGTCAATTTCCCCCGCAAGGGGCAAGATCAGCAGCTTGACCCTCAGCTCACCACGCGCAGGTTCGAGAGCTCGTTGGCGATTTCCTTGAAATTGTCGGACAGCGTGGCGCCGGTCGCGTTCCAGAACAGTTTTGCAGGCTTGCTCGGGTCGGTCGGATCCTTGCGGAAGCGCGAGTCCGAAGAGCACGTCTTCAGTGCCTCCATCGCGCTCTTGTCGCCGGCGTCGGTCGTCGACATATCGAGCGCCACCGTCATCACCATGATGTTGGCCGCCTTGGCGTTGTTGCACAGCGTCGCCATCTGCTCGTTGAGCGCGGCGGTGTAGTTGCTCGACGAATAGTTGAGCTGGCCGATGGCGCTCGACGTGCCGCCGAACAGGCGGGTGACCGCAGTGCCGTTGTAGCCGACGCCGGTATAGCCATAGGCGGCATAGGTCGACTTGTTGCCGGCGGGATCGCTGCTGGGCACCGCATAGGTGTTCTCGCCGTCAGTGAGCACGATGACCACCTTGTCGTTGCCGCGCTCCGTCTCAGGACGTCCTCCTGTGAAAGGCTCCGTGCTGGAGACGGTGCGCCAGCCCCAGGCCATGCCTTCCGGCACATTGGTGAAGCCGTTCGGCGCCATCAGGTCAATCGCAGCCTTGATCTTGGTCAGCCCGGCGGTGTTGGAGACGTCGGTCAGCGGCGTGATCGGTGTCGTCGTGCAGCTGTAGTTAGGACCGGCACCGGCCGACAGCACCGGAGCATTGATCGGCCGTGGCTGGAAATACTTGGCCATGTTGGACTGCCTGGTCTTGCCGGTGGTGCTCGCCGGATCGTCGTTCCACCAGCTGTTGGCTGCGCCATAGGTCTTGGGGGCCACCTCGTCGGGGTCCTGCGTTATGTACCAATGATTGCCCGGCTCGTCTGGCGCGAACATCGGCACGAACATGGTCGCGGGATCGCCGACGCCGGTGCCGGTGTTGTTCGGTCCGCCGGAGGCCGGCGCGTCGGTGACATTATAGGGGTAGGGACGGACCTCGACGCAGCCCTGCCAGCTGGCGAACGGTCCGTATGTGTCGTTGTAGTCGTATTCGTTGTGGCTGTCCGAGCATGTATGATTGGCGCGATATTTGTCGCACACCACGCGTTTGCTGCCGACGATGCGCTCGTGGCTGGTGACCACCTTCATGTCGCGGTAGAGCGAGAAGCGGGTCAGCATCTGCCCCTCCTGCTCACCCCAGCCAGTGCCTTTCTTGTACCAGATGCCGCCGATCTTCTGGGCATATTTGTCGGCTGCATTAAGCGTGGACCAGGCGAAATTCTCGTTGTGGATGGGCGACAGCCCGTAGGCGTCGATCCATGACGCGTTGTCGTTGCTGGCGCCGACATTGACAGAGGCGGCGAACGGCACCAGGCTGAACTGGACCGGCTTGTCGATCTGCTTGATCATCGCGGCCTGCAAGGCAAGCGTGTCGACCAGCTGCTTGGCGGCTTGCTTGAGAAGGTCGATGCGCTTTTGTCCGGCACCCGTGCCGGTGTTCGACATCGACCCCGAATTGTCGAGCACCATAGCCACTTCCAGCGTGTTCTTCAGCCGGACTTGCGAACACACGGAGTAGGTGACGTCTGCCGACGTCCTGCCGATCAGCATCGCCGCTGCCGGCAGGAAATAGGGCTTGTAGACCAGGCTGGCGCACAGCTTGACGATGCCGCCGCCGGTCGTGCTGCTGGGCAGCGTAACGCTGAGCGTCGTGTCGGCAGGATCGACATCGTTGAGGTTTGCCTTGAAGAAGTCGAGCGCATAGGCCCGCAACTGGTCGTCGGTGGCGCCTTCCACCAGCCGGCGCGCGGTGGCGAAGTTGGCGGCGTCGAGCGCGTTGACCACCCTCTGCTTCTCGCTGACCACGCCGGTGTAGTCGACAGCCATTGCCACGCCGCCCATCAGTGGCACCATCGCCACAACGGTCATCAGAGCGTAATTGCCGCGGCGGTCACGCCAGAAGTCACGCCGGAATGTGCGCCAGAGTTCACGCATGTGATGTAAGCGGCCCCGCCTGCGGATTCTTCAATGCCGCCACAGTTTCACAAAACGTTGAAGGACGGGTTTGGGAAACTGCTCGATTGCGCGGATAGCGCTTCACCAGGCGCTAACCAAATGCACGGACACGTGAGCAACGCCGCAACAAAACGCCCCGCGAGGCGGAGCGCCTTGTTCGAAAGATCGCGCCGATCAGCTGACGATGCGCAGGTTCGACAGTTCGTCGGCGATTTCCTTGAAACTTTGCGACAAGGTGGCGCCGGTCGCGTTCCAGTACAGCTTCGCCGGCTTGCTCGGGTCGGTCGGATCCTTGCGGAAGCGCGAATCCGAGGAGCATTTCTTGAGCGCGTCTATGGCAGTCTTTTCCGCCGGCTTGGTGGTAACCAGGTCAAGCGAGACCGTCATCAAGAGAATGTTCGAATTCTTCGCATTGGTGCAAAGCGTTTGCATCTGCTGGTCAAGCGCGGTTGTGTAGTTGGCCGCCGTATAAGTTGTCTTGGCGACGGTCGTGTTGACGAACAGGCGGGTCGCAGGCTCGACTGGCTTCGGAAAATTAGGGCCGGTGTAGCCGTAGGCGGCGTAGGTCGATCCATTCTTGGCGTAGTTGCTGGTCATGTCGTTGCTAGGGCCGATGCTATAGGTGTTTGCGCCGTCGGTCAGGACGATGACCACTTTGTCGTTGCCTCTTTCGGTGTTCGGCCGGCCTTGCGTAAAAGGCTCGTTGCTCGACACCGTCCGCCAGCCCCAGGCCAGCCCTTCCGGCACGTTGGTGTTGCCCGTCGGGGCCATGGCATTGATGGCATCCGTCAGGATTTTCTTGCCATCGGTGGTGGTTATGTCCTGCAACGGCGTGATCGCGGCGGTCGTGCATGCCGAATTGGGTCCATCATCGGCCGCAGCGGCTGCTGCGTCCCAGGGCTTTGTCAGAAAATACTTTCGCATATCCGCTTGGCGTTTGGGGACAGTCAGCGTGTCGGAATAATCGATCCACCAATTGTTCGCGTAACCCCACGTCGATGTGCTGGTGCGAGTTGTGTCGGTCCAGAAATTGCCAGCTTCGTCCGGCGCGAACATCGGCACGAACATGGTGGCGGGCGTGCCCGTGGTCGGCGATGTGTCGTCGTCATTATAGGGATACGGCCTCGCCTCCACGCAGCCCTTCCAGGCTTCGTATTTGGCGACGACGGAGGTCTTGCAAGTGCCGTTCGGGTTTTTCGTCGTACAGGTCGTTGCCATCATGTCCTGATAGAGAGTGAAACGCGTCATCTCCTTGTCTTTGTCAGTGCCCCAGCCCGTGCCGCGCTGGTAGTAAACGCTGCCTACTTTTTCGATCCATTTGGTGGCATTTGCCGCCGCTGTCATCGTCGACCAATCGAAGTTCTGATGATGGATCGGGGAAATGCCGGTCGTGTCCAGCCACGTCGGCAATGGAGCCGGGGGGATCGGAGCGCCGACATTGACCGACGCAGAAAACGGGACCAGCGAGAACTGCACCGGCCTGGTGACCTGCCTCATTTGTGCGGCTTGGAGCGCCATCGTGTTGACAAGCTCGGTAGCGGCCTTCTTGAGCAAATCTATTCGTGGCTGGCCGGTGCCGGAGCCGTTGATGCTCATGGAGCCGGAATTGTCGAGCACGAGAGACACTTCCAGCGTGTTTTTGAGGCGGATCTCCGAGCATGCCGACGTTGTGACGTCGGCGGCGGTTCTTCCGATCATCATGGCCGCTGCCGGCAGGAAATAGGGGTGATACGTCAATTCGGCGCACAGCTTCAGCGTGCCACCACCTGCGTTGTTGTTGGGCAGCGTCACCGTCAGCGCCGTATCGGCCGGACTGACGGCTCTGAGATTGGCCTCGAAGAAATCCTTCGCATAGGCCTTGGATGCCGTGTCGGTCGCCCCGGTGACGATCTGCTGTGCCGTGGCAATTCCGGCGGCATCCAGCGCGTTCAGCATGTTCTGTTTTTGGCGCAGGAGGTCGGTGTAGTCGATGGCAATCGCCAGCGCGCCCATCAAGGGCACCATGGTGATCACTGTCATCAAGGCATAGTTGCCGCGTCTGTCGTTCAGAAATCTGCGGATCATGCCTTCAGCACCCCTGCCAGGACCCAATATCGGTCCGAAGATGCCCACAAATCGTTAAATTTCAGGTTGCTGAAATGCGTTCAACATAGGCCCATCTTTTCAAGGCTCGTTAACCACTCGGCCCTGGTGATCAGCGGTGCGACATTGTTTCGATCGACCGAAGCTCGGAGAAGGGTGGTTCCTGCCTGTGCAACCTTCGATCAGCCCGTTGCGCAACAGCCTGGCAAGTGCCGAAAAGCTGGTGACAGGATGAAACGCTTCGGTTAATGCGGGGCCGGTTGCGGCGGACCGTCGGCTGCAGCTCTCGCAATGATCGTCACAGCAGGAAAACGGCATGGCGGATTCGCCTGACATCATCGGCTCGCTCGCGGATTTGTCGGGCGCCTACTCGGCCATCCTGTGCGATGTCTGGGGCGTGATCCACAATGGCGAATGGCATTTTCCGGCGGCTGCCGAAGCGCTTGCCGCCGCGCGTGCGGCGAAGGTCCCGGTCGTCCTGATCACCAACTCGCCGCGCCGCAATGCCGATGTGGTGGCGCAGATGAATGCGATCGGCGTTCCCGCCGCCGCCTACGATCGCGTCGTCACCTCAGGCGATGTGACCCGCGACCTTATCGCCGAAGGCCCACGAAAAATCTTCCATATCGGCGCCGACCGCGATTTCACCCTCTATGACGGTCTGGACGTCGAGCTCGTCGAGGAGTTCGAGGCCTCCGGCGCGGTCTGCACCGGGCTGTTCGACGACGAGGTGGAAACGCCTGAGGATTACGCCGATCTGCTGCGCCGGCTGCGCGCCAGGAACCTGCCTTTCATCTGCGCCAATCCCGACATCGTGGTCGAACGCGGCGAGCGCATGATCTGGTGCGCCGGCGCCTTGGCGCGCGACTATGCCCAGCTTGGCGGCCGCACGCTGATCGCCGGAAAACCTTATGCGCCGGTCTATGACGTAGCGCTGCGGGAGGTTGCCGTGCTTCTCGGCCGAGACGTCGCGCGCACCGAGGTGCTGGCCATCGGCGACGGCATGATGACCGACGTCAAGGGCGCCGCCGACAACGGCATCGACGTGCTTTACGTCTCGGGCGGCATTCACGCGCGCGACTATGGCGATCCCATGCAGCCGGACCCCGCCAGGCTTGCAGCCTTTCTGCAAAAGCACGGCTACCGGCCGGTCGCCGTCATTCCGAGACTGCGGTAGGGTTGCTGCATGAGCGCAGCTTTCGAACACATTTCAGCAACCGCGCCGCTGCCGCCGCATTTGCGCGGCGGCGTGGTGGCGATCGGCAATTTCGACGGCGTCCATCGCGGCCACCAGGCGGTGCTCGATCGCGCGCTTGCCGAAGCCGGGCGGCGCGGCGTGCCGGCGCTAGTGCTGACCTTCGACCCGCATCCGCGCAAGGTGTTCAGGCCCGATATGCCGCTGTTCGTATTGACGCCGCCGCGGATGAAGGCGCGGCTGCTGTCGCATCTGGGCTTTGCCGCACTCGTCGAACAGCCGTTCACGCGCGCCTTTGCCGGCCTGTCGGCCGAGGCTTTCGTGACCGATGTGCTGGAGACGAACCTCGGCATCATCCATGCCGTCACCGGCTTCGATTTTCACTTCGGCAAGGACCGGCAGGGCGGTCCTGCGTTTCTGATGGCGGCAGGCGAGCGCCATGGTTTCGGCGTCACCCTGGTCGACGCCTTTCGCGACGAGGGCGCCGAGGTGGTGTCGTCGAGCCGTATCCGCGAGCTGCTCTGCGAGGGAGAGGTCGCCGAGGCCGCAGGCCTGCTCGGCTACCGCTTCACCGTCGAAAGCGAAGTGATCGGCGGCCAGCAGCTCGGCCGCACGCTCGGCTTCCCGACAGCCAACATGAGGCTTTCGCCGGAAACAACTCTGAAGGAAGGGATTTATGCCGTCCGCTTTCGCCGCGCCGACGGCACGCTCTATGATGGTGTCGCCAGCTTCGGGCGTCGCCCGACTGTCGACGACAATGGCGCGCCGCTGCTCGAAACCTTCGTCTTCGACTTTGCCGGCGATCTTTACGGCGAGATCTGCGACGTATCGTTCTTCGGCTTTTTGCGCCCCGAGGTGAAGTTCGATGGGCTCGATGGGCTGGTGGTACAAATGAAGTGCGACGAGGCGGAGGCGCGCGCGCTGCTGGCCGGCGTCAGGCCGCTTTCGGATCTGGACGGCGCCATCGCTTTTTGAGCCTTCCGGCCGCTTACCTCTTCAAGCCCCTACTTCTTCAACGCCAGTCCGAGAGCGATGAAGCTCCAGCCCTGGAAGATCAGGTCGATGGCCAGGAACAGGCCGAGCACCCACAGGCTGTTGACTGGCCAGCCCATGGCGATGGTCAGCCCCGCCAGCACGCTGATCAGGCCCGCCGCGACGACCCAGCCCCAGCCCTTTTCCGGTCGGTGGCTATAGCCGACCCAGGCCCTGAGCGCGCCTGAAGCGACCAGCGCCACCGCCAGCAGCAAGGTCAGCACCGTCGAGGCCAGCAGCGGATTGTCGAAGGCAAAGAAACCGGCAACGGCATAAAGTAGACCGCTGAGCAGCCAATAGAAGAAGCGACTCCAGGTCTTCACGCCGAAGGCATGCACGATCTCGATGATGCCGGCCATCAGCATCAGCCAGCCCACGACATAGACCGAGGCGACGGTGGCGATGAACAGATTGCCGAAGGCAATGCCGCCGAAGATGAGCAGCAGCACGCCGAGCGCGACGAACCACCCCCATTTGTCCCGTGTCCGGCCGATCGCATCTTTCAGGGTATCACCGTGCAGGGTCATTGCTGCATCTCCTCGAAATCGCCTGGCACCTTGCCGGGAGGTTAGCCCCGGCTATAGCGGACGTCCAGCCGATGGCGACGGCTAGTAAATAAACAAAGCGTCGGTGGCTTGAGGTTCGCGCGTACGTGTCAATTTATGGCAGCCCAGCCAGTCACAAGGACGAGGACAAGCGTGACGATCGCTCCAGAGACGTAGACGATCGTTCTGACACTGCCACCCTTGGCGGCATTGCCGCCGCGTAGGTAAACCCCTAGGTGAAGCAGGCGTATCGCCACATGAACCCAGACAATGGTCGCCAACGTGGCCGACCCAACGCCAACCATCATGGCCAGCACCGCCGGGACGACAAAAGGCGCCAGCGCCTCGACCGAGTTCATATGCACGCGGTCGATCCTGTAGAGGAGATTGGCGTCGTCGGCCGGGATCACCGGACCGGAAAGCGCTCCGGCAAATCCCTTGGACGAACCCGAGTAAACCGCCAGCGCGACTGACAAAAGACAGAGGATCAGTACACCGAGGATGCTTAGCCAATAGGGTTCCATAGTTGTGCTCCTTCAGGTCACTTTGCCGGCAAAAAGATCTTGGAATCGCCTGAGATACAGCGGCCAGCCTTGATCACCGTCAATCCCAAAGCGCACGCCTTCCCAGCCTTCGCCATGACGTTCGAGATTGCGATGCTCGATCTCGACGCGGGTCCGGCTATTCGTCTCCGCCGTAAACCGGACTTCCCACTCGCTGGTCCTGTCCGGATTGGTCTCGATCTGCCATTGAGGGCTGATATCCCAACTCAGAAGCAGTCGGTTCGGCGGCTCGTAGGCCAGCACCCGTGCCCAGCGGCACTCGCTGCCATCCACACCGCGGTCGTAGACGTGACCGCCAACGCGGGGTTCGAAGATCGTCTCCGCGATCGGCACGGCAAGCAGGTTATGCTCTTTGGGTTTGAAACTGCCGAAGTCCTCGGTGAAGACCTTGAAGGCATGCGCGATCGGAGCCTCGACAAGGATGGAGTGCCTCACGGGCGGTTGATGCGTGCTCATTCCTGCTCCTTCAAGGGCTGTTCGACGACCACTTTGTAGGCCGCCAAGGTCTTGCTCCAGAACCGGTCGAGTTCGGCGCGCAGGCTGGCCAAGCCTTCCGGATCGACCCGGTAGATGCGTTGCTTGCCGAGCCGTGTGTTGGCCACGAGGCCGGCGTCCTTGAGCACCTTCAGGTGCTGCGAGACCGCCGGCCGGGTGACAGGAAGCGCACGAGCCAATTCCCCGACCGAACAGGGTTGTTCGACCAGCAGTTCGAAGATCGTCCGCCTGGTCGGGTCGCCAAGCGCTGTCCATCTGTTCATGTTAGTCTGCACTAACGCGAATTTAGGCAACCTCGCTTTTTCTGTCAACTCGCCACAGGCCCGGCGGCGCCCTGTTCAAATGGGCCACAGCGCAAAAAACAGGGTCGCAGTTGCCGCCACTGCTGTAGATTTTAAGTCAAATTTTACCGAACCGGCGCCATGGCTTTGGCTGCCGGATGTTCTCTCCGTTTTGTTTCGCGTATGGGTGATGATGCGTATTGTCTGGACGATTCCGCTGTTTCTCGCCTCGGCGCTGCTCACTGTGTCCACCGCCAATGCGGGCGAGGGTGCCTTCGGCTGGATGTCCGGCGACTGGTACCTGACGCTTGGCGCCACCGGCATGGTCGCGCCGAAATTCGAGGGCTCCAACAGCTATCTGCTCAGCGCATCGCCGATCATCTCGCTGGGCAAGGCCGGCCCGGCCGCGCGCTTTAGCTCGCGCAACGACAACATCTCGCTGGCGCTGGTCGACGATGGCGGCGTCCGCGCCGGCCTGACCGGAAAATTCCTGTTTTCACGCGACAGCAAGGATGAACTCAAGGGCCTCGACCCGGTGCGCTGGGGCGGTGAGGTCGGCGGCTTCTTCGAATTCTACCCTACGGACTGGTTGCGCGCCCGCGCCGAACTGCGCCACGGCATCCGTGCCCATGACGGCTTTGTCGCCGACATCGCCGCCGATGCGTTCTATGATATCACGCCGACGGTGAGGATTTCGGGCGGCCCGCGCGTGTCCTTTGCCTCGTCGGGCTATTTCAACTCCTATTATGGCGTCAACGCCAAGGAGGCTGTGGCCTCGGGCCTGAGCGAATACCATCCTGGCGGCGGCCTGAAATCGGCCGGCCTTGGTGGCGCCATCACCTGGAACGTGACCGATCCGATGACCGCCAGCCTGTTCGGCGAATATGCGCGCCTGAAGGGCCCGGCCGCCGATTCCAGCCTGGTCAAGGAGCGCGGCGACCGTAACCAGTTCACGGTCGGCGTCTCGACCACCTATCGCTTCGACTTCGCGATGTAAGTGAATCGAACAAGAGACGCTTTATTCCTGCGGCTTTCTCCGTTAAAAGCCCGGCAATGACGAGCTTTTCACGCCTTCGCGCGCTGACGATACGAATTACAGGCCCGGTGTTCCGGGCGGCCTGAGCGCCGCCGGAGCCGCCGGGAGTTTTGCGCGCCCCCTCGCGCTTTTCCAATCATGATAGTTCACGCCCGAGCTTTTACGCCCGCCGGGCAATGCACATGGCAGACCAATGACCGACACTGTTGAAACGATCGACTATTCCAAGACGCTCTATCTGCCGCAGACGGATTTCCCGATGCGCGCCGGCTTGCCTGAAAAAGAGCCGCTGCTGGTCAAGCGCTGGCAGGATATGGACCTTTACGCCAAGCTGCGCGAGGCGGCCGCCGACCGCGAAAAATACGTGCTGCATGACGGCCCGCCCTACGCCAATGGCAACATCCATATCGGCCACGCGCTGAACAAGATCCTCAAGGACGTCATCACCCGCTCGTTCCAGATGCGCGGCTATGACTCCAATTACGTGCCCGGCTGGGACTGCCACGGCCTGCCGATCGAATGGAAGATCGAGGAACAGTACCGCGCCAAGGGCAAGAACAAGGACGAGGTGCCGGTCAACGAGTTCCGCAAGGAATGCCGCGACTTCGCCGCGAACTGGATCACGGTGCAGGGCGGCGAGTTCCAGCGGCTCGGCGTCGTCGGCGATTTCAAGAACCCCTATACGACGATGGCTTTCCACTCGGAGTCGCGCATCGCCGGGGAGTTGTTGAAGTTCGCCATGTCCGGCCAGCTCTATCGCGGCTCCAAGCCGGTAATGTGGAGCGTCGTCGAGCGCACCGCACTGGCCGAGGCCGAGATCGAATACCAGGACTATGAGTCCGACACGATCTGGGTGAAGTTTCCAGTTGTGTCAGGATTTTGGAGCGTTGAGCACTTTGTATCAGACGCTGCATCGTCCATGCGCGTTCCGGAAAGCGTTGCACTTTTGGACAACGCCCACGTCGTCATCTGGACGACAACCCCGTGGACGATCCCCGGCAACCGTGCCGTCAACTATTCGTCACGGATCGGCTACGGCCTTTATGAAGTTACCGCAGCCGAAAATTCGTTCGGTCCACAGCCCGGTGAGAAGCTGATCTTTGCAGATGCGCTTGCCGAAGACTCCTCGGCCAAGGCCAAGGTCACCTTGAATCGGCTTCGCAGCGTTTCGGTCGAAGAGCTTGGAAGCCTTACACTTTCACATCCCTTCAAAGGTCTCGGCGGTGGTTACGAATTCGCCGTACCCATGCTTGCCGGGGACCATGTCACCGACGATGCCGGTACCGGTTTCGTCCACACCGCGCCCGGCCATGGCCGCGAGGACTTTGATGCCTGGATGGATGCGGCATCGGATTTGCGCGCACGTGGCATCGATCCCGCCATCCCGTTTACCGTCGACGACGCCGGCTTCTTCACCAGAGACGCGCCGGGTTTTGGCCCGGATCGCGAAGGTGGCGCCGCGCGTGTCATCGACGATAACGGCAAGAAGGGCAATGCCAACCAGGCGGTCATCGACGAACTGATCAAGCGCAACGCGCTGTTCGCGCGCGGCCGGCTGAAGCATTCCTACCCGCATTCCTGGCGGTCGAAGAAGCCGATCATCTTCCGCAACACGCCGCAATGGTTCGTCTATATGGACAAGGACCTCGGCGACGGCACGACGTTGCGCAGCCGTGCGCTGAAGGCGATCGACGACACACGCTTCGTGCCGGCGGCCGGCCAGAACCGTATCCGCGCCATGATCGAGGAACGCCCGGATTGGGTCTTGTCACGCCAGCGCGCCTGGGGCGTGCCGATCGCCGTCTTTGCCGATGAGGATGGCAACGTGCTGAAGGACGAAGCCGTCAACCAGCGCATCATGGATGCTTTCGAACAGGAAGGCGCCGACGCCTGGTTCGCTGCCGGCGCCAAGGAGCGTTTCCTCGGCAATCACGATGCCTCCAAATGGAAGCAGGTGATGGACATCCTCGACGTCTGGTTCGATTCGGGCTCGACGCATGTCTTCACGCTGGAAGACCGTCCGGACCTGAAATGGCCGGCCGACGTCTATCTCGAAGGCTCCGACCAGCATCGCGGCTGGTTCCACTCCTCGCTGCTCGAAAGCTGCGGCACCAGGGGCAGGGCACCTTACGACACCGTCGTCACCCATGGCTTCACCATGGATGAGGAGGGGCGAAAGATGTCGAAATCGCTCGGCAACACCGTGGTGCCGCAAGACGTCATCAAGCAGTCCGGCGCCGACATTCTGCGGTTATGGGTGGTGACGACGGACTATTGGGAAGACCAGCGTCTCGGCAAGAACGTGCTGCAGACCAACATCGACGCCTACCGCAAGCTCCGCAACACCATCCGCTGGATGCTGGGCACGCTCGCCCATGACGATGGCGAGGAGGTGCCGCTGGACAAGATGCCGGAACTGGAGCGGCTGATGCTGCATCGGCTGGCCGAGCTCGATGAGGTCGTGCGCTCGGGCTACGACGCGTTCGAGTTCAAACGCATCACCCGCACTTTGCTCGACTTCATGGTGGTCGAGCTGTCGGCCTTCTATTTCGACATCAGGAAGGACGCGCTCTATTGCGAGGGACCCGCCAGCGTGAAGCGCAAGACCTCGGTGCAAGTGGTGCGCCACCTCTTCGACTGCCTGGTGAAATGGCTGGCGCCGATGCTGCCCTTCACCACGGAAGAAGCCTGGCTCGACCGTCATCCGGATGCTGTCTCGCTGCATCTCGACCAGTTCCCCGAGATTCCGGCCGACTGGAAGAACGAGGCACTGGCGGAAAAATGGCGCAAGGTGCGGCAGGTCCGCCGAGTCGTCACCGGCGCGCTCGAGATCGCACGCGCTCAGAAGGTCATCGGTGCCTCGCTGGAAGCCGTGCCGGTCGTGACCCTCGACGATGCCGCGCTTGAAGCCGCGATCGCCGATGTCGACATGGCTGAAATGGCGATCACCAGCGATCTCGTCATCGCCCATGGCAAGGCGCCGGAAGGCGCCTTTGCGCTCGACGATGTCAAAGGTGTCGCGGTGGTGGTCGAAAAGGCCGAGGACCGCGGCTTGGTCAAATGCGCGCGTTCGTGGCGCTATACCGCCGATGTCGGGCAGGACGTGGAATTCCCCGACGTGTCTGCCCGCGATGCCGCCGTGCTGCATGAACTCAAGGCTCTGGGACGTTTGTGACTGCTCATAAGCCGGAGCACAAATGCCATGCCGCGTGGGCGAAAACCGCCCGCGCGTTGCCCTTAACGAGTGGTTGAGATAAACACGCGAAACTCCGGAAGACAAATTGTCGCCGGAATTCCGTCGCAAGAGCGTGGACGATGGGGACCGGGCCTTTGGCCGGTGACGATCGAGAGGCTGTCTAGAGTGGGACTTTTTGGCATGACCAAGAGAACTTATGCGCGCGTTGCGCTGCTGGCGCCGCTTGTCGCGTCCGGCCTCGCTCTGTCCGGTTGCATGGGCTCGCCTACCTACGGCACCGACAAGACGGCTGGCGAGCAGCTTGCCGGAGACCTTTCCGGCGCCTTCGCGATCACGCCCAAGCACAAGGAACAGATCGACTACAGGCCGCGTCCGGAGCTGGTAAAGCCGGCGCCGGGGCAGAAGGAAGTGCTGCCGCCGCCGCAGGAAAGCATCGAGACGGCGAGCACCGATTGGCCCGAATCGCCCGAGCAGCGCCGCGCCCGCCTGCGTGCCGACGCCACTGCCCACCAGGACGACCCGTCCTATCAGTCGGGGATCGTCGATGACGTGCAGACCGATCCGGCTTCCGTGAAGAAGGCGCTGGCGGATTCGGGCTCCAGCCACCCGCCGGCCTGGTCGCCGAAGGATTCAGACAAGGGCCGCGCCGCCGAGATCCAGCGCCGCACCGCAGAGCAAAAGCAGGGCGACCCCAACACTCGCAGATATCTGAGCGAGCCGCCTCTGGCCTATCGAGCTGCCTCCGACACGGCGCCGCAGGGCGAACTCGGCGAGGATGAATACAAGAAGGAACGCCGCCTCAAGAAGGAAGCGGCCGCCAAGGGCAAGAGCGGCGGGCTCTTCGACTGGCTGCCCTCCTGGTAGGAACCGTCGCCTTCGGTAGCTGAAGGCTCTACGTTTCGCGTCTTTCCCGAAAGAATTCCCTGAGCAGCAGCGCCGCGTCGGCCTCGGCCATGCCCGGATAGATGTCGGGCGTATGGTGGCAGGTCGGCGAGGCGAAGAAGCGCACGCCGTTGACCACCGCGCCGCCCTTCTCGTCGGCCGCGCCGAAATAGAGCCGGCGCAGCCTGGCGAAGGAAATGGCGCCTGCGCACATGGCGCAGGGTTCCAGCGTCACATAGAGGTCGTGGCCGGTCAGCCGCTCCCTGGAGAGCGTTTGGCAGGCCGCGCGGATGGCCAGCATTTCGGCATGCGCCGTCGGATCGGCAAGTTCGCGGGTGCGGTTACCGGCGGATGCCACCACCGTGTCGCCGCTGGCGATGACGGCGCCAACTGGAACTTCTCCGCGCAAGGCGGCGGCTTGCGCCTCTTTCAGCGCCAGCGCCATGAAATCCGGCCGCTTCACGCGGTTTCCATTCCGATTATCTCCTCGCCACTTGGCGGTGATCCTGTTATGGAGCGCGTCAACCCGAATATCGGAACAGATTTTCGGAAATGATCATGCGCCAAATCAAAGTGCTATAGCGTCCTTTGCGCGTCCGAAAGGATGCGCCACGCTGTAGCAGCGCAACAAGGCAAAGGCCACATGGACGACAACGACAAGAAATCTCCGCGCCACAAAGGCCCGGGCAAAAGCGGCCCTGGAGCCGCGGGGCCGCGCCGCGATGGCGCCGCCGGCAAAAGCGGCAAACCCTCCTTCGGGGCCAAGAAACCCTATTCACCGCGAGGCGCCCGGCCCGCAGCGGCTGAGGGCGAGCGGCCCAAGCGCGATTTCAAAAGTGGCGACCGGCCATTCAGCAAAGGTCCGCGTTCCGAAGGCAAGCCCTTCGAAAAGCGCGAGGGACCGCGCAAGCCATATGCACCACGCGGTGACCGGCCGATGGCAGCCGAAGGCGAGCGCAAGCCGTATGAAAAGCGCGAAGGGCCGCGCAAACCCTATGCGCCGCGTGGGGATCGCCCTATGGCGGCCGAGGGTGAACGCAAGCCGTATGAAAAGCGCGAGGGGCCGCGCAAGCCCTATGCACCGCGCGGCGATCGGCCGGTTGCGGCCGATGGCGAGCGGCCAAAGCGCGATTTCAAGGGCGGCGATCGGCCATTCAGCAAGGGGCCGCGTCCCGAAGGCAAGCCTTTCGAAAAGCGTGAAGGGCCGCGCAAGCCCTACGCACCGCGTGGCGATCGGCCTGCTTCCGCCGAGGGCGAAAAGCGTTTTGACCGGCCAAAGCGCGATTTTGGCGATCGCCCGCAGCGCGACGCCGGAGATCGTCCCAAGCGTGACTTCAGCGATCGCCCCAAGCGCGATTTCGGTGGTGACCGGCCGCAAGCATCTGGCGGCGCCTTCAAGCCGCGCCCGCGTCCGGCAGATGCGGAAGAAGCCGGCGAGCGTATCGCCAAGCGGTTGGCCCGCGCCGGCCTGGCGTCGCGCCGCGACGCCGAAGACCTGATCGCGGCGGGCCGTGTCAAGGTCAACAACCGGGCTTTGACCTCGCCGGCCTTCAACGTCATGCCGGGCGACATCATCCATCTCGACGGCATGGAGATCCCGCCGATCGAGCGCACCCGCCTGTTCCTGTTTCACAAGCCGGCCGGCGTCGTTACCACCAACCGCGACCCCGAGGGCCGCAAGACCGTGTTCGACGTGCTGCCGGCCGAATTGCCGCGGCTGATGACCATCGGCCGCCTCGACATCAACACCGAAGGCCTGCTGCTGCTCACCAATGATGGCGGTCTGTCGCGCGTGCTCGAACTGCCTGCCACTGGCTGGCTGCGCCGTTACCGCGTGCGCGTTCATGGCAAGGTCGAGGAAAGCATGCTCGCAGGCCTGCGTGAAGGCATTGCCGTCGACGGCGTCTTCTACGGCGCCATCGAGGCGACGCTCGATCGTGAACAAGGCACCAACGCGTGGCTGACGATCGGCCTGCGCGAAGGCAAGAACCGCGAAGTGAAGAACATCCTTGGATCGCTCGGCCTCGACGTGACGCGGCTGATCCGTATCTCCTACGGACCGTTCCAGCTCGACGATCTCGCCGAAGGCCATGTGCTGGAGATCAAGGGCCGCGTCTTGCGCGACCAGCTCGGCGAGCGACTGGTCGAGGAATCCGGCGCCAATTTCGACGCCGAGATCATCAAGCCGTTTTCCAACCAGCCGGTGCGGCGAGAGCGTGACGTGGAGCCGGAACGGCCGAAAGTCACCCGCGAGGGTGACCATCGGCCGATCGGCGAGGGCGGTCTGATCAAGAACCGCAAGCGCCGCGAAGGCAGCCGCGACGAAGCGCTCGGCAAGCTGTCGACCAGTCCCGAAAGGGGCGCGAGGCCGGAAAAGAGCTTTGGCGAACGCGGCCCGAGACCTGAGCGCAGCGAGTTTTCGGACAAGCCGCGCAGCGAGTTTCGCGAAAAGCCGCGCGGCGATTTTGGCGACAAGCCCCGTGGAGGCTTCGGCGACAAGCCGCGCGGCGCCTTTGGTGACAAACCGCGCGGCGGCAAGAAGCCCGAGCGCGAGCAGCGGCCGATCGATCCGCCGGGCCAGCGCAAGGCTAATGTCTGGATGGCGCCGGGCGCGCGTCCGATCGGCAAGGGCAGGGCGGAAGCCGATGCCGCCAAGGCGGCTGAGGCCAAGGCGCGCAAGGCGTCGTTCAAGCCGTCCTATGGCAAGCCGGGCGGAGCCAAGCCGTTCGGCAAGCCGGGTGGCGAGCGTCCGGATGGCAGTCGGGGCGGCGAGCGGCCACGCAACGGTCCCAAGGGCCCGAGGACCAGATGATGCCGGGACTTAAATGAGATCCGGCCTTAAATGAGACCCGGGCATAAATGAGAATCGTCGGCGGCCAATTTCGCGGGCGTCCGCTGGCGACGCCGCGCGACCATGCCATCCGCCCGACGACCGACCGCGCCCGCGAGGCCGTCTTCAACGTGTTGGCGCACCGCTTTGCCGACAAGCTCGACGGCGCGCGTGTGCTCGACCTTTTCGCCGGCACCGGCGCTCTCGGCCTCGAAGCGCTGTCGCGCGGCGCTTCCTATGGCGTCTTTATCGAAGAATCGGCCGAAGGGCGCGGCCTGATCCGCACCAATGTCGAAGCTTTTGGCCTTACCGGCCGCACCAAGATCTTCCGCCGCGACGCGACCGCCCTGGGTGAGGCCGGTACGCTTGCGGCATTCGGCCTGGTCTTCGCCGATCCGCCCTATGGCAAGGGCCTTGGCGAGCGCGCCCTGCGCTCGGCCAGGGATGGCGGCTGGTTGCTGCCCGGCGCGCTCTGCGTGGTCGAGGAAGCCGCCTCGGCGCCCTTCGAGATTGGGCCGGAATTCTCGGTGGTTGATGAACGAAACTACGGCGAGACGGTGGTCCGGTTCATCGAGCTTGCGTAAGGGTGGGGCGATCGGCGCCTTCAAAATGACGCACAATTCACTTTGCCTCCGCGGCTAACCTTGCCTATCGTCGCGCGATAACAACCGGAGCCATCAATGACATTTCATACTGAATGGCTGCGGAGAGCCTTGCTCGCCACCGCGCTGACCATGGCCGGCCCGGCCCTGGCCGCGGATGATGGCAAGGTGGCCAACTTCCTGCTCGACAATGGCATGGAGGTGGTGGTCATTCCCGATCATCGCGCCCCCATCGTCACCCATATGGTGTGGTACAAGATCGGCAGCGCCGACGAGCCGCCAGGCAAGTCCGGCATAGCGCACTTCTTCGAACACCTGATGTTCAAGGCCACGACCAACCACGCCGCGGGCGAGTTCGACCGCGCCATATCGGCCATCGGCGGCTCCAACAACGCCTTCACCTCATATGACTACACTGCCTTCCACGAGACGGTGGCGCCCTCGGCACTTGGTGAGATGATGAGCTTCGAGGCCGATCGCATGCGCAACCTCATCTTGACCGACGAGGTCATCAAGACCGAGCGCGACGTGATCCTGGAAGAGCGCCGCGCGCGCATCGACAGCAATCCGCAGGCGGTGCTCGACGAAGAGGTCGACGCGACGCTCTGGCAGAACCAGCCCTACCGCATTCCGGTGATCGGCTGGATGCAGGAGATGGAGCAGTTGAACCGCACCGATGCGGTTGCCTTCTATGACAAATACTACCGCCCCAATAATGCGGTGCTGATCGTGGCCGGCGATGTCGAGCCGGAGGTCGTGAAGGCGCTGGCCGAAAAAACCTATGGCAAGGTCGCGCGCGGTCCCGACCTGCCCCCGCGCATCCGCCCGGTCGAGCCGGAGCAGAACACCAAGCGCACGGTGACGCTCACCGATGGGCGCGTTTCGGTGCCGAGCTTTTCGACGCAATGGGTGGTTCCGTCCTACCACACGGCAAAACCCGGCGAGGCCGAGGCGCTCGACCTGCTGGGAGAGATCCTTGGCGGCGGCAGCCGCAGCAGGCTCTACCAGCAACTCGTGGTCAAGCAAGGCATCGCATCGGCGACCGGCGCCTTCTTCCAGGGTACGATGCTCGACGCCACCAATTTCACCGTCTATGGCGCGCCGCGCGGCGACGCCAAGCTGAGCGACGTCGAGGCGGCCGTCGAGGCCGAGATCGCCCGCATCGTCAAGGACGGCGTCACCGCGGACGAGCTGGAGAAGGCCAAGGCCCGCTATATCAGGGCCATGATCTTCGCCCGCGACAAGCAGGACGAGATGGCCAATCTCTACGGCGCCGAGCTCGCCACCGGCGGCAACGTCAGGGATATCGAGGAATGGCCGGACCGCATTCGCAAGGTCACCGCCGATGAGATCAAGGCGGTCGCCGCACGCTATCTGCTGCTCGATCGTACGACGACCGGCTATCTCTTGCCGCAGCAACAGGCGGGGAATTGATGATGACGAGATTGAGCGTTAGCGCTGTCCCTCACCTGCCTGCCGGCATCCTCTCCCCCTATAGTGACGGGGAGAGGGGCGCTGTCATCGTCGATTTCGCCAACCATCAGCGTCGTAAGAAGAGCGCCAGCGTCGCGGCGAGACCCCTTCTCCCCGTCACTATACGGGGAGAAGTGCCCGGCAGCGGGATGAGGGGCGGAGCTGACCTTGGCGATCAATGGCCTGATGCGATTACTCATAGGCGCATCGCGGTTCTCCACGCCCTCGCCACACTGTTCCTCGGCATCTTCTTCCTCATCCTGCCGGCGCTTGCCGCGCACGCGATGGACATCCAACCGGTGACCTCGTCAAAGGGCGTCAATGCCTGGCTGGTCGAGGACCACTCCATTCCGATCATCGCCATCCGCTTCGTCTTCGATGGCGGCTCGACGCAGGATCCGGCGGGGCGGGAAGGGTTGGTCAATCTGATGACCGGCCTGTTCGACGAGGGCGCCGGCGACCTCGACAGCGAGGCCTTCCAGATCAAGCTTGACGATGCCGGCGCAGAGATGGGCTTCGAAGCGGCGCGCGACGGCACCTATGGCGCGATGCGGATGCTGGCCGAGCAGAAGGATGCGGCCTTCGACCTGCTCAGGCTGGCGGTCACCAGCCCGCGCTTCGACCAGGCGCCGATCGACCGCATCCGCGCCCAGATCCTGTCCGGCATCATCGCCAATGAGCGTGACCCCAACACCGTCGCGCAAACCAAATGGCTGCGCGCGATCTATGGCGAACATCCGTATTCCAGGCCCGACCAGGGCACCAAGGACAGCATCGCCACCATCACGGCAGCGGATCTGGCTGCCTTCCACAAGGCCAATTTCGCCCGCAGCGGCCTGCATGTTGCGGTGGTCGGCGACATAGATGCCGCGACGCTGAAACGGAAGCTCGATGAGGTCTTCGGCGATCTGCCGGAAAAGCAGGTGCTGCAACCGGTTGCCGATACGGAGCTGAAGCTCGGCCAGCAGCTCGAGGTCGACTACGACCTGCCGCAGACCTCGCTGCAGTTTGCCTACCCCGGTGTGAAGCGCGATGCGCCGGATTTCTTCCCCGCGGTGCTGATGAACCAGATTCTCGGCGGCGGCACCTTCACCTCGCGCCTCTATGACGAGGTGCGGGAAAAGCGCGGCTTGGCCTACTCCGTCGATTCCAACCTGGTCGACCACCAGCATTCCAATGCGCTGATCATCACCACGGCGACGCGTTCCGACCGCGCCGCCGAGACGCTCGCCATCGTCAAGGAGGTGGTCAAGAAGATGGCGCAGGAGGGGCCGACCGAGGCCGAGCTGGACGCGACCAAGAAATACATGGTCGGCTCCTATGCTATCAGCAATCTGGATTCTTCCAGCGCCATTGCCGCGACCCTGGTGGAATTGCAGCTCGACAATCTCGGCATCGACTACGTGCAGCGCCGCGCGGCGCTCATCAACGGCGTGACGCTCGATCAGGTCAAGGCAGCGGCGAAGAAGCTGCTGACGCCGGCGCCCGCGATCATGAGCATCGGGCCGAAGCTGGAGGCCAAATGACAGGTCCGACTTTCGGTATCGCCTTTGGCGGCGGCGGCGCGCGCGGCCTCGCCCATATCCACATCGTCGAGGCGCTGGACGAGCTCGGCATCAAGCCGGTGGCCATCGCCGGCTCCTCGATCGGCGCCATCATGGGCGCCGGCATGGCCTCGGGCATGAGCGGCAAGGACATCGAGGACTACGCCCGCTCGATCCTCGGCCGCCGCGCCGAGGTGGCGGCGCGCATGTGGCGCTCGCGTCCCGGCACCATCGCCGAGGCGATGCAGGGCGGCATCCGCGTGAGCCAGTTCAACATAGAGCGCATCTTGAAGGCGTTCCTGCCGGAAGCCATCCCGGAAACCTTCGCCGAGCTGATGATTCCGCTCAAGGTGACGGCGACGGACTATTTCGGTCACAAGCTGGCCGTCTTCGACGAGGGCGACCTGCATTCGGCGCTCGCCGCCTCGGCTGCCATTCCCGCGGTGTTCCGCCCGGTGACGCGCGACGACCGCGTGCTGATCGACGGCGGCATCTACAATCCGGTGCCGTTCGACCTCATCGAAAACGCCGCCGACATCATCATCGCCATCGACGTCGTCGGCGCGCCTAGCGAGGCCGAGCGCAAGCACCCGACCACGGTCGACCTGATGTATGGCGCCACGCAATTGATGATGCAGTCGATCATCGCCCACAAGCTGAACCAGCGCCCCCCCGACATACTGATCCGCCCGCCGGTGTCGAAATACCGCGTGCTCGATTTCATGAAGATCGACACGCTGCTGGCCGAGACGCAGGAGGTCAAGGACGAACTGAAGCGGGAGGTGGAAAGAGTGGTCGAGGCGCGTGCCAAGGGCAAGCGGGGGAAGAAAGCAGGGTGAGCTGCCGATCTCCCCCCTCGAGGGGGAGATGGCCGGCAGGCCAGACGGGGTCGTCTCGCGTGAAGCTAGACCTCCTACTGTCGATAGGAGGTTGCGTCAGGACGGACCGACCGCCTCTGTCGCCTTCGGCGACATCTCCCCTCAAGGGGAGATTACCCCACCAGCGTCTCACACCCTCCCAGCCGCATATTCCAGCGCCACCACGCCATTGCTGAACTGTACGGTCGAGATCGGCTCCAACGCCACCGGCATATCGGGCGGGAACAGCTTCTTGCCCTCCCCGACGGAGCCAGGGTAGCTCAGCAGCCTGACGCGATCGACCAGACCATGGCGCAGCAATTCCCGCGCGACGCTCAGGCTGCCATGCACATAGATGTTGCCGCCGCTGCCTTGCTTCAGCGCCCGAACCGCTTCCGGCAACGCACCCTTCAGCAACTCGGCCGGTTTCCAGTCGAGTGCCTTCGGGCTTGTCGACGCGACATATTTCGGCAGCGCATTGAACCGGTCGGCGAAGTCTCCGGTTTCCTTGGGCCAAGAGCCGGCAAAAATCTCGTAGGTCGTGCGCCCCAGAAGCATGGCCCCGCTGTCGGCAAGCTCGTCCTCCTTGAACCTTTGCATCTCATCGTTCCAGGTCACGCTGGGCAGCTTCTCGACCTCGGCGATGCCATCGATGCTGACTCGGTGATAATAAGGTTTCTCATGGCGCTCTCCTTCTTCTGTCAAAGGACGAACCGTGTGAGCCTTTTGCGACCGCTCTGCGAAAAAAAGCGCTTTGTTGAGCAGGCGTTGCTGTCGGGCGCTGGCCCATCGCGCTTAAAGGGGGGCGCTTCGGACACCATCGACAAACGCCAGAACGACCACACACGGAGCAACGCAGTAAACCAGTCTCGCTCTGCGGCCCGTCTTCGTCACAGCGTCGCTTGCGTCGAGATCGACGGTGATGTCCTCATAGCCCAGCACTTCGCGATCAAGCGGGTAGGCGGCCTTGTAGACAGCTTCCTTGGCGGCAAAAAGGATGCGACCGGCAAGACACGAGTCGGTTGCGTCGATCCGGTCAGCGGGGACTGCAACCAGCGCGAAGATGTCGTCGGGCAGGGGCAAAGCGGGCTCGATATCGATGCCGAGCGAGGCGACGTGGGAGAGCGGCGCGACGGCCGCCACGGCTATCTCGTCGTCGTGAGCCAGCGACCCCGTTACTCCATGAGGCCATACCGGTGCGCCGGAGGAGCCGCGGAGGATAGCGACGTCGTTCAAGCCCATATCCGCCAGCAACTCGTGCGCGATCCACCGCGCCGCGCCACTCGCCCGCCGCATCAGCGGCAGGCGTGACGGGATGGAGCGTGCTTCCTGCGGCAGCAAATGGTTCTCATCGCCTTCGCGGATCGTGCGGCATCCGATCCGAACGCCGGCCGGCGTCATGGCGGCCATCGCCGCCAGCAGATGCGCCGACAGGCTGGCACCGGCATCGGGCGGGCGCGTCATGGCTTGTTCGCCCCGCAGAGCGAGGTCGGCGATCATTTCCCCGTCCTCGTCGGGCCCTTCTTCGACGAAACCGGCAGCGCGATAGAGGCGGCGTGCCGCTTCATTCCCAGGTTCGTAGCAGATCGAAACGTGGCTGATGTGGCCGAGCCGCATGATTTCATCCAGCACTTCGCGCAAAGCGGCCTTGCCGTAGCCTTGGCCCTGATGGACGCGACCGATCATGAAGCGGTAGATCCGCGCCTCGTCGTCGTCCTGCGGCGCCTCGTACATCAGGAAACCGACGACGCGATCCCCTGTCATGACGACGCGCGGCCGAGCGTCCCCGTCGGTTTCGGCTTCGTCCAGCGACTCCGCATTGCTGGCGACGAAATCCATCTGATCCGGGGCCAGCTCCAGGGCCGCGACCACAGCCCGGTTGGCCGCAGTCACCGAAACGAGGCGGATGTCTGCGCTCATCAAGCCGTTGCCTTGACGCCATCCTCCGGCACCGGCTCGACGAAGCGATGCAGCTTGGCCGGGTTGCCCCGCCAGATCGAGTTGGGCTCCAGCTCTTCGCCCTTCATCACGAAGGAGTCCGCGTCGACCATCGAGCCTTTGCCCATCACCACGCCGTAGTGGACAAAGGCGGAAGGTCCGAGCGTGCAACCATCGCCGATGCGGATGAAATCGGACTTGAACGCGCCTTCTTCCAGCGAGTGGGCCTGAATGACGCAGCCCTCGTTGAGCGTGACGTCGTCGCCGATCTCGACCAGCGAGCGCTCGGTCAGGTTGCTGCCGCCATCATAGACCCGGCTGCCGACCTTGACGCCGAGCAGGCGCAGGATCATCGGCCGGAACGGCGTGCCGGCGAACAGGCGCACGATCGGCGAATCCGCCAGCTTCCAGTGGCGTTCGTGGCGCCAGAAGGCGACGTCGTAGATCGTCGTCATCTGCGGCTTTAACCGGCCAAAGCCAAGGCTTGCCCGCTCGACCAGAATGTAGAACGGAATGGTGATCGCCGAGGTCAAAAGCACGGCGGCGAACAGGGCGACCTCCGCCCATTCCGTATAGTAGTTTAGCGCCCGGTCCCAGATCGCCAGCGTGACGAACAGCATGACCCATTGCGTTGCCAGGAACAGAAGAATGGTCACCAGGTTGTGGCGGTTCTTGTGCGGGATGCGCCGGCGCCGGTCGGCCTCGTCGACGCCGGCGATAAGCTCCTTGTCGCGGTTCACCATGCGCGGGATTTCAAACGCAGGCGAACCGAGAAGGCCGACATTCTCGCGCACCGGCCCATCGATGGGGATCATCACCTTGGTGCCGAGCAGCACGTTGTCGCCGGTGCGGCCGTCCGGCGGATAATAGATGTTGTTGCCGAGATAGTTGCGTTCGCCGATGCGCGTCGGCTCGAGCCTGAAGGCCGAGGCGGATTTGTGCATGTTGATCATGAACAGCCCGTCCGAGACCATGGTCTCGGTGCCGATCTCGCACAGAAGCGGGTTTTCGTGCTGCTGGTTGGAGCCGAAATTGGAGCCGGTCTGCACCACTCTGTTGAGGTTCCAGCCGATGGCGCGCATGTAGTGCACGATTGCCGAGCTGTCGCCGGCCAGGAGCCCGAGCACGCGGGAATTGCTGGCGAATTCGGCGACGGTCTGCAGCCAGTAGCGGAAACCGTAAAGCGTGTAGGTGCGGCCCGGCTTCAAGATCAGGCTCGTCAGGCGCGGCACCAGCGTCGCTGCCAGGAAAGCCGCCGCGATATAGCCGAAAAGCGTGACCGTGGTGCCGATCGCGACAAGGCCGATCGTCTCCTGATAGTCGTCGCCGACATATTCCCAGTAGCTGTGGAACAGGAGCGGCAGCGGGGTGACGAGGCCAAACAGGCCGACCAGCTGCAGCGCTTCATAGAGGAAGCGCCGGACCTGGTAAGGATTGACATTGCGCACCTTGCAATAGTCCGCCGTGGTCGGCACCGCCGGCGATCCATGCCAGTGCTCGCCGTCGGGAATGCTTTGCCCGCGATGCAGCGAGGACGAATGGCCGAGCTGGGCGCCGTTGCCGATCCTGGTGTCGATGTCGAGCGTGGAGCCGACGCCGACGAAAGCATCGCGGCCGATGGTCAGCGGCCCGGTGTGGATATAACCGGACTGGGCCCTGAAGCCGAGGATCATCGATTCCTTGCGCAGGATGGTGTTGGCGCCGATGGAAATAAGATCCGTGCAGACGGGCACGGACTTCGATTCGATGACGGCGTTTTTCCCGAGCTTGGTGCCGAGCAGCTGCAGATAGAGGCTGTAGAGCGGGCTGCCGCGGAACAGCACGACGGGCGCGGTTCGGATCAATGTCTTGACCACCCAGAAGCGGAAGTAGCGCACGCCCCAGACCGGAAACGCCTCGGCCTTCCACCGGCCGATGAGCACCCATTTCGCCAGGACGGCAAAGCCCGACATGCCGAAGAACACGGCGGCCGAGAGCGCCACGCACCGGATATAGAGCTGCAGCGGATCGTCGAGCGCGTCATACATCCAGTTGAGGCCGTCATTGATCGCCCAGAGCGCCACGTAGCTGTAGAGGCCGTAGAACGAAAGCTGCGCCGCGCCGCAGGTCCAGTAGGCGAAGTTCGAGGCCCGGCGGGTGAGGACCGGCTCGTTGGTTGCCGTCGTCATCTCCTCCGCTACCCCCAGATGCAGCGCCAGGCGCGCCACTGTGGGATAGAGATAGATGTCGCGCATCGACGTCGTCGCCCATTCCTTCCTGGTGCGCACGCGCGCGCAGAAATGCGCCATCAGCAAGGAGTTGGCGCCGAGATCGTCGAAGAAGTGATCCTCGACCGACACCGCGTCGAATTTCAGCACCGTGGCCAGCGCTTCCGCCAGGAAACGCTCGTCCTCATTGGCGGGCGGCACCATCGTGCGATCGGCCGAAAGCCGGATGCTCGTCGGCTTCGGCAGCTGGCGCAGGTCTACCTTGTTGGAGACGGTCATCGGGATGGCAGGCAGTTCCTCCAGATAGGCGGGCACCATGTAGTCGGGCAGCCGCCGCTTCATCGTCTGGGCGAGATCCGCACGGGAAACCGCCGCTACGCCGGTTTTAAGCGCGTAATAGGCAACGAGTTCGACGCGGCCGGGCTCGATCTCCCAGGTGGTCACGGCGGCCTGGGCGATCTCGGGCTGGTCGAGCAGCACCGCCTCGATCTCGCCGAGTTCGATGCGATATCCGCGAATCTTCACCTGCGTGTCGATGCGCCCGGCATACTCGATCTCGCCGCTATCGTTGATCCGGCCAAGATCGCCGGTGCGGTAGATGCGCTGCGACGGGTTGTTCGGCAGGCCGACGAAATCGGCGATGAATTTATGGTCGGTCAGGTCCGGCCGGTTCAGATAACCGACGGCGAGCCCGATGCCGGCAATGCCGATCTCGCCCAGTTCACCGGGCTCGGCAAGTTGCGGCAGCGAAGCGTCGAGAATGACGATCGAGTAAGTCGGCAACGGCGCGCCGATCGTGACGGGACGGTCCGGCGTCAGCGCCCCCATCGTTGCGGTGACGGTCGCCTCGGTCGGCCCGTAGGTGTTGAGGATCTGCCGGCCCGGCTTCGACCAGCGCACCACCAGATTGTGCGGGCAGGCCTCGCCGCCCACCAGAAGCGTGCGCAGGCTGGGAACGTCCGATGTCATCGATGACAACAATGTCGGGCTGCAGGCCATGCAGGTGATGTCATGGAGGCGCAGGAAATCCGCCAGTTCCTCGCCCACCAGCGGCATCTGGCCAGGAGCCGGCACCACCGTCGCGCCGGCGACGAACGGCACCCAGATCTCTTCGGAGGAAAAGTCGAAGGCAATGGTCATGCCCTGATACACCCGGTCGCCCGGCCGGTAGCCGTAGGAGGCGGCCGCGACGTGTATGAAATTGACGAAGCTCTGGTGCGTGATGACCACGCCCTTGGGCTTGCCAGTGGTGCCCGAGGTATAGAGGATGTAGCAAATGTCGTCGGCCGCCTGCGGCTTCAGCGGCGCGGGCGACTGCGCGGAAATCTCGGCGGCGGCGCTGTCGATCAGCACATGGGGAACGGGCAGTTGACCGGCGCGCGACGCATAGGCGGCGATGGTGACGATCATGCTGACGGCGGCGTCTTCGATGATCAGCGCCATCCGCTCCTGCGGAAACGCGGTGGCCAGCGGCACGAAGGCAGCCCCCGCCTTCATCACCGCCAGCAACGCGACATAGGTCTCCGCCGACCGGTCGAGAATGAGCCCGACCCGGTGGCCCGGCCGCACGCCGTGCTTGATCAGCATGCGGGCGAACTGGTTGGCACGGCTGTTCAGCTCCTGATAGGTCCACACGCGCTCTTCGGAGATCACCGCCGGCAGTGCGGCAAACGTTACGGCGAGCTGCTCGAACACCGTATCGAGCCGCTCACCCGGCTGCAGGGCAAAGTCGGCGCCCGTCAGGACCTGGCCGTCCCTTGCCGCGGCGCGAGCGATCCTTGCCAGCGCATCGATGCTTGCCAGGCTGCCGATCGCCGTTGCCGCGTCGCTGTCCAGTTCGGCGATATCGTAGTCCATGTCCATACTTTCTCGTCCTCGCCGGGCATTGCCCGGCTGTTCATGCCGCCGCTGGAGGAGGCACTGCGCCGCCGCTGCGATTTTGTTGGTGGAGGGCTTCCAAAAAGGAAGTGCCCGGAATCCCGACCGGGAAGCTTATGCCACCCGATCTTTTCGCCGGTTTTTCCGAACTGTTGAATTTTGTTTCTGGAGTGTGTCTGGGCGGGGAGCTTGGCCGGCCGCTCGCTGCACCTTGCGGGGGAGGGTTCAGCCTCCGTGGCAACCCGGAAAGAGACTATGAGCGAACCTCATGCGGACGGCGCCGGCGAGCTGTCTACGATGGGGCGTTACGGCGACCCAGCAGCAGAGCGATGCCCAACGCCGGAAGCGTTGCCGCCGCAACGGCGAAGAAGACGAATTGCCCGGTCGACGCGGCGACCAAGCCGAGCGCCGGACTGCCGAAGCCGAGCGCCACGTCGAGGAAGACGGTGTAGAGTCCCATTGCCAGGCCGCGGCTGCGCGACGGAAGACGGCCTACGGCCTCGGCGCCGAGGCCGGGATAGACCAGCGAGTAGCCGAGGCCAGTCAGACCCGCTCCGATCGCGGCGACAACAGGCCCGGTCGCAAGCCAGATCAGCATCAGCCCTGCCGCCTCGACCGCGACGAAGATCACAGCGACGCGTGCGCCCCCAAGCCTGTCGGGCAGGTGGCCGAAGCACAGCCTTGCCACGGTCAGCGACGCGGCATAGGCCGTGAAGGGAAGCCATACCGGCTGCCAGCTCCGCTCGGCGAAGAGCAGGGCGCCGAAGCCCAGAATAGCACCATAGCCGAGGCTGCTGAAAGCAGCTCCGACGCCAGGAAGCCAGACCGCTTTCGCCACGCTCCTCCATGACTGCGGCGCGCTGCTCGCGACGGCGCTGGTGCCGCGCATCGGCAGGATGGCAAGCAGCGTCGCCAGCGGCAGGACGATCGTCGCGAGTGCGATCGCGGTGAAACCGCTCGCTGCATAAAGCGCAGATCCGGCCGGCGCCCCTAGCGCGAGCGCCGCAAACATCGCCGTGCCCACCCAGGCTATGACTTTTCCGGAGTTCTGTCCGCCCGCAACGGAGAGGCCCCAGGCGACGCCGCCGGTGATGATGAAGCTCTCGGACGCGCCCAGCACCGCCCGTCCGGCGAACAGCGCCGATGCGGACGCTACCGGCCGGTCGAGCAATGCCAGCGAGCCGAGGTAAAATAGCCCGGCAAGGGTAGCGGCAATGAGGCCGACGACGACGGCGCGCTTGCCGCCGCGCCCATCGGCATAGTTGCCAGCCCCGATGCGCGACAGCATCGAGGCGACGAACTGGCTGCCCGTCACCAGTCCCACTGCGAAGGGGCCGAAGCCAAGCTGCTGGTGAAGATGCAGCGGCAGGACGGGTAGCGCCAGGCCGATCAGCAGGAAGCCGGCGAAGACAGCCGCCATGATCGGCGTCAGTTCCGCCATGACGCCATTTCGGTCTGATATCCGCGCCATTTTGGTCAATCGGTAATCCAACTGTTCGGATCAGTAGCGTTCGTAGGTCACGCGCCAGCCTTCGGCCGGGTTGTCAGGCGTGAGGACCAGTTTGTTGTCCGAGACCTCGAATTTGCGTTTCATGCTCTTGCCGACAAGGTTGCGGACCAGGGAGGACTCGATCGTGATGACGAAGGTCTTGTCCTTGTCGTTGATGGCGACCGGCCCGTAATAGGCTTCGTAGCCATTCGCCGTGTAAGGCGTGTCCGGCGCCTTGGGGTCGGGGTTCTGCGCCTGCACCGAGAGGGTGCCGGCCTCGGTGAAGATGACCTGGCCGGAATAGGGCACGGGCTTCAGGTTTCCCTCGGCGCCGGCCTCCAGCGACGTCATGCGCCATGCGCCGATGATCGGAGGCTCTTGCGAGAAAGCTGGCGTGGCGACCGAAAGCGCAAGCGCAAGGGCGGCAATCTTCAATCTCATCGTCATATGTTGTCCCTTTTCTGAGTTGTGGGTGCGCACAGGCCGTCCGCCCGATCTTTGCTCACACCGAAAGCATGACCTTGATGGCGCGACGCTCGTCCATGGCGCGGTAGCCTTCAGCGACCTCGGCCAGCGGCAGCTTGAGGTCGAAGACCTTGCCGGGCTTGATCCGACCTTGCAGCACACGGTCCATCAGGTCAGGCAGGAAGCGGCGCACCGGCGCCGGGCCGCCCAGCATGCGTTTCTGGCCGAAGAATAGTTTTTGGCCGTCGAAGTTCACGCCATGGGGCACGCCGACATAGCCGATGGTGCCGCCAGGGCGGGAGCAGGCCAGCGCCTGGTCGAAGGATTCTCCCGTGCCGACGCATTCCAGCACGGAGTCCGCGCCGACGCCCTTGGTGAGTTCCTTGATGCGGGCCACGCCTTCCTCGCCGCGCTCAGCGACGATTTCGGTGGCGCCGAACTCACGGGCGAGCTTTTGGCGGCTGGCGTGCCGGCTCATGGCGATGATGCGCTCGGCGCCCATCTCCTTGGCCGCAAGCACGCCCATCAGGCCGACCGCACCATCGCCGACCACGACCACCGTCGATCCTTCGCGGACCTCGGCTGCGTCGGCCGCATACCAGCCGGTGCCGAGCACATCGGACACAGCCAGCAGGTCAGGGATGAGTTCGGCCGGCGGCACCTCGGCGGTGGCGACCAGTGTGCCATCGGCCAGCGGTACGCGGGCGTAAGGCGCCTGCGCGCCCGACATGAACTCGCGCTGCACGCAAGACGACTGGAAGCCGAAGCGGCAATGCGGGCAGGTGTTGTCCGAGAGGCAGAACGAGCCGACGACGAACTGGCCGGGGCGGACCGTGCGCACCTCTGCGCCGACCTCGACGACGATGCCGCAATATTCGTGGCCCATATGCATCGGCCCGGCGACCGGCTGCAGCCCGCGATAGGGCCACAGGTCCGAGCCGCAGATGCAGCTTGCCGACAGCTTGATGATGGCGTCCGTCGGCCGCATGATTTTCGGATCGGCGATTTCCTCGCAGCGTATGTCGCCCGGTTTGTGAAGAACGGTTGCAAGCATGTTGGTTCCTTTCGAGGAGAGATCAGGCGCCGTAGTCGGCGTCGCTGACATGTTCCAGCCAGTCCACGACCTTGCCGTCCTTGACCTCCTGGAGGGCGATGTGGGTCATGGCGGTCTGAGGCGACGCGCCGTGCCAGTGCTTTTCGCCGGGCGCGAACCAGACGACGTCGCCCGGACGGATTTCCTCGACCGGACCACCCTGGCGCTGCACGCGGCCGAGGCCGGAGACGACGATCAGCGTCTGGCCGAGCGGATGCGTGTGCCAGGCGGTGCGGGCGCCGGGCTCGAAGGTCACCTGTGCGCCTTGAATCCGCTCGGCGTCGAAGGGATTGAACAGCGGATCGATCCGCACCGTTCCGGTGAACCAGTCAGGCGGTCCCTTGCCGGAAGGCCTGGTGCCGGCGCGAAGAATGTCCATGGTGATCTCCTTTGCGTCCTCAAATGCGTTCGATGCGAAGCGGGAATTTGCCGCGAATGTGCAGGGCCTGCTCGCCCTCGTCGAAGCGGCCAAGCCTGATCAGCCCGGGATGGCGGTAGTGGGCGTAGAACATGGCCAGGTTGCCCCAGGGCATGAAATAGCACAGGTCATAGGGCTGCTCGTCGGCGAACGGACCGCTTCCCTCCTGCGTCAGCTTGCGTGGCAGATAGGCGATCTTCTCGTTATGGGCGTAGTCCTCGATCTCGAGGTCGAGCGGCAGCATGGAGAAGAAGTCGCGCGCCGAGGGATTGTCGTAGAGCGTGGCGGTCATGGTGCGGCCGTTGAAAACCATCCTGATCTTCATTTCGGTGGGCTCCTGGCTGACGGGAGATTGGCTTTCCTGGCCGGCGGCTGTGCGAGGCAGGGCCGCCACCGCGAGCGCGATGCCGAGCAATGTCCGGCGGCTGAGCGGCGCACGTTCGATCGTCATGGCAAAGACCTCCGGGCCATATACGCTGCGGCAAGGGCGGCGAGCGCCGATCCGCAGAGCAGCACCGCGCCCAGGGTGAACGGTCCCCACCAGCCGACCGTATCGAACAGCGTGCCGCCGATCGCGGCGCCGCCGGTGATGGCGAGCTGGATGACGGCTACCTGCAACCCGCCGCCGGCCTCCGCGTCGTTCGGCAACGTTCGGCTGAGCCACGTGCCCCAACCAACCGGCGCGGCCATGCCGAAGAAGCCCCAGGCAACGAGCAGCAGCGCTGTGGGACCCGGGAGTGCACCGAGCGCGATGAGCGCGGCGGCCAGCGCAGCCATGACCAGCGGGATGACGATGAGGATGCTGAACAGACGCGTACGCAAAAGCCGGCCGACGCACCATGTGCCGAGCACCCCGGCCAGCCCCATCGCCAGCAGGACCGCCGAGAGGGCGGCGATGTCGAGCCGGGTGACGTTCTCGAGGAAGGGCCGCAGATAGGTGAAGAGCGCGAACTGACCGATGAACAGCATCATGATCGACGCCATGCCGGTGGCGACGGGAAGACGGCCGAGCAGCGTCAGCGGATTGCCGGCACGCTTCCGCCGGCGCGGCGGCAGCGGCGGCAGGCTTGTCCACTGCCAGACCAGCGCCAGGAGCCCAAACGGCACGACGAGGAAGAAAGCGCCGCGCCAGCCGACATAGGCGCCAAGAAAACTGCCCAGCGGCGCGGCGATGGTGGCCGCAATGGCATTGCCGGCGTTCAGCATGGCGAGACCCTTCGGAACCATGTCTCGCGGCACGAGGCGCATGACGATCGCGGTCGACATCGACCAGAACCCGCCGATCGCGATACCGAGCAGCGCCCGGCCGACCATGAGCAACGCGTAGTTCGGCGCGAAGGTGACAGCCAGACCGGACACGATGAGGAGGAGGGTGAAGCCGGTCACGACCAGTCGGCGGTCGATGTGGCGCGTGAGGCCGGCGACCAGCAGGCTGGTCACGACGGCGAAAGCGCCCGAAATCGAGATCGCCTGTCCCGCGCGGCCCTCGGTGATACCGAGATCGGCCGCTAGCGGCGACAGCAGGCTGACCGGCATGAATTCCGACGCGATGAGCACGAAAACACACAGCGCCATCGACAACACCGCGCCCCATGCGGCGCGGTTTTCGACAAGCCTTGTGTCGTATGTGGTTTCCATGATTGGCATCCTGGCAAAGCGGCCGGACGGATCAGCCGCCATCGCTGCCAGAAGATATTGCAGCAGAACCCATTTAAGTAGACTAAGCAATCCGCATGGACTTATCTGCTCATGATATGAATGTCCGACGGGGGGGTGCCCTATGCAGCGCGATGGCATGAAGGATCTGCTCTGGTTCGTGGCGGTCGCCCGCGAACGCAGTTTCACCAGGGCGGCGGCCAAGCTCGGCACCTCGCAGTCGACCCTGAGTTCGACAATCAAGGAGCTTGAAGCTCGTCTTGGCGTCCGCCTGCTGACGCGTACGACGCGGAGCGTCTCTCCGACCGAGGCCGGCGAGCGACTTTTCCAATCTCTCGTTCCCCGCTTCGAGGAAATCGAATCCGACCTCGCAAGCCTGGTGGCCTTCCGCGACAAGCCCTCCGGAACGGTCCGCATCACCCTGTCCGACCATGCGCTCCAGACGACCGTCTGGCCGAAGCTCCAGCCCTTGCTCAACGACAATCCTGACGTGCGCGTCGAGCTCTACAGCGACAACGGCATGAAGAACATTGTGGAGGAGCGCTTCGACGCAGGCGTGCGGCTCGGCGAGAGCATCGACAGGGATATGATCGCAGTGCGCATCGGGCCGGATTGGAGGCTCGTGGCCGTGGCGTCGCCGGACTACTTTTCCCGCCATCCGGTTCCGACCTCGCCTCAGGACCTGGTCGACCATGACTGCATCAATATGCGGCAGGCGACGTTCGGCGGATTGTATGCCTGGGAATTCGCCAGGGATGGCCGCGACCTACGTGTGCGGGTGGAAGGCCAACTTACCTTCAATTCGTCCATTCCCATGATCGAGGCTGCGACAAGCGGCTTCGGGATCGCCTACGTCCCGGAAAACCTCGTCAGCCACCACATCGCCGACGGACGCCTCAGGCTCGTGCTTGACGACTGGAGTCCGCCTTTTGCCGGCTATCACCTCTACTACCCGAGCAGGCGACAGCTCTCCCCTGCGATGGCGGTGATCATCGACGCGCTCCGCCATCGCATCTGACCCAAGGACTGGTTGGATCATGAAGCTGAGCTCGGTAATGGCAGGTTCTACCTGGGCACCGCCCGGCTGTTCATGCCGCCGCTGGAGCAGGCGAGGGGCGCCGCTGCGATTTGTTGGTGGAGGGCTTCCAAAAAGGAAGAACCCGGATTCCTGACTTGGAAGCCTGTGCCACCCGATCTTTTCGCCGGTTTTTCCGAACTGTTGAATTTTGTTTCTGGAGTGTACCTGGGTGAGTGCGTCTTGGCCGGCCGCTCGTTGGCCCTTGCGGGGATGGCGCTTCTCTGGCCTAGACTAAACTCGCAATAGGGTTTCGATATCAGGCCCGAGGTAGCCACCTCAGAACGCACTGTAGAAAGATCATGGGATTCGGGGTTTTCATTCACCGTTCAGATTCGATCTACGATGACAGCCCCGCTGAGCAATACCAGTTTCCCAGCCAGTATTTGCGTCGGGTCGAAGCATGGGTCGGTGATTGGATCATCTACTACGAGCCCAGCAAGGTAAAAGACACCCGTGGCTACTTCGCCATGGCCAAAGTCCAACAGGTTATTCCTGATCCTGTGAAGCCTGCCATGTACCTCGCTCTGATCGAGGCTGGATCCTACCTTGATTTCGCCAATCCTGTTCCGTTCAACGGGGCGGGCGGTGTCGTTGAGCGAGGCGTACTCAATGACGAAGGACAAAATTCTGGTCGCGCCCAATCTGCCGTCCGCCCAATTAGCCCAAGCGACTTCAACCGTATTGTCGATCTGGGTTTGGACATCAGCGAGCCGTTGTTGCCGCGCGTCGATGAGATCGGCGCGTCGTCCGGGTTTCAGGATGAGCAGGCTCCATTCCAGTTCGAGCAGAATCGCAATCGTGTGAGTTACATTGGATCGCGAATCGTGCGGGATCGCATTTTCCGTCGCGTCGTCTTGCGCGCCTATGATGAACGCTGCGCAATCACGGGACTCAAGTTGATAAATGGCGGCGGCAGAGCAGAGGTTTCCGCCGCACATATTCGACCGGTCGAAGCGAACGGGCCTGACATCATCAACAATGGGATCTCACTGTCCGGTACAGCGCATTGGATGTTCGATCGCGGATTGATCAGTCTATCCGATGACTTGGAAATACTGATCTCACGGCAGGTCAATGACCTCGGCAGCGTGAAGGCATTCATAAACAGAACCCGTCGAGCGCTTCCGCCCCGCCGACAGCTCGAACGCCCACATCCCCATTTCTTACGATGGCACCGCGAGCACTGCTTCAAGCAGTGAGTCAAGGGTCACTCGTCGAGCAGGGCGCCTGCACCACTCTCTGTTGGCCTGTAGCCATGTTGTTGTCTTATGTATATTTCTGTGGTTAGTTGTTGACAAAAGTAATCGGTTGTCTAGGGGGGGGCGGCATGGCCGAAAAATCAAGGCCGTTTTCTATTTATCTTCTGCGTGAAAATTACGATTCAAATAATTCTCTCGTAGATGATCATGAGCTGGAGCCTGCTCAGGCCAACCACGTGCCCAAAGGTGCGGTCATATATTTACTTGATGCCGATCGAAAGCGCCCTTGGTGGCGCTCGTATTTCGGCATCGAGGATGACATCTGGCAGGAGTTCAAAGGGGCGCTCCTGTTCTTGACGGTAGGCGAACGCCATTTTGCAGTCTGTTTCGGGCAAGTCCATCACAATCTCAAGGATGTCGCTTACGAGTATGACTTCGGCTTGCGCGTTACCCTAAACATGCTTGATCCCAAAGAACTGCGAAGCGCTGACATGGTTGAACCGGGACCTGCGCGCCGAAAACGCACGCAAGTCCCGATTTCAACTGAATTGACGTACCTCGATTTCGACGCCAATAGCGAGATAATTAAGAGTCTCACCGGCAAGGTGAAGCCGGAGTTTGAGGAGCTTTTTAAAAGCGCTACTGGCTCAGCTAGCCTAAAGATCAGCCTCAAAATTCAACCAGATCAACTGGCTGATCGATGCGGTCGCTTTCTAAAACTTTATGAGAGTGACGAATACAAAGTTTCGTTCCCGAATATCGAAAACATAACACCCGTGCGCAATCCCGCCGATATTGCGCCATTGGATGCTCAACTCCTTGCCTCGATCAGGGGGAAAGACGGGGCGACGACACTCACCATTCCCGACATCGTCGACTACAAAGATAACACCTGCTGCATGTTCGGGGGCGGTGAGGGCCCAAGCCAGATTTACCCCGACATCTCCATTGAGCAGTTCTACGAATACGTCGGCGATGAGGGTCTCGCTGATCTCACTATGGATGCCCTTAAAGGTGAATACCGTCTCATCCTCACCGACACAGAAGGTTTGCCCGATAAGTCATATGGACTTTATCGCAGCGTTCTATTCGACATAGAACCTCCGGGCGAGGACGTGATCTATCATCTATGTGAGGGCGCTTGGTATAAGGTTGAAAAGGCCTTTGCCGCGCGGCTGAGAACCTACCTGGATGCCAAGTGCGAGATGACCGACCTAAGCCCCTACAACCACGACGCTATGAACAAGGGAAAGCGTGTTTACAGCGAAGCAAACTACAATGAGGCAATGGCGGCCGCGCACGCAGGGTTTCTTTGCCTTGACCAGACCGATATTAGTCCCTCTGGAAGCACAACGATTGAACCTTGCGACATCTACACGGCGCGCGCCGATGCAATCGCGAGGTCCGGTCAACGGGGCGTATTTTATCACATCAAGATCTCCACGCGCTCATCGCACCTCAGTCACCTGTTCAACCAGGGCGTGAATTCTGTTGAACTGATCACGCACGAGGCCGCGTCTCGAGAGAAGTTGGAAGCGATCATTACCCAAAAACTAGAGGGTGCTGATCCAGCAAATTTTCTAGCGCCGTTTGTGGATTCGGACTACAAGATCGTATTTGGCATCATTACTCATAAAGACGTGACAGGCGCGTCCGGAAATCTTCCGCTTTTCTCAAAACTTAGCTTGATGAGAAACATGCAGCGGCTTGACTTCGCGCGAATTCCTTGCGCGCTAACATTCATTCCAGACCACAGCGAAGCCAAGGGTGGGCATGCGCCCTACCAGAGTTACTTAGTAGAGGTGATGCAGGACGGAAAGAAGAAGGTTGTTCGGGCGGTGGACGGTCAAGGGCTCGATACCACCATCGATATCAGACGCTGCCCTAAGACTGTTTCAGACAGCGCACCTGGCGCGCGCTTCAATGTGTCCGTTAAGGTGAAAGAAGATGAATACTCATCTTCACATCATTGGCCGTACTCAGTAGCTGCTTAGCAGCCAGCGCGGACGCATTTTAGGCACGTGATTGCGCGCTGCTCGGGCAGCGTGTCAGAACAGTTCCGCAAACGAGGAAGGAATGGGTCTTGGTCAAGCGCGAAACGCACCGACAGTTTTTTGATTGGCCGGCGATCGCCTATCCTCCACGCTAAGAACGGCGACTTGCGCCGTATCGCTCGGCTTCTTCTGAAATTATCTTAAGTGACTGTTCGTGCTTGAGGGCTGCACTGATTGCATCCCGAATTTCAGCGGCGGGCATCCGTTGAAGTTTTGAACGCGGGATTGAAAAGCGCGCAAACGCAAGTTCGACCAAATCCAGCTTCGTACGGGCCTCGTCAGTGATGTATGTCGAGATTGCGTCGTCGTCGTAGGCCCTTAACTCTTCAGTGGACGGGGTTACCCAAAGGGACGATTGCGCCGGGGAGGAATCGACACGTTGAGCCGCAGCCTCCTTTTCTAGCCGATCGGCGAGCTTCCTTAACGCTTCGGCTAGGGCAGGGTTTCCACTGCGGCGATCTTTGTACAAGGTGACCATCTGTCTCAAAAATCGCACCACATCCTGATCGGATAGGCCCTTGGCGATCCGGTCAGCCATACCACTAATTTTCCTTCTGCTCTTCAAAGTGCGTCAATCCGTGCTTTTAGTGTGTCGGTGAGGTTTCGGTACATTGTATGTAGGCCCCTCGCGCCAATGTTCTGCGTGTTCGCTCGGTCGTAGACAGGCACCGCGTCGGCAAGGGCCTGCGACACACCTGTCCCTTCTTCAATGTAGGGCCGTAGCAGATTCTGGCCCCAACGCCTTTGCAGCGATGCAAGATGAACCGTATGGTCGTCAACATATCCAGAATGTGCCGCCCCGTGAGTGCGGATCCGGGTTATGGCAACGCCCACCAATTGGGTGTCTGGTACATGCATGGGGCGGCTAGCCCCCATGGTCGCTAGCGCCTTCAGCCTTACGTCGATACCGTTTTGAATCATGCTTACTAGATGTGGCGCGCCACGTTCCATGACAGCCTCGGGGATAACTGGAAGAATGTATCCGTGGCTGGCGGCGATGGCATTCTGTGAAACGATTTTCGTGGCAGGCGGGCAATCAAAAATGATGTAGTCGTATAATTCGTCTATTCCAGCAGTCTCTAGCCACTTGCAAATTAGCGTACGCTTATCCCATTCGGAATGTATCGCGTTGCCATGATGAGATGCCGTAAGCTCAATTTCAACGTCGTCCAGCTCTAGGCTCGCTGGAACAATATCCAGTGAGGCGTAGTGGTTGCCAGGAACCGTTTTTATGGCGTTCTTTTCAATGATACCAGCGCCGGGTAACGAGCCAGATTGACCTATGAACGGTTTGAAAATCTCATTGATAGTTCGATTTGCTTGTATGGAACGGCCCCAAACTGGGGCAGTTAAACAAACAATCGAAAGGCTGCTTTGATGGTCGACGTCCACTAGCAACACGCGGCTGCGATGGAAACGAGCCAGCCCCGCGGCGAACTGAAATGACAGCGTGGTTTTCCCGACGCCGCCCTTGAAATTTATTACGCTCACCCGCTTGGCCATAAATCCCCGCTGCTATGTGCAATCTAATCTCTCTTGCCTGAGTCTGTCACCATATCCTCCTTGAAGACCGACTACCAACGAACTATCCCTCGCCGCCTTTCGCGTTCGTGGCCAGCCATTGTAGTCAACAGCATCAAACACCGGCATGCGACTGATATGATCGTTTGGCTGGGCGGCGTCTACGATGCCTTGTATCCATTTCCGGCTGGCGGCAGCAGATGGCTACCGTTAGGGGAATATCCGCTTCGAGCCGGTGTCGCATCGTGTGAACCATGCTCAACTGCCTGCCAGTCACCCCTCTATCCCTCTTGCCATCCCCAAATTCTCATCCTAATCTCCCTCTGAGAAAACGTTTTCCCAAACCCCGCAGCACCCGCCGACCACCCATCTCGACATGCTCCGCCCCACTAAGAGAAAACCTTTTCCCAAACCGAGGACCGACACCCAAAACATGGCCTCCGACACGCCACCACCCGCCAAACAACCCGTCACGCTGCGTGAAGTGGCGGCGATGGCTGGCGTCAGTGTGGCCACGGCCTCCAAGGCGCTGAACGGGCAGGGGCGGATGACCGCCGAGACGCGGCAGCGCATTCGCGAGACGGCGCAGCGGCTTGGCTTTCGCCCCAACAGCCTGGCGCAGAGCCTGCTGCGGCGGCGCTCCTTTACCGTCGGCCTGTTGACCAACGACACCTATGGCCGCTTTTCGCTGCCGGTCATGTCGGGCATTTCCGATGCGCTGGTCGATGCCGGCGTTTCGGTGTTCATGTGCAATGTCGAGGACGATCCGCGGCTGGCGCAGCTGCATGTCGAGGCGATGCTGGACAAGCGCATCGACGGCATCATCGCCAGCGGCAAGCGCATCGACCGCCATCTGCCGGTCGACCTCGCCAATCTCGGCGTGCCCGTCATCTACGCCTTCAGCCAGCCCGATCCCGATGCCATCGCCTTCGTCTCCGACGATGCCGGCGGAGCGCGGCTGGCGGTCGAGCATTTTTGCCGCCTCGGGCGGCGGCGCATCGCCCATGTCAGCGGTCCCGAAAGTTTTGCCGTGGTGAATGAGCGGGCACAGGCTTTTCGCGATGTGCTGGCCGCGCACGGCCTGCCGGTCACCGAGCCCTTGCTCGGCTCGTGGTCGGAAGCCTGGGGGCATGAAGCCGTCGGAAAGCTGTTCGACGGCCCAACGCTCTTCAACAAGAAGGGAGAGAAACCCGATGCGGTGTTCTGCGGCAACGACCAGATCGCGCGCGGCGTCATCGATGCGCTGCGCGAGCGCGGCCTTGGCGTGCCCGGCGATGTCGGCGTCATCGGCTTCGACAATTGGGAGATCGTGGCGGAGGCAACCCGCCCGCCGCTGACCTCGGTCGACATGAACCTGGCAGCGCTCGGCCGCGAGGCCGGCCTCACACTGCTTTCGCTCGTCGGTGGCGAACCCGCCGCGCCGGGCATTCGAAAACTGCCGTGCCGGCTGGTGGTGCGTCAGTCATGCGGCCGCCCATTGGACGGCTAGGAGAACGTGCGGCGCCATCTAAGGGAGCGCCGCAACAGGGAGGAGAACAGAACCATGAGGAGGAAAACCATGAAGACCGTGATTACCGGGTTCGCGCTCGCCGCGAGCATCATTGCCTTGCCTGCAATGGCCGCCGACACCGCCAACATCTGGGTTCGCGCCGACGGCTCGAACTTCATGCCGCGCATCGTCGACGCCTTCAACAAGGGCCATGAGAACCAGGTCAAGCTGGACATCATTCCCAATGCCGAGATCATCCCGAAATATGGCGCCGCCGCCGCCGGCGGCACGGCGCCCGACGCGCTGTCGCTCGACCTGATCTACACGCCATCCTTTGCCGCCGCCGGCCAGCTCGAAGACATCACCGACTGGGCGAAATCGCTGCCCTATTTCGCCAGCCTGTCGCCGGCGCATGTCAAGACCGGCACCTACAAGGACCACATTTACGGGCTGCCGTTCTCGGCCGACGCCTCGGTGCTGATCTGGAACAAGAAATTGTTCAAGCAGGCGGGGCTCGATCCCGACAAGGGGCCGGCCAACTGGGCCGAGATCGAGGCCGATGCCGAAAAGGTCAACGCGCTCGGTGGCGACATCAAGGGCTTCTACTTCTCCGGCAATTGCGGCGGCTGCAACATCTTCACCTTCACGCCGCTGGTGTGGGCATCGGGCGGCGACATCCTCTCCGAGGACGGCTCGAAGGCGACGCTCGACAGCCCGCAACTGCGCGGCGCCATCGACCTCTACCGCTCTATGGTCAAGAAGGATCTGGTGCCGGCCGGCGCGCAGACCGACACCGGCGCCAATTTCTTTGCCGCCTTCGCCACCGGCAATATCGGCATTTCGCCGTCCGGCGCCTTCGCCATCGGCGCACTCAACACGCAGTATCCGGATATCGACTATGGCGTCACCTTCCTGCCGGGCAAGGACAGCGGCTGGTCGTCGTTTGCCGGCGGCGACAATTTCGTCGTCACCAAGGGCACCAAGAAGCTCGCCGTGGTGAAGGAGTTTCTCGACTTCGCCTATTCGCTCGAAGGCCAGACCATCCTGGCCAAATACGGCAGCCTGCCGGTGCGCGGCGACATCGCCAAGGAGGCGCTGAAAGATCTCGATCCGCGCTACCAGATCGCCGCCGAAGCCATGGCCAAGGGCCGCACGCCCTATTCCGTGGTGTTCAACGACCTGATCAACTCGGCCAACGGTCCGTGGACGCAGATGATCAACGAGGTCGTCTTCGGCGACGACGTCGACGGCGCCATCGCCAATGCACAAGAGACCATGCAGTCGATCATCGACCAGGCGCCGCAAAAGTAAGCGGCGCCGCCCCTACCTCCCCCTCGAGGGGAGGTCGGACCGCAGGTCCGGGTGGGGTCGTTCCGGCAGTGCTCGACGTTCTTTTTCGTCGGCGCACTGCGCGGAGGACCCCACCCCCGGCCTGCGGCCGGNCCGGACCCTCCCCTCGAGGGGGAGGGGGATCACCGCACCCGGAGCCCACGTATGACCACCACCACCACCCCGCCACGCGCCAGAAAACTGGTCGGCGCCGGCCGCCGGCAGTGGATCGGCCTGCTCTATGTCGCGCCGGCCGTGGCGCTGGTCGTCGTGTTCTTCATCATTCCGCTCGGCATGACGGCCTGGATGTCGCTGCACAACTGGCCGCTGATGGGCGAGCATTTTTACATCGGCTTCGACAATTACCGGGCGATCCTGCGCGACAACCGTTTCTGGAACGCGCTGAGCTTCACCGCCTACTACACCGTGATCGTCACCATCGTGATCTTCGCCGTCGCCTTTCCGCTGGCGCTGTTCATCGAAAAGCCCAGGCGGCTGACCGGTTTTTACCGGACATCCTTCTTCATGCCGGCGGTCGTCGGTTTTGCCTCGGCCAGCCTGCTCTGGTCGTGGCTGCTCAATGTCGATTCCGGCCTGTTCAGCCCGGCCGCCTACGACCTTGGCCTGACGGCGAAGAAGTTCAACCTGCTGGCGACGTTCCAGCCCGCCTTCTGGTCGATCATCGCCATGGTCGTCTGGAAGGTGGCGGGCTTCACCATGATCATCCTGATGACCGGCCTGCAGTCGATCCCGACCGATCTGCAGGAGTCGGCGATGATCGACGGGGCAGGGCCGTTCGCGCGCTTTCGCGCCATCACCCTGCCGCTGATGCGCCGCACGCTGGCGCTGGCGCTGATCCTGTCGATCGCCGGTTCGATCCTGGCCTTCGACCAGTTCTACATCATCCTGCGCGGCGGCCCGCGCAACCAGACGCTGACCGCCGTCTACTGGATCTTCAACCAGTCCTTCGTTTCGTTCAAGCTCGGCTATGGCGCAGCTTTGTCGATGATCCTGCTGGCCATATTGGTGGCGCTCAGCCTGGTTCAGCTGTGGCTGCTGCGCAAGCCGGAGGGCATCGACTGATGGCGCAGGCAAGAAGCCGCAGCAGCCGCCTCTGGCTCAGGATCGCCGAGCATTCGACCGGCATGATCGCCTCAGTGCTGTTCATCGCGCCGATCGTCTGGGCCGTGCTGTCGACCTTCAAGCCGGCGCAGGAGGCGCGCCAGCCGCCGCTGCCGCCATGGCCGACGACCGGCTTCTCGGTCGAGAACTACCGCACGCTCGACACCTTTGGCGACGGCCTCTGGCTGCCGGCGCAAAACAGCCTCTATGTCGCCTCGATGACGGTGATCCTGTCGGTCGTCGTCAGCGTGCTGGCCGGCTACGGCTTTTCGCGCTTCCGCTTTCCCATGAAGGATGTGCTCTTCATCGTCATCCTGTCGACGATCATGATCCCGTTCCAGTCGATCCTGACGCCGATCTTCCTGGTGCTGACCAAGGTCGGCCTGCACAACACGCTGACCGGGCTGGTCCTGGTCTACGTCACGCTGCAATTGCCGTTCTCGATCTTCATGATGCGCAACGCCTTCGACGCGGTGCCGCGCGAGATCGAGGAGGCCGCGCGCATGGACGGCGCCAACAACGTCACCATGCTGCTCAAGGTGATGCTGCCGCTGGTCTGGCCGGGCATCGTCACCATCGCGCTGTTTGCCTTCCTCGGCGCCTGGAACGAATTCCTGGCCGCCCTCGTGCTGATGACCGATCAGTCCAAATTCACGCTGCCGATCATGATGACCGCACTTCAGTCCGGCCGCTTCGGCGCCATCGACTGGGGCGCGGTGCAGGCGGGCGTCACCGTGATGATGGTGCCGTGCCTGGTGCTCTTCCTCTTGCTGCAGCGCTTCTACATCCGCGGCCTGATGGCCGGCGCGGTGAAATGACCCGCCGTGAATGACCACTATCCAACGGAGTGACACGATGACCGTTCAACCATCCGCCAACAAACTCGCCTTCCGCCCACTGCCGGTGCCGCAGGTCGATGTCCGCGGCTTCTGGGGCGACCGTGTCGATGCCGTGGCGTCGCGCACCGCCGACATCCTCTACGAGCGCTGCGTCGAGGCGCGCATGCTGGAGCAGATCGACCCGGACCGGCCCTCGCCGGGCGTCGTCATTCCGTTCCATTCGCCGTCGCCCGACGAGGCTGCCAGCCCCGGCTTCACCGGCTCGACGGTGACGACGCAGATGTTCTGGGACTCCGATTGGGGCAAGACCATCGAGACCGCGGCCTATTCGCTCTACCGGCGCAAGAACGCGGCACTCGAGAAGAAGATCGATGCCGTCATCGACCTCTACGGCAGACTGCAGCAGGAAGACGGTTATCTCTCCAGCTGGTACCAGCGTATCCAGCCCGGCAAGCGCTGGACCAATCTGCGCGATTGCCACGAGCTCTATTGCGCCGGCCATCTGATCGAAGGCGCGGTCGCCTACTACCAGGCCACCGGCAAGCGCAAGCTGCTGGATATCATGTGCCGCTATGTCGACCATATCGCCGACACCTTCGGTCCGGAGCTGGGCAAGAAGAAGGGCTATTGCGGCCATGAGGAGATCGAGCTGGCGCTGGTCAAGCTGGCGCGGGCGACCGGCGAGCAGAAATACATGGACCTGGCCAGGTATTTCATCGACCAGCGCGGGCAACAGCCGCATTATTTCGACGAGGAGGCGCGTGCGCGCGGCGCCGATCCGAAGGCCTATCATTTCAAGACTTATGAGTACAACCAGTCGCACAAGCCGGTGCGCGAGCAGGACAAGGTCGTCGGCCATGCGGTCAGGGCGATGTACCTCTATTCCGGCATGGCCGACATCGCCACCGAATATGGCGACGATACGCTCAGGGTAGCGCTCGACCGGCTCTGGAACGATCTCACCACCAAAAACCTCTATATCACCGGCGGCCTCGGGCCATCGGCGCACAATGAGGGCTTTACCAGCGACTACGACCTGCCCAACGAAACCGCCTATGCCGAGACCTGTGCCTCGGTCGGCCTCGTGTTCTGGGCCAGCCGCATGCTCGGCATGGGTCCCAACGCCCGCTACGCCGACATGATGGAGCGGGCGCTCTACAACGGCTCGATCTCCGGCCTGTCGCTCGACGGCTCGCTGTTCTTCTACGAGAACCCGTTGGAGAGCCGGGGCAGGCACAATCGCTGGAAATGGCATCGCTGCCCCTGTTGCCCGCCCAATGTCGGCCGCATGGTCGCGTCCATCGGCAGCTATTTCTACTCCCTCTCGGACGACGCGCTGGCCGTCCATCTCTACGGCGACAGCACCGCGCGCTTCGACATATCGAACCGGGCGGTCAGTCTGATTCAGACCAGCAATTATCCTTGGGATGGCGCGGTCTCGATCCTGATCGAAGCCGACGCGCCGGTCGAGTTCACCTTGCACCTGCGCGTCCCCTCCTGGTGCGGCAAGGCGGCGCTCAAGGTCAACGGCGCCGCGGTCGATCTGGATGACATCACCAGCGACGGCTATGCCGCGATCCGGCGCGAGTGGCGCCAGGGCGACCGGGTCGAACTCGATCTCGAAATGTCGATCGCCCGTCTGTTCGCCAATCCGGAGGTGCGTCAGGACATCGGCCGCGTCGCACTTGCGCGCGGTCCGCTGATCTATTGCGTCGAGGAGACCGACAATGCCGGCCAGTTGCATCGGATCGCTCTGCCGCGAACGGCAAAAATCGAGGCGCATGCCGAGCCGAACCTGCTCGGCGGCATCGTCACGCTTTCGGCACTTGCCAGCAAGGAAGCGCAGGAAAACTGGGGACCCGGGCTCTATCGCACCGATCCGCCGGCGGTGAGCGAAACGAAAATCACCGCTGTCCCGTACTTTGCCTGGGACAACCGCGAACCTGGTGAGATGCTGGTCTGGCTGCGGGACGGATGAGTTACAGGCTGACGAACGCCGTCAGCGGCAAATGATCCGACGCAACCCGCGACAGCGGCGTGTCATGGGCTTCCACCGACGAGACCATGCCGTGCCGGTTGGCCATGATCCGGTCGAGCGCCAGCACCGGCAGGCCTGAGGGAAAAGTCGGCACCGCCGCCGGCGTGAAACCAAAGGTGGCGTGCAGCGTCTTGAGCGCCGAGCGGTTGCCCAGCCGCCATTCGTTGAGGTCGCCGAGCAGCAAGGTCGGCCTTTCATCCTGGTTGCTCATGATGTCGAGCACGACGCGGGCCTGCTCCGAGCGCGAGCGGCGCAACAGGCCGAGATGCGCGGCGATGACGCGCAGAGTGCGCGTTTCGTCGAGGTCGATCTCGGCAACCAGCGCGCCGCGGGGCTCCAGTCCCGGAAGCTTGATCTGATGGACGTCGCGCACGGTGCCGCGCTTGAACAAAAGCACGTTGCCGCGCCAGCCATGGCCCTTGCCGCTTCCGGAAACCGGCACCGGCACAAGCCCGGTTTCGTGTTCGATCCGGGCAAGGTCGAGCAGCCCGGCGCGATCGCCGAAGCGGTTGTCGGCCTCCTGCAGTGCGATGACGTCGGGGCCGATCTCGCGGATGACGCGGGCGGTGCGTTCGGGGTCGAACCTGCGGTCGGTGCCGATGCATTTGTGGACGTTGTAGGAGGCGACCACCATCTGGGCGCCTTCAATGTGCTTGCGCGGCGTCGCGTTCGCCTTGCGCGCTTTCCTGCCGCGGATCGACAGGAGCACTGTTTCAGGAAGGCTGCGTCCGTTTATGTCCATAGGCCTGCTATTCGATGTCCTGATTCTTTGTTCTATGCATATCGTTCTCTCACAACCGGGACCACTTCGAGGCGGTATGCATTAGAGATAGGGCGATCCCAGCCATAACAACCGGTCAAAAACCCGGATGAGAAATGGCCGCGCTTTCAAGGTTGCGAGTGTGACGGGTTTGGCGGAAGCGATTGCCGCTCCGATGCGCCCTTCGATCTCGGCGGCAAAGCCGGTATCCAGCACCTCCAGGTCGATTTCGAAATTCAGCCGCAGCGACCGGGCGTCGAGGTTGGAAGAGCCGACATAGGCCCAGACGCCATCGACCGACAACAGCTTCGAATGGTCGAATGACCCTTCATGACGCCAGACGCGGCAATAGTGCTTCAGCACCTGGTCGTACTGCGCCGTCATGGCGCGGCCGACCAGGAAGAGATTGTTGACCGCGGGCACGACGATGTCGATCTCGACACCGCGCCGGGCCGCCGTGACCAGCGCGCTGACAAATTCCCGGTCCGGCAGGAAATAGGGCGACATGATGCGGATCGATTTGCGGGCGACGGAAAATGCCCCCATCAGCAATTTATGGTTGGTTTCGATGCTGGCGTCAGGCCCCGACGCCACCGCCCGCACCAGGATCGGTTGACCGGGAGGCGGCGAGGGCTTTTCCACGTGCCAGACCTCGTCCTTGAGGGCCTCGTTGCCGGCAAAACGCCAGTCTTCGGCGGCAACCGCGAACAGGTCGGCCACGACGGGCCCCGTGACCTGGAAATGCGTATCCGCCGAACTGGCGCTGCCGGCGAATTCGGCCGAGAATCCCTTGCGGATGTTCATGCCTCCCGTGAACGCCACCACACCGTCGACGATCAGGATTTTCCTGTGCGTCCTCAAATTCGCATAGGGAAGTCTCAGGCCCATGACGATGTTGCCGTTGAACAGATCGACGGTGACGCCGGCTTCCCGGAGTGTCCCAAGAATGCTGGGCACGGAATAGCGCACGCCCACCGCATCGATCAGCACGCGAACCGTCACACCGCGCCGGACCGCTCCGGCCAGCGATCCGACAAAACGTCGTCCGATCTCGTCATTGTCGAAGATGTAGGTCTCGAGCAGGATGCTGCGCCGTGCGCCGTCGATCGCCCCGCACATTGCCGCGTAGGCTTCGTCGCCGGTCCTCAGGATGGTGATTGCATTTCCCGAAAGCAGGCCGCGCCGCGCCACCCTGTCGCCTAGCGTCTTCAGGCCGGCAAAGCGCTGGCCGAATTCGGCTGAGATGAGTGTTTCGAGCGCAATGTCGTGGTCGTGTTTGGCTGTCTCGGCTTCACCGGCGACGGGCCGCATGGCGCTGATCGTGGCGCGGCGGATGCGGTTGATGCCGGCAATGGCATAGATGATCGCGCCAAGGAACGGCGACAAGATCATCACGCCGACCCAGCCGGTGGCGGCGCGCACGTCTTCCTTGGTCATGATTGCGTGGACGATGCCGATGGCGGCCATCAGCATCGGAATGATCACAAGGATCAGAGGCCAGTAGGTCACAAAGGTCTGCCACATCGGCAGGACTATCGAGCCAGCGGCCGCAGAAGGCAATGTGGGGGATTAGTACCGGGCAAGGGATTAACCAGGACGGAGGCGCTCGCGCCTCAGTCCTTCGCCCGCTCCACATAGGCCCCGTCAGCCGTCATCACCACCACGCGGGTACCCGGCGCGATGTGCGGCGGCACCAGCGTGCGCACGCCGTTGGAAAGCACGGCCGGCTTGTATGACGAGGACGCCGTCTGGCCTTTGGTCGTCGGCTCCGTCTCGACCACTTCGAAAGTAGCGCGCTGCGGCAGCACCAGGGCTATGGCGATGCCGTTGAACTGCGAAATCTGCACCGCCATGCCTTCGAGCAGGTAGGGCGCCATGTCGCCGACCACGCTTTCCGGCACCGCGACCTGGTCGTAGCTTTCCGGGTTCATGAAGTGATACCCCTCGGCGTCGGCGTAGAGGAAGGTGTGCTCGCGCTCCTCGACATAGGCGCGCTCGACCTGCTCGGTGGTGCGGTAGCGCTCCGAAACCTTCACCCCGTCGGAGATGCGGCGCATGTCGAGCTGGGTGACCGGCGTACCCTTGCCAGGGTGGATGTTTTCGGCAAAGAGGATCACGTAAAGCTTGCCGTCCTTGTCGACGACATTGCCTTTACGGAGCGAACTGGCGATGACCTTCACCACGGTTTTCAATCCTAGACTTCGTTGGCCTGAAACGATCGTTCGGCGCAAATCGGCTGCGAGAGCCGTCGCCGTAGCGCATCTTGGCCCGAACCGCCAGCCCTGTCAGCAATTCCGTTGCCCGGCAAACCCATGACTGGCGCTTCGCCCTGGTGGACGCCGGATGTTCACGCCGACCGCCGGCCGCGGCTGATGGCCCGCAACGCCATAGCTGCCGCAATGCGCGGCTGGTTTGGCGAGCGGGACTTCATCGAGGTCGAGACGGCGGCATTGCAGATTTCGCCCGGCAACGAGGCGCATCTCTCAGCCTTCGCCACCGAGGCGATCGGCGCCGACGGCGCGCGCCGGCCGCTTTATCTCCACACCTCGCCGGAGTTCGCCTGCAAGAAGCTGCTGGCCGCCGGTGAGCGGCGCATCTTCAGCCTGGGCGCCGTCTGGCGCAACCGCGAGCGCGGCCCCTTGCACCATCCCGAATTCACCATGCTGGAATGGTATCGGGTCGGCGAAACCTATGACAGCCTGATGGCCGATTGCGCCGAACTGCTGAAGCTGGCAGCCGAGCGGGCCGGCGCCAAAACCTTCCGCTTTCGCGGCCGCGAGGCCGATCCGTTCGCCGAGCCGGAACGCGTGAGCGTGGCGGAAGCTTTTGCGCGTTACGCCGGCATCGATCTTCTTGCCACCGTTTCTGCCGATGGCGGCACAGACCGCGCCGCACTCCATGATGCTCTGGTCAAGGCCGGCCTGCGCACGGCCGGCGATGACAACTGGGCCGATTTGTTCAGCCGGGTAATGGTCGAGAAGGTCGAACCGGTGCTGGGGCAGGGGCGGGCCACCATCTTGTACGGCTATCCGATCTCGGAAGCGGCGCTCGCCCGGCCGAGCGCGGAGGACCAGCGCGTGGCCGAGCGCTTCGAGCTCTATTGCTGCGGCGTCGAGCTCGCCAATGCTTTTGGCGAACTGACCGATCCGGCCGAGCAGCGCCGGCGCTTTGCCGCCGAGATGGACGAGAAGGAGCGCGTCTATGGCGAGCGCTATCCGCTGGATGAGGATTTTCTCGCCGCCCTCGCCATCATGCCGCAAGCCAGCGGCTCGGCGCTCGGCTTCGACCGGCTGGTGATGCTGGCAACGGGCGCGACGAGGATCGATGACGTGATCTGGACGCCGGCCGCCACTCCTTGACGGAAATCGGCCTTGGTTAAACTCACAAACCGGTCAAGCCGCGCGTCTGTGGCGGCCGCCGCGGATGGGCTTTGCGGGCCGCTTGGGCGCTATGCCGCAGCGGGACAATTGCCCGTGCGCCATTGCACAAGCCGCATTGGGACAATAGATGGTGCAACAGCCGCTACCGCCCGGGCGCGGCTTCAGCCAGGACCACGCGCATGACCGATACATCAGAGGCAGCGAAATTGACCGACCGCGTCGCGGCACTGGTCGAGGCTGCCAAGCGGGCCGGCGCCGACGCCGCCGACGCGGTTGCCGTGCGTGGCCGCTCGATCGGCGTGTCGGTGCGGCTGGGCAAGGTCGAGAACACTGAGGCGTCCGAGGGCGACGATGTCTCGCTGCGCGTCTTCGTCGGCAACCGGGTGGCGAGCGTTTCGGCGACGGCGGCATCGGACCCCAAGGCATTGGCCGAGCGCGCCGTGGCCATGGCCAAAGTCTCGCCCGAGGACCCCTATCAGGGTCTCGCCGATCCGGCTTTGCTGGTCGGCAAGGTGCGCGACCTCGATCTGTTCGACGCCACCGAGGTTTCGGCCGATCAGTTGAAGGAAGCGGCCCTTGCCGCCGAGGAAGCGGCCCTTGCAGTCAAGGGCGTCACCAATTCGGCCGGCAGCGGCGCCAGCGCCGGTCTTGGCGGGCTGGTGCTGGCCACGTCGAACGGCTTCGTCGGCCACTATGTCGCATCGCGCTTTTCGCGTTCGGCCAGCGTTATTGCGGGCGAAGGCACCGGCATGGAGCGCGACTACGAATACTCCTCGAACCAGCATTTTTCCGATCTCGACGCGCCGGAGCTGATCGGCCGCAAGGCCGGCGAGCGCGCCGTGCGCCGCCTCGGCGCCCGCAAGGCGGCGACCGGTCCGGTCAACGTTGTGTTCGATCCGCGCGTCGCGCGCGGCATTGCCGGCCATCTCGCCGGCGCCATCAACGGCGCTTCGGTGGCGCGCAAGACCAGTTTCTTGCGCGAGATGATGGGCAAGCAGGTTGCGTCGGCTGCCATCACCGTCACCGACGAGCCGCTACGGCGTCGCGGCCAGGCCTCGCGCCCGTTCGACGGCGAAGGCGTCGGGGGCGAAAAGCTGTTGATGGTCGAGAACGGCGTGCTGAAGCACTGGTTCCTGTCGACGTCCGCCGCGCGGGAATTGGGGCTGACCACCAACGGACGCGGCGCGCGCAGCGGCTCGTCGGTATCGCCGTCTTCGACCAATCTCGCCATCGAGCCGGGCGACAGGACGCCGGAAGACCTGATCAGGTCGCTGAAATCCGGCTTTTATGTCACTGAAGTGTTCGGCCAGGGCGTCGACATGGTGACCGGCGAATACAGCCGTGGCGCATCCGGCTTCTGGATCGACAATGGTGAGCTTGCCTATCCGGTGGCCGAGGTGACCATCGCCTCCAATTTGAAGACGATGTTCCTCAATATGGTTCCGGCGAGCGATCTTGACCGCGATTTCGGCACTGCCGCACCGACGCTGCTGATCGAAGGAATGACCCTTGCCGGAGCGTGACCCGGTCATATCGGCCGGGGCCTCGGAAGACCTCGATCTGCTGCGCGACGCCGCCCGCGAGGCGGGCGCGATCGCCATGCGCTATTTCGGCAAGAACCCGCAAGTGTGGATGAAAGGCGGCACCTCGCCGGTCAGCGAAGCCGACCACGCGGCGGACGCCTATCTTCGCGAGACCCTGCTGGCGGCGCGGCCGGACTATGGCTGGCTGTCGGAGGAAACGACTGACGATCCGGCACGGCTTCTGGCGCGGCGCACCTTTGTCGTCGACCCCATAGACGGCACCCGCGGCTTCCTCGAAGGTCTGCGCTCGTGGTGCGTCAGCGTCGCGGTGGTCGAGAATGGCCGCACGCTCACCGGTGTGCTCGAATGTCCGGCCAAGGGCGAAACCTATTGGGCGCTGCCTGGCCATGGAGCTTTCCGCAACGGCAAGCCGATTGCCGTGCGCGGCCTGGGTAAGACGGTCGAGATCGGCGGGCTGAAGCAGTTGATCGACCTGATGCCGGCGCAATGGCAAAGCCGGGTGCGGCGCGCGGCGCACATTCCCTCTCTCGCCTACCGGCTGGCGATGGTCGCCAACGGCACGCTCGACGCAACCTTCGTCAAGCCCAACGCGCATGACTGGGATATCGCCGCCGCCGATCTCATCTTGCGCGAGGCTGGCGGCGCCGTGCTCGACGGCCATGGCCGCGCGCCGCTTTATGCCGGGGAGATCATCCGTCACGGCGCGCTGGTCGCCGGCAGCGGGCAGCTGCTGACCGTGCTTGCCGGCGTCATTGCCGATACGGAAGCGTGATCGAAGGTTCCAAAGTCGGCAGCTTTGGGCTAGACCTGTCGCAAACTCACAATATGTGAAGGACCGAAATGGCCGCGGAAGACGGAAAGAAACAGCTTTTGCACCTGGTGTTCGGCGGCGAGCTGAAGCAACTGGGAGGCACCGAGTTCCGCGATCTCGACGCGCTCGACATCGTTGGCGTCTATCCGGACTATCAAACCGCGCACACCGCGTGGAAGGCCAAGGCGCAAGCCAGCGTGGACAATGCCCATATGCGCTATTTCGTCGTCCATCTGCACCGGCTGCTCGACCCTGAAAGCAAGGCCGCCGGTTGACAGTGATGGAGCATGAAGCGGTGAAAGGGCAGCCCACCGGCGCCGCGGTCCGAAGAAGACGCGGCGGCAGTTCGAAGACGTTCTGGCGCAAGATCCGCGAGCCGTTGGCGCAGTCGCGAATCGTCAAGAGCATCATCGTCAGCCTGCTCGCCCAGTTCGTCCGCCTGGTGCGCCTGACCAACCGCGTGGTCGAAGGCTCGGCTAAATTTTCAGGCGGCGACTACGCCGAATTCGAACCCGGCATCATCGCGCTCTGGCATGGCCAGCATCTGCTGACCCCAGCCTATTATCCCAAGGGACGGCCGCTGGTCGCCATGGTCTCGCGCAGCGCCGACGCCGAACTCAACGCGCTGATGATCGAAAAATTCGGCATCGAGGCGGTGCGCGGCTCCGGCGGGCGTGAAAGCACGAAGCATCTCGACAAGGGCGGCGCCAAGGCGCTCATCGCCCTGAAAAAGTCACTCGTCGCCGGCAAGAACGTCGCCATGATCGCCGACATTCCCCACGGCACGCCGCGCGACGCGGGGCTTGGTATCGTTCTGCTGGCACGCCTTTCCGGCCGGCCGATCATGCCTGCCGCCATCGCCACCAGCCGCCGCAAGGTGCTGGAAAGAAGCTGGGACAAGACCACCATCAACCTGCCGTTCGGCCGCTCCTCGATCGTCATCGGAACGCCGGTTTTCGTGCCGGCCAATGCCGACGAGGCCGAAATGGAGCGCAAGCGCCAGGAAGTCACGGCCGCGCTCAATGCCGCGACCGCCGAGGCCTATCGGCTCGTGGACGGCAGGCCATGAGCGTCGGCTGGGCGCGCGCCTTCCTGGCGGCGTACCGCCTTGCCGGTGCCGCCGCCTATCCGCTGATGGGTCCCTATGTCGCCTGGCGCACATCGCAGGGCAAGGAAGACCGCAGCCGCAGCCGTGAGCGCTACGGCGTTGCCGGGCGGCCGCGCCCTGAAGGGCCGGTGATCTGGATCCATGCGGCAAGCGTCGGCGAGACCCTTGCGGTCGTGCCGCTGGTGCAAAGCATCCTCGACTACGGTGTCAACATCGTGCTGACGACGGGCACCGTCACTTCGGCGCAGGTTGCCGACGAACGGCTGGGCGACCGCATCATCCACCAATATGTTCCGCTCGACCTGAAGCCGGCCGTCAGCCGCTTTCTCGATCACTGGCGGCCGGACCTGGCGATCATCGCCGAATCCGAGATATGGCCGATGACCATCCTCGAGCTCGGCGCCCGACACGTGCCGCAGGTGCTGGTCAACGGCCGGCTGTCCGACCGTTCGTTCAAATCCTGGAAGAAGCGCGCCAACATCGCCGAGGCGCTGTTCGAGAACCTCGCACATGTCGTTGCCCAGTCGGATGTCGACGGCGAACGGTTTCGCGCGCTTGGCGCCCGGCCGGTCACCGTGTCCGGCAACCTCAAGGTCGACACCTTGCCGCCGCCCGTCGACGAACGGGCGCTGGCGACGCTGAAGCGCCAGATCGCCGGCCGCCCGACCTGGGCGGCAATTTCGACCCATGACGGCGAGGAGGTGGTCGCGGCGGAAGTCCACGCCACGCTCTACAAGCGCCACCATGGCCTGCTGACAATCATCGTCCCGCGCCATCCCGACCGCGCCGAAGCGCTGGCAGCACAGATTTCCGGCATGGGCCTGAAGCTGGCGCGGCGCAGCAAGGGGGACCGGATCACCGCCGACACCGATATCCTCCTTGGCGATACGATCGGCGAGATGGGGCTTTATCTCCGGCTGACGGAAATCGCCTTTGTCGGCCGCTCGCTGACCTCGGAAGGCGGCCAGAATCCGCTGGAGCCGGCCATGCTCGACACCGCTGTGCTGGCCGGCCGCAACGTCCAGAATTTTCGCGAGGCCTATCAGCGCCTGCTCGACAGTGGCGGCGCCAAGCTGGTGCGCGACCGCGACATGCTGGCCGGCGCCGTCAATTTCCTGCTGAGCAATGAAGTTGCGCGCCATGAGATGATGGCGGCCGGTGCCGCCACAGTCGACCAGATGCGCGGTGCGCTGGCGCACACGCTGAAGTCGCTCGAGCCTTATATCCAGCCATTGATCGTCAAGTCGCGCCTGAAGGGCGCCGACGGGCGATAGGTGGCGTCGGAAGCACCACCTTTCTGGTGGGAAGCGCCGGACTGGCGGGTCTTTGCGCTGTCGCCGCTATCAGCGGTCTATGGCATGGTCGCCGGCCGCCATATGCATCGGGCGATACGTCAAAAGATCGACGCGCCAGTGCTTTGCGTCGGCAACTTCACCGTCGGCGGCAGCGGCAAGACGCCGGTCGCCATCGCGCTGGCCAAGCAGGCCAGGCGCATGCAGCTCAATCCCGGATTCCTGTCGCGCGGCCATGGCGGCTCGTTTGCGCAGCCGCATGTCGTCGATGCCAGTCACGACGCCGCCAAGCATGTCGGCGACGAGCCGCTGCTTCTGGCCGAGCACGCGCCGGTTGCGGTAAGCCCGAACCGCGCCGCCGGCGCCAAGCTGCTCATGGAAGCCCATGGCTGCGATTTCCTGATCATGGATGACGGTTTTCAGAGCGCGCGCATCCATATTGATTATGCGCTGGTCGTCGTCGACGCCCGCTACGGCATCGGCAATGGCCGCGTCATTCCGGGTGGGCCGCTGCGCGCCAACGTCGTCGACCAACTGGTGTTCACCGATGGGCTGTTGAAGATGGGCGAGGGCACCGCCGCCGACCAGGTCGTGCGCCAGGCGGCGCGCGCCGGCCGGCCGATCTTCGAGGCGCATGCTGAACCGGGCGGCAAGGAGCGGTTCGCCGGCCGGCGGTTCCTCGCCTTTGCCGGCATCGGCCATCCCGAAAAATTCTTCGAGACGCTGCGCGGCACGGGCGCGGAAGTGGCGCTGAGCCGGTCGTTTCCGGACCATCATTTTTATGCCCCCGACGAACTCGCCGAACTGGCGGCAACCGCGCGCCGTGAGGGACTGGGCCTCGTGACCACCGCCAAGGACGCAGCCCGGCTGCGCCATGGCGCAGCCTCGGCTGAATTCCTTGGTCAACTCGACGTGCTGGAGATAGACGCCACGTTCGAACTCGACAATGTGCCGGAGCGGATCATCGATGAGACGCTGGATGCCTGGAGACAGCGCCGGCTGCGAGGGTAGGGCGCTCCCGCGTTGACACAGGATATTTCTCGCCGCTTATCACAATTATAAGTCAGACCGGCTTCAGCGCGGGGGGTGGAATGGTTAGGTTGCGGGCACTCTTTGTGGGCTTTGTTCTTGTGGCGATGGCGAACCCATCTTCGGCGCAGGCACCCACCGCGACCGACAGCGAATTTCTGGTCTCGGTCACCGAAGCGGACGGTGCTACCCACGTTCGGCCCTCAAACATTGTACCGCTTATCCCCGATAGCGCCTGCTTTGAATGGCGCGTACGTCTGGCGCAAGGCGACAGACTGGTATCGGTCACCGAGGTGTTCGCGCTTCCCGCGGAGCCCAGGCAGTGGGGTGGTATCGACGGAAACGAATACAGCTTGAGCAAGCTATCGGGCGATCGAAGGGTCTCCGAGACCACCATGTTCTACAAACCGCAGGACGGATGGATCTCGCATGGGTGGTGCATGGCCGAGGGTGATCCGATCGGGCCGTATTCCATCAAAGTGCTTGTCGGAGATCGGCTTGTTCATAAATTCGACTTTTCGGTCGAAAACGCGCCGGCATCCTCAAAGCCATAGTCCTGCAGGCGTTCCAGGAAAATCAGATCGACGGTGAGCCTTGCTTTCCGGTGTGCCGATCTAGCCCCGGCTGCGCAGGTCCGGATGCGTTTCGATCTCGCGGCGCAGCGAGGCGGCGGCGCTGACATAGGGCTCCTGCCTGGCGACGCTCCAATATTTGAGCTCGTCCAGCGGAATGCTCTCACCGGTCACAGCGCAGCGCACGAATGCGCCGGGGCTGGTGACCTGGAAGTCGCCGTCGAGATAGCGGATCCGGGCTTCCTTGCCGCCAGGGCCTTCGAAGCGGTTCATCATGGGGTGGTGCCAGAGTTCATGCTGATTTCATCGCCATAAATTGCCGGCAAGGTCAAGCTTGACGCAATGCTGAGGCGCTATTGTCGGCTCCAAACCATTCTTATGGGACCGGCATGGACATTTCATCCGCCCGCCTGACTGCGCTGCTGCGCGAGGCCATGATATTGGCAGCGGTGCCGTCGGCGAAGGCCGATCCGGCGAAAGCAGCACTTATAAAGGCGCTGGTGCAGCCGCCGACGCCATCCGGTGCGCCTTTGCAGCCGGCAGCGGCGCCGGCGCTGCAGGCGCTGTTGTCCGCAGCCGTCGCAAAGGGGCAGCAGACGGGTTCAGCCGAGATCCTGCAGGCCTATCTGGCGCTTGCCGAACCGGGTGACGCGGCGCCCGACGATTTCGGGCCGACAACGGCTGCGACAGGCAAGGCGACGCCAGCCAACGACGATGCACAGCGCGGTCTGCCGGTGCCGCCGGCCAGGGCCGATGATGGCGCTGCCGCAAAGCCGGCAGGACTGCCCTGGTTTGCGCTTCTCGCACCGGGGGTTTCGCCGCCGCGCCGCGCCTCCGCCACCGACGCGGCGGCGAAGCGGGGGCAGGCGATGTCTGGGTCGAATGACACGGTCCAGCCCGAAGGCCGGCAGCAGATGCGTGTCGGCCTGATGGCGCTGGCAGCCGGGTTTCTGGCCGTCGCCATTGTCGGGCTCGCCTTGCTGGTGCTTGGCTGAGCACCGAACGATCGCCGCTATCGCTCGGCTTCGAGGAAAGCTTCCATCTTGTCCATCGCCAGCCCCGCCTCGACAGCGATACGGCGTGAAAGTTCGGCGGCAGCCGTACGCGGCCGCCCCAGCGGCCGGTCCAGCCAGTNCGCCAGCGCGATGCCGAGCCCGTAAGCTGCGGCGTCGAGCACCAGATTGTAGTCCTCGAAGCGGCGATCCTGCGGGCGCGGGCGGTAGTCCATCCCTTGCGCGGCAAACCAGGCACGCCAACCCGAAGCGTCGGAATCGTTGATCAGTGGAAACCTCAGCAGCCGGGCCGGGTCGCCGCGGCCGATCTCGCGGGCAAGGCCGGGCGCGGCGACGGGAAAGACATGTTCCTCGAACAGCTTCACCGAGATGCGGCCCGGAATGCCCCCGCGGCCGCAGCGGACCGACAGGTCGATGCCTTCATCGGCAAGGTCGCCCTGGCGGATGTCGACGTCGAGCACGATGCGCAGCTTGGTTGGATTGTTCTCCAGCGCCGCCATGCGTGGCATCAGCCACAGCCCGCTGACGGAGGGTATCGAGGTCAGCCGCACCACGGCGGTGCCGCGCGGCTCGACCCAGCGGTCGGAATGGCTGGAGATCAGCGCAAAGGCTTCCGCCGTGCGCAGATGCAGGCGGTTGCCCTCGATGGTCAGCGAGACGCCGCGCGCGCCGCGGTCGAACACTTTCAAGCCCAGCCAGTCCTCCAGCTTGGCGATCTGCCGGCTGACGGCGCCGTGGGTGATGTTGAGCTTCTCGGCCGCGGCCGAAAAGCTCCCCGTTCGCGCCGCCGCATCGAAGGCGCGCAGGGTCTCGAGCGGCACCATTGTGTCTGAGCTGTGATCCATAGTCACAGGTGATCCTCGATTTGATCGTTTGTCAACGGCGCCGAAAAGGCGCTTTCTGCCTTTCAACACTCTGGGAACCCGAGGACAGGCAGATGAGCGCAACGACCAGCACGTCGAATCCGACACAGCGGATGGACACCACGGCGGCCATCGCCGTGGCCTTGACGGTGGTCGGCTGGGCCTCGGCCTTTCCCGCGATCCGTGCCGGCCTCGCCGCTTTCGGGCCGCTGGAACTCGGTGCGTTGCGCTTTGCCATTGCCGCGGTGCCGGCGGCGATCTTTCTTGCCGTCAAGCGCCCGGCGCTGCCGAGGCTCGACGAAGTGTGGCGCCTGGTCTTTGGCGGCGCCATCTTCGTCGCGCTCTACACTGTCATGCTCAATTTCGGCGAATTGACGGTTTCGGCGGGTGCCGCCGGTTTCATCATCAATGTCAGCCCGATCTTCACCGCCATCATGGCAATGGCATTGCTCGGCGAGCGCTTCTCAAGCTGGGCCTGGTTCGGCACGGCGATTTCTTTCGCCGGCATCGGCATCATCGCTGTGGCTGACGGCAATGGCTTGAGTTTCGACACCGGCGCGCTGCTGGTTCTTGGCTCCGCGCTGTGCTCGGCCGTCAACACGATCGTCCAGAAGCCGCTCTTTGCCCGCCATCACCCGCTGACCATTTCGGCCTCGAACATGATTCTTGGCGCTCTTTGCCTGGCACCCTTTCTGCCGAGCGGCTTTGCGCAGGCCGCGGTCGCCAACACGGCCGGTATCGGCGCCGTGATCTTTCTTGGCATCGTGCCCAGCCTGATCGCCTATGCCGCCTGGGCAACCGCACTGTCGCGTCTTCCGGCAGCGCGCGCGTCGAACTTCCTCTATCTGGTCTCGCCCATGTCAGCCCTGATCGGCTTCTTCTGGCTGGGCGAAGTGCCGACGCTACTTGGTATCCTCGGCGGCGCACTGGCGCTGGGCGGCGTGATCGTGGTGAATTTAAAGCGTTAAAACAAATGATTTGAGCTGTTTTCGGACTCAAACCGGGAACCGCATTCCATCAGAATGCAGACACCCAGAGGAAGGACAGCTGTGGTATGCTGCCTTCACTGGGGGACGGAATGGGAAGACTGTTCATATCGGCAATTTTTTGCGTTTTGCTGCTGACCGGGAAAGCCGCTGCGGGCTGGTATCAGGTCGAAAACTACGAAGGCTCCATCGGACCTAACCCCGTCCACCTATCGCTGCAGAGATATGACAGTTTCGGCAGCGGGATTACGGTCGAGGGGAGCTATTTCTACGACGCGAAGCAAAGCCCGATAGCGGTGTACGGCAAGATCAGTGGCACCAGCCTCTTCCTTTGCGAGATTGCGGACGACAGGGAGTTCGACAGGTTGCTGGTCATGGGATCGAAAACGCCCGTTGGCACCGCCGGATGTCCGTTTTCTCTTGACCTTGGCGAAAGCGGCGCAACAGGGACTTGGAGCAAGGGCTCGGACAAGTTCCCGATCACGCTGAAGAAGGTCGCAAGCCTCGACGATACCGGTGAGGCGAAGGTTGACGGCACCGTCGAGATTCCCTTCTGGGCGCAGACAGCCACCCACAGATTTGCCGGGGTCTACGAGAAAGCGGGCTTTCTCGTCTGCATGAATAAGCTGCGGGTCATCGATAAGAAGAAAAAGAAGGTCGTTCAGGAGATCGCTTTCGATGACGACGATTGTGATGCCGGCATGCTGATGACTCCCATCTACATGAATGTTCAAAAACAGGTTGGGAGAAGCTTCGAGATAATCTCCGTGAATTTTCGCGGCGGTAGCGCCGGTTACTCAAGGGATTACGTTTTCTCTCATAGGTTCAAGGATTATCGCCTGTTGGTGAATTGAGCGTGTGCCCTGACCTGGCTTGTGCTCACCGCCGCCCAAACAGCCGCTCTATATCGGCGAGCTTGAGTTCGATATAGGTCGGGCGGCCGTGGTTGCAGGTGCCGGAGCCCGGCGTTGCTTCCATCTGGCGCAGCAGCGCGTTCATCTCCTCAGGCTTGAGCAGGCGGCCGGAGCGGACCGAGCCGTGGCAGGCCATGGTGGCGGCGATCTTGTCCAGTCGTTCCTTCAGCGTCTCGATCGTGTCGTTGTCGGCGATCTCGTCGGCAAGATCACGCACCAATTGCTGGACATTGGTTTCGCCGAGCATCGACGGCGTCTCGCGCACCGCCACCGCGCCGGGACCGAAACGCTCAATGCCGAGGCCGAACCGGGCCAGCGTTTCGGAATGCATGGCCAGCCGCTCGGCGTCCTCCTCCGGCAGGTCGACGATCTCCGGCAGAAGCAGCATCTGCGAGGGCACCGCGCGCGAGTGCAGGGCATTCTTCAACGCCTCGTAGACCAGCCGCTCATGCGCCGCGTGCTGGTCGACGATGACAAGCGAATCCCTCGTCTGGGCGACGATGTAGTTCTCGTGGACCTGCGCGCGGGCGGCGCCCAGCGCGGTGCCGAGCAGCGTCTCGGCCGGCTCGGCTGAGCCGGCACGCGCATCGGCGCTGGCGAGCGGACCGGCGTCGAATGCAGCCTGGTCGTTTTCGCGGAAGCCGGCGCCGTCAAATNCGTTGGCAGGACCCGCATGGGCGTATGAGGCGGCTCCCGGCCGGAACGCCGCCACCATCCCGGCGGCCCCGCTGGTGGCGGCGCGGATGCCGGCATTGGCCAGCGCCTCGCGAATGGCGCCGACGATCAGCCCGCGCACCAGGCCGGGGTCGCGAAAGCGCACATCGGCCTTGGCTGGGTGGACGTTGACGTCGACGGTCGCCGGATCGAGCGTCAGGAACAGCACGGTCACCGCGTGCCGGTCGCGCGGCAGCACATCGGCGAAAGCGCCGCGAATGGCGCCGGCAATCAGCTTGTCGCGCACCGGACGGCCGTTGACATAGGCATATTGCTGCAGCGCGTTGGCGCGGGTGAAGGACGGGATCGAGACGTGGCCGGTCAGGTGCACGCCGTCCCGGCTGGCGTCGATAGCGATGGAATTGTCGGGAAACTCGGCGCCCATCACCTGGGCGACGCGGCGCAGGCTGCCCTCGGTACTGTCATCGGTCGCCGGCAATTCCAGCGTCGAGCGGTCCGAGCCGGCGAGCGTAAAGCGCACGGCAGGGAAGGCGATGGCGATGCGCTTGACCACGTCGCTGGTGGCGGAGCTTTCGGCGCGCTCGCCCTTCATGAATTTGAGCCGCGCCGGCGTGGCGAAGAACAGGTCGCGCACCTCGACCGTGGTGCCGCGGTTGGCCGCCGCCGGTTTGACCGCCGAAACGCGGCCGCCTTCGATGGCGATCTCGGCTGCAGCGTCGCCTGCGGCCGTGCGCGAGCGAACCGACAGTCGCGACACCGAACCAATTGACGGCAATGCCTCGCCACGGAACCCGAGCGAGCGGATATCATGAATGTTGTCGGCAAGTTTCGAGGTGCAGTGGCGCGCAATGGCCAGCGCCAGTTCCTGTTCGGGGATACCGGAGCCGTCATCGGTGACGCGGATCAGGTTCAGCCCGCCGCCGGCAGTGACGACCTCGACGCGGGAGGCGCCGGCGTCGAGCGCGTTTTCGACCAGTTCCTTCACCACGCTCGCCGGACGCTCGATGACTTCGCCGGCGGCGATCTGGTTGATCATCGTTTCGGAAAGCTGGCGAATGGGCATGGGGGTATTATAGGCGGATTCGAAGGGTGTGCGGAAGGCTTCAATGAATGCCGGACATTGGAGACGCCAGCGGGACAGCACCCCCCTCTGGCCTGCCGGCCATCTCCCCCGCAAGGAGGGAGATCAGATGTCACGACGGCTTTCGCCAATCTTCAATGCTTGAAGGGTGACGCGACATATGAACTGCCAATCTCCCCCCTTGCGGGGGAGATGTCCGGCAGGACAGAGGGGGGTGTGAAGGAACTCCGCGATAGTGACTACGCTGCAACCGATTTCAAGCCTGCGCCGCCAGCCAGTCCCTGACTTTCCGCGCATTCTCGCTCAACTCCCGGTTCTTCGGCCAAACCACATAGAACGCCTTGCCGGTTCTCAGCACATGGTCGGTCACCGGCACCAGCAGCCCCGACGCCAGGAGCCGTTCGGCCAGATGCCGCCAGCCGAGCGCGATGCCTTGGCCCTCCATGACGCCCTGGATCACGAGGCCGTAATCGTTGATGCGCAGGCCGCGCGCGGTGTTGTCGAGCCTGCCGCCCGCAGACTGGAACCATTCGTCCCAGCTAGCCGCCTCGCGGTAGGGCTCCTCGAGGTGGATCAGGCGATGCGTCGCCAGCTCCGCGACGCTCCTTGGCATGCCGAATTTCGCGAGATAGCTGGCGCCAACCACCGGAAAAATCTCCTCGTCGGCCAGCGGCAGCGAATGATAATCGGCCCAGTCGCGCGGTTCGCCGCCGCGAACGGCGAGCGGGATGCCCTCGGCGATGATGTCGAGATCACGGTCGGCGGTCTGGATGCGCAAGTCGATGCCCGGCAGTTCGTCGCGGAACTGCTGCAGGCGCGGCATCATCCAGAACGAGCCGAAGGCGGTCGACGCCGCCAGCGTGACATGGCCGCCGCTCGCCTGCAGGCGCAGATCCTCGGCCGATTTGCGGATATGCGACAGACCGAGCGAGACGTCGGCATGGAAGCGTTCGCCCGCTTCTGTCAGGACGACCTGGCGGTGGCGGCGCTGGAACAGCTGCGCGCTAAGCTGTTCCTCCAACCCGCGCACCGCATAGGAGACGGCGGCCTGCGTCATGCCGAGCTCGCGCCCGGCAGCGGTGAAGCTCGACAGCCGGCCCGCCGCCTCGAAGACGATCAGGCTGCCGGCCGAGGGCAGGAGGTGGCGCAGGCTTCGCATAAGCTGAGCTTATACAAGAGATCAGGATTTTCCAGCGTCACATCCATATTTCCTCTCGCTAACTTGGTTGGACGGAATGAGGAGGCTCCATGAACGCACCGGCCGCTGAACTGACCGAGCAAACCCACCGCCGCGGCGGTGGTCGCCTCGGACGCAAGGCGCTGAGGAGCGCCCCCGTCACCTCGTTCCCAACGCTGGTCCGCGAGATTCCCACCTACCAGATGGTCCCGGACGAGGCGGTGGAACTGATCCACCAGGAGTCACTCGCCATCCTCGAAGAGGTCGGTTGCGAGTTCCGCGACGACGAGGCGATCGCCATGTGGAAGGCGGCGGGCGCCGACGTGTCCGAGACACGCGTCCGCATCGACCGCGGCCTGCTGATGGAACTGGTCGCGAAGGTTCCGTCCGAGTTCACCCTCAATGCGCGCAATCCCGAGCGCACCGTGAGCGTCGGCGGCAAGAACTCCATCTTCGCGCCGATGTATGGCGCGCCTTACGTGCGCGACCTCGACAACAACCGGCGTTATGGCACGCTTGAAGACCTCAACAATTTCCACAAGCTCGCCTACATGGCCCCGGCGCTGCATTCGTCGAGTTCGATCATCTGCGAGCCGATGGAGATCGCGGTGCCGAAACGGCATCTCCACATCATCCATTCGGCGCTGAAGCATTCCGACAAGCCGTTCATGGGCATCGTTACTTCCAAAGACCGCGCCGAAGACACGATGGCGATGGCGGGCATCGTCTTCGGCGAGGAGTTCGTCCGCGACAACCCGGTGCTGGTGTCGATTACCAACTGCAACTCGCCGCTGGTGTGGGACGCCACCATGCTGGACGCGATGAAGGTCTATGCGCGCAGCAATCAGCCGCTGATCCTGGCGCCCTTTGCGCTGTGCGGCGCATCGACTTCGGCCTCGGCCGTCGGCGCGGTGGCGCAGGTCAATGCCGAAGCATTGGCCGGCGTCGCTTTCACCCAGCTGCTGCGCCCGGGTTCGCCCCAGATCTACGGCCAGTTCATGGTGACGGTCGACATGAAGACCGGCGCGCCGATGGGCGGCACGCCGGAAGCCGCCCAGATGATGTATCTGATGGGCGCGCTGGCGCGGAAATACAAACTGCCCTGGCGAACCTCCGGCTTCCATGTCGGCTCCAAGCTCAACGACGCCCAGGCCGGCTATGAATCCAACATGCTGATGCATGCCGCCATCCTCGCCGGCGCCAATTATATCTGGCACTCCGCCGGCTGGTTGGAGGCCGGGCTGACATGCGGCTATTCGAAATTCGCCACCGACTGCGAGCAGCTTGTCGGCTGGTATAAATATGCCGGCGGCCTGCCGTTCGACGATTTCAAGGAGGCCATGGCGGCGATCCGCGAAGTCGGGCCGCAGGGCCATTTCCTCGGCACCCAGCACACGCTCGATCATTACGAGTCGGCATTCTTCATGCCCACCATCATGGATTTCAACTCCTACGAACAATGGAAGGACGGAGGGGCGAAGGACCACGACACGCGCGGCCGCGAGAAAGCCCGCAACATGCTGGCCGACTATGAAGAGCCGAAACTCGATGAGGGCATTGCCGAGGGCCTCAGGGACTTTATCGCGCAGCGCGAAGAGAGGCTGCCCGACAGCGTTAGCTAAGAGAACGACGAATGAGTTGATAACGGGCGAAGACCCGATGGGAACCGCAAGGGAGAAAGACATGACACTTTTCAAAAGCAATGGCGATCGCGTGCCGACGGCCATCGAGGCGATGGCGCAAGAGACGCGTGCTGGCCGTATGGACCGGCGCGAGTTTCTTGCATTGGCAAGTGCGTTCGGCGCATCGACGGCGCTGGCCTACGGCATGATCGGCCTTGCCGCGCCGGGACAGGCTTTTGCCGAGGAGCCGAAGAAGGGCGGCACGCTGCACATATCGATGTCGGTCAAGGCACAAAAAGATCCGCGCACCTATGACTGGGTGGAACTGGCCAACATCTCGCGCTGCTGGCTGGAGCCGCTGGTCCGCTACACCAGGGAATTCACCTTCGAGCCAGTGCTGCTCGAAAGCTGGGACATCAATGACGACGCCACGGAATACACGTTGCATGTGCGCAAGGGCATCACCTGGAACAATGGCGATGCCTTCAACGCCGATGACGTGGTCTTCAATGTTACCCGCTGGTGCGAGAAGAAGGTCGCCGGCAACTCCATGGCCGCTCGCGTCGGCGGGCTGATCGACGAAAAGTCGGGCAAGGCCAGGGAAGGCGCGATCGCCAAGGTCGACGACAATACGGTCAAGCTGACGCTCAGCGCGCCCGACATTTCGCTGATCCCGAACCTCACCGATTATCCCGCGCTCGTCGTCCACCGCAATTTCGACGCCGAAGGCGCCGACCCGGTCAAGAAGCCGATCGGCACGGGCCCGTTCGAACTGGTCTCCTACGATGTTGGCCAGAAGGCGGTGGTCAAGCGTCGTGAAAACGGCAAGTGGTGGGGTGGTGAAGCGCCGCTCGACAGCGTCGAGTTCATCGACTACGGCACCGACTTCAACGCTTCGATCAACGCCTTCGAATCCGGCGAGATAGACCTCAATTTCGAGACGCCGGCCGACTTCATCGACATCCTGGATAAGATGGGGCTGGAGAAGTCCGAGGTTGCGACGGCAACCACGCTGGTTGCCCGCACGAACGTTACCCACAAGCCCTATGACGACCAGCGGGTGCGCAGCGCGCTGCAGATGGCGGTCGACAACAATGCGGTGCTGGAACTCGGCTATGCCGGGCGAGGGACGGTCGGTGAAAACCACCATGTCAGCCCTATCCATCCTGAATATTTCGCGCTGCCCAAGAAGACGCGCGACGCGGCCGGCGCCAAGAAGCTGATGGCGGACGCAGGGCAGGCCGATTTCGAGCACGAGCTGATCACCGTCGAGGACGATTGGCAGAAGAACACCGGCGACGCGATTGCGGGCCAGCTGCGCGACGCCGGCATCAAGGTGAAGCGCACGGTGCTGCCGGGCTCGACCTTCTGGAACGACTGGACGAAGTATCCCTATTCGATGACCATCTGGTACATGCGCCCGCTTGGCGTCCAGGTGCTGGCGCTTGGTTATCGCACCGGCGAAGCCTGGAATGAATCGGCCTATTCCAACCCGGACTTCGACGCCAAGCTGAAGCAGGCGCTGTCGCTGATCGACGTGGAGAAACGGCGTGAGGTGATGAAGGATGTCGAGCAGATCCTGCAGGATTCCGGCGTCATCATTCAACCCTTCTGGCAGAAGCTCTACAGCCACATGAACAAGAAGGTGAAGAACTACGGCGTCCACCAGACCTTCGAGATGGACCTGCAGAACGTCTGGCTGGATGGCTGAGACGGTGCAAGCCGGGGCTTTATGAGCCGCAAAAAAGCCGATATGCAGGATGTCTGGTATTGCCGCCTTGCCGCCAAACGTCCGGAGATCCTGCATGAAACCGATAGTGCTTGCCGCTGTCTTTTCGATTGCCTTGCCTGCGACGGTGCTGGCCGGGCCGGCTTCCAACGCCGTGAAGTTCTTTTATCTGCCCGAGGTGAAATTCGAGGGAGATGCAAAGTACCGCGACCGCTTCACCGAGCCGGTGACCAAGCTGTTCGATCTCAACGACCAGGCAACGAAGAACAAGCCCGACGAAGTCGCCTGCCTCGACTTCGATCCCGGCCTCGACGCGCAGGATTTCGACCAGAAGTCGATTGCCAAGACATTGAAGCTGGCCGAGACCGTCAATGGCGATACGGCCGAAGTCACCGCCACCTTCAGCCTTTTTGCGGAAGGCGATGATTCCAAACGCGAAATGCTGTGGTCGCTGAAGAAAATCGACGGCAAATGGAAGGTCGCCGACATCACCTCCAAGACCAGCAGCTGGACGCTGAGCGCGCTGGAATGCATGCCCGACAAAGCGCCGGAGTGATCCTGTGCTTCGCCGTCTTGCCCTGGCGCTGTCGACCATATGCCTGTTGGCGGTGGGTACGAGCGCCGCCGCCGCTCAAG